>CAYOFL010000136.1:0-7524 GCA_964403165.1 uncultured Ignavibacteria bacterium
AAAGAGACGCCAGAGGAAGCTGTTGCGAAAGCCGGGAATATTTATTCAATATCCGGAAAGCACCCTACATATCCATTTATGGAAGGATGGCCTCCATATCATCCCCGATGTGAACATTCAGCTGGGCCTACATCTGAAGAGGCCATAGCGGTCAGAGGAGGATACTGATGTTAGATGCATATAGTGTTGATAGTATCCATATCGTAAGGGCGCCTATTCCAGCCTATGATGAATGGAATAAGCCGAATCCTTCGACTCTTGAACCAGTTAGTGGATATTTAGAATGGAAAACAAAGTTAGTCCGGAATCTTGCAGGAGAGGAAGTTATTTCAAGAGGGAATTTTCTTTTGGCCTATGATGGAACAATAGATCATCTGGATAAATTGAGGATAAGCGGTGTTGATTATCCAATATTTATGTTAGAGCCGGCAAAAGATTTTTCCAATATAGGAATAAGGATATTTTTTCAATGAGTGATAAATCATCATTTGGTATTGATTTCAAGAAATTTGACAAGACATTTTTTCCTCTTGTGGAAAACAAAATTCCTAGCTTTACGGCAAAAGGGATTTTTAATGCCGCCGCTGAGATGCTGCAAGATGCTGATAAGAAAGCGCCTCAAACTCCATATTGGCATGGTGATCTGAGAGGATCAAAGAAGGTCGAGAAGCCGGAAATTAAGTATAACAAGATATCGGTTGAGGCAGGTTATAACATAAAATATGCAGCCAAGCTCCATGAATCGGAACCAGGACAATATCATTTTGTACCTAGAAAAGGAATTCTAAACCCTGGGCGGAAATGGCTCGAATCAAAAATGGTTGCGTATAAAGAAAAATACATAAAGATCGCGGCAATGACAATAAAAAATATGGGCAAATAAATGCTGAAAGCTATATGTCAATTCATTGAGGATAACACGACTTTTTCAAGGGCGGCTGGAACAATCCAATCTGGCTGGAGACCACTTGATTCGCCTGATAGATGTATTTTGGTTGCAGAATCAGGAGGCGGCGCCTTATATTTCGATCTGCCGGATCGAACAGACAAGATGATTCAAATTCTCGCAAGAGGTGAAAGTGAGAACTATTGGGATCCCCGAGATGATTCTTATGAGGTCTATGATTTCCTTCATGGATCTTCAGGTTGGGAATTGCCAGAAGTTATCATTGGAGAAAAATTTCAGGCAATGGTTATTGAGGCAGTTGCTCCTCCTCAATATTTGGGAATAGACGATAAAGGAAGGCATGAATTCAGCACAAATTATATTTGGAAAATTAGGAGTCGAGATTAATGGGATGAAAATTCTCATTAACTAATAAATTATTTTTTTAGGAGGTAAAAATGCCAGTAGCACCGTACAGAGATTTAGGACCTTGTTTTGTTCGCTGGGATCCGACTGGAGCGAATATCGACCTCAACCCGACATTTGGCGGGGTAAAATGGAGAGATACTCTTCTTTTTTCTGATATTCTTGAAGATGCTCAAGGCGAAACTTCTGTTGATGCCGTTACGAAAGGACGAACAGTTGAAGTTGAAGTCCCAATGACAAGAAACTCATTGCATCAGCTTTCAGAAGTTATTGAGGGTAGCGTGATAGTCGGAACAAGGCTCACGGTTTCTAATGCCGTAGGAAATGCCATGTATGCACATGCAGCAGAAATTATCGTCAAGCCAACAGAAGATAACGTCGCATCCGCAACCACTACAGAATGGACACACTTTTTCAGATGCTTTCCGGTGATCGATCAGGAAATTGTTTATGATAATAGCGCACAAAGAGTGGCGAAAGTTCTTTTTAAAGTATTCCCAAGTCAGGATACCACAGAAGGTCTCGGCAAAATGTACCGTTATGGTCCAGCATGATAGAGCTGAATAATGGACGAAAAAAAACTTGAAGATCGACTTATTTTAAGTACAAAGAAAAGTCTTTATGATCCAATCGAGATTGTGATTGATGATCAGGCTTACCAGAGCCTAAAAACAACCAAAGCTGTTTTGGCAAAAATCGATGAACTCGATAAACTTGTCGATAAAGAAAATGTGGATGCGCTCTATAAAATAGTTCAGCTTATGTTCGATGTTCCTATGGCAGTTCTTGAAGAGCTCGACAAAAGAGAAGTTGAAAATATCTATATTTTCGTTAAAAGAAAATTCGTGGAAATCGAAAAAGAACGGTTGAAACTAGTCACCGCTTCGTTCGGAAGTGCCTGGGTCAAAAAAGATCAAGTAAAGAAGGCTATCCCAAAAAACCGGAAGAGGCCTGGAAGCAAACAGTAATTCTCATAGCGAGAGAGTTTCCAGGCCAGTTCCCGGGCGAGGAGCTCTATAATCTGGACGTCAGGGATGAACTTCGATGGATGATAGAAGCTCGAAGAAAGGAATTATTGAGAGATCTTTCCATGCTTCAGATGATTAACCTTGGATTCGGAGGAGGAGAAAAGACAAGGGAAGTCTATGATGACATGCTCAATGAGTATTACATGCTTGAAGGCATAGATAGAAAGAGAGAGGAAATTGAGGCGAATTGGGAAGACATGAAAATAAGGAAGAGAGGTTAATTTGGCTTTTAAAGTAGGCGCAATCGTAAGCGAGCTTCAATTAAAGAAAGATCAATGGAATCAGTCTATAAAAAAAGTCAAAGAAGACCAGAAAAGTCTTAGCGGACTTGTGCTGAGAAACAGCAAAAGCTTTGCTACAATGGGTCGGGCTATGACTGTGGCCGGAGGGGTAATTGTCGGTGCAGTCGGCTTGATGGTAAAAGCATACGCGAATTTCGATCAGGCTATGACTGAATCTCTTGCAATCATGGGCGATGTCTCCGATGAAACTAGGAAAAAAATGTCCGAAGTTGCCAAAACTATATCAGAGGAGACGACATATTCGGCGAAAGAACTTGCTGAAGCATACTTCTTCTTGGCGTCAGCCGGAATGGATGCAGAACAATCCATGTCAGTATTAGATGATGTTGCTAGATTTGCCCAGGCTGGAACTTTCGATTTGGCTACAGCTACCGATCTTTTGACCGATGCCCAAACTGCTCTGGGATTGTCTTCAAAGAATGCTGCGGAAAACGAGAAAAATCTTATTCGAGTTTCCGATGTTCTTGTAGGTGCGAATACTCTTGCGAATGCCTCTGTCAAACAATTCGCCGAATCTTTGACGAATAAAGCGGCTGCGGCCCTTGTAAACGTAAATAAAGAAGTTGAAGAAGGAGTTGCTGTTTTGGCCGCATATGCAGATAAGGGAATAAAAGGACAACTCGCGGGCCAACGGTTAACCATGATGCTGAATGGGCTTTTTGATGCGACAAGGCGAAATAAAAAAGCATGGGACGAAGCCGGCATTTCTCTCTTCAAGGCTGATGGAAGCATGCGCGACATCGCGGATATAATCCAGGACTTGGAAGGTTATCTAGGTTCAATGACCGTAAAGCAAAGAGAGGCGGCGCTCGCACAATTGGGCTTCAATCTCAGAACGAAAGATTCCATATTAACTTTGATGGGATCGTCTGAAAAAATAAGAAAATGGACTGAAGACTTGAAAAATATGGGAGGGAAGACAAGAGAGGTTTCCGAAAAACAGCTAGAGGCTTTTAACAATCAACTGAAGCTTTTGAGAAATACAGTTGTGAATGCGGCTATATCTATTGGTGAATCTTTGGCTCCGACAATAGAAAAGCTTATTGTAAAAGTCAAAGACATAGCGAAAAAGGTTTCGGATTGGATTAAAGAACATCCGAAATTGACTGAATGGATAGGGCTGACGGCCCTTAAAGTAGGGGGATTACTGCTTGTTTTAGGACCTTTGCTCACGATACTTCCCGGATTGATACAGGGTATGAACTTTTTAGGTATTTCTTCAGCCAAAGCGGCTCTGGGTCTGAAGGCATTACTTGGTCCGATTGGAATAGTTGCGGCTGCATCTTTAGTAGCTTACAATATTACGAAAAAACTCATAGATGCCAAAAATGATTTAGTCGAAGCTGATTATCGGGCGTTTGAAGCTGAACACAAAATGGGACAGAAATTGAGGGAAATAGCGGATGCTGCAGGTTTGACAAGAAAGGAATTTATAGAACTGACAAAGAAATATAAGGGTAATACAAATGCTTTAGCCGTTGCAATCTTCAGGGGAGAAGAAAGCGTTGAACTCCAGAAAGCCATGAAGAAATACGGGAAAGAACATAGGGAGGAAGTTGTAAAAGGGACTACTGCTATAGACAAACTGGCCAAAGCTTTTATGGAAGGCAAAATAAGCTTAGAAGAATATCAAGAAAAATTAAAGGCGTTAAAGAAAGGACACGAAGATTTAAATCCAGCGTTAAAAACAACTATTGGTCTTTTGGAGTTTACAATTACGCCGGCTATAGAATTGGCGCGACAATTCGGCGAAGGAAAGATAAGCATAATTGAGTATACGGCGGGCCTTCAGGGATTAAGGGAGGAGGCAGAGCGCATAAAAGACCCCTTTAAAGATTTGGCACAGGCTGAAAGCGAAGTTCAGATTGAAACTGAAGAAATGGGGGATTCCTGGTTAGTGCTTGGGGGTATTGTGCCGCCCATATTCCATGAACAGTTAAGTTTGGCCGAAAGACTAAAACAAGAAATTGGGGATACAACAGAAACAATAACTATTTCATTCAAATCTATGGTTGAACGCATTCTTGATTTTACCAGGGATTTAGCCGCCGGATGGGCTGGTGTTTTTGTTGATGTGTTAGGAATCACAGAGAGCATTACTTACCAGATGAAAGAATTTGATAACAGCTATTGGGAAAGTGCCTTGGCAAATGCTCAAGAAACCTATGAAGAGAAAAAATCGCTTTTAGAGAAACAGCTTGAAGATGCCACTGGATATTATGAGGATTTAGAAGGGAAGCTTACAGATGATTATGAAAAAAGGAAACAATGGATAGAGAAAAACGTGACTGATGAAGAGAAAAAACAAGGGATGCTTCTGAAATTGGAGCAAAAACATCAAGCTGATCTCGAAAAAGCTAGGGCAGATCAACTGCAAAAGGAAGAGGATTTACAGAATCAATTGGTAGAACTTGAAGAAAATCATCAAACAGAATCAGAGCGAATTCGAGCTGAAGAGGATGCGGCAAGAGAACAACATGCCATTGATGAAGAAGCACGTCAAAATTCTCTATGGAATAAAGTTAAAGGAATTTTTGGTGATGCTGTTGAAAATATGCTTCAATCCTGGACAACTGATTTAATTCAGGGAATGCTTCTGGGTATTACAGATGTTGCAAAAAGTTTGGTTTCGGATTTGGGAAGTGCTTTTACGAAGGTCAAAACTGATGCAATAAGCACAGGAAGCAAAGTCGGTTCTGAACTCGGCGGAATTGCGGGAACTATCGCAGGTATAGGAAAAGGAATAGCGAGCCTTATAACTACTTTGGCTACAGCAATTGCAAAGGCGGCCACAACATTGGCAGCCGCGGCTCCGGCTCTCGCAATCGTTCTAGGCATAGCGCTTGCCGCATATGCGGGTTTCAAACTCATAAGCTCTCTTTTCAAGAAGAAACCCGAGACGGGCACGATGGAAGCTATACTCAAGGATATAAGCCATATCCAATTAACAGCCTTGCTCGACAAAATGGATGAATCTAATTTCTTTGCAAGCGAAATGTTTCCAAAAATCGATTATACGAATTCGATTCTTGCCAAAATAGAAAATATCTCAAAACAAATTCGCAATGCAGTGCAAGCGATGGTAAAAAAGTTCGGTAAATTTCCATCAGCACAGTTCGGTGCGGTTCTCACTTCGCCTGGATTGGTTGAAACTCATGGCACTCCTAGTAATCCCGAAATCATAATGAGGCAAAACGATCTTGTCAATATACCGCAGGCAAAGGGCAAGGTCGAAGTGAATCTCACAGTGAGAAATGAGTTTGCTTTCAACAACCAGGTTGACCCGAATTTCACACGTAAATATGTATTGAATGAAATCATTCCCATAATGTATCGAGGCCTGGAAGCGGGGGGCAAGACTAAATTGAAAGAGATTTTAGGGGTAGCTTAATGTCGGTTACTTATGTTATCGAAAATTACATAAATAGCGCAACGCTCGGTGGTTCCGTTCCGGTTGTCACCTTCACCGGGGTCGGTCTGAATGACGCCACATCCGGAGGCGTTTATACAGGAGGCGTCTCGGCAGATGTGAGAGTCGAGATAAAAGATAGTGTCCCATCGCCCGATACTTTCAGATGGTCGAAAGATGGTGGTGCGATATGGGAAGAGGATGACATCCCGATTCCGGGCGCTGGAACGGCGTATACATTAGAAGATGCCGATGGAATAGAATATGGAACAATCACATTCGCCGCCATTGATGGACATACTATCTGTGATAGATGGGATTTTCTGGTTGGCAATATTAGCTCTGAAGATGATAGCGGCTTCTATGGTCAAGAAAATGTTTATAACGAACGTCCATCCTGGCCTCTGCGTTTTTCAGGAGTCGGGGCAGCGGGCTTACCGGAATGGATCTGTGTCGATATGGGAGAGAATAAGCTTGTGACATTCGCTGGAATCTTCAATCACAATCTCACGACGACACCGGAACGCTTCAGTCTCAAAGGTTGCGCAAATGAATGCGGCATTTGTGATTGGGAGGCTGCTCCAGCCTGGACAGAAGATATGGCGAGCAGAATCATTAGTAACAAAATCTGCGCCAATATGTATGAGCACATTTTTCCGAATTCATGCAAGGGAATAAATCATACCCAACGATATTTTCGTTTTGAATTTATAGACACGGCTAATTCAGATGGATATATAGAGATAGGTGAGGGAGTGCTTGGAAGGCGGTGCCAGTTCAAGAGAGATACATATCTTCAACCGGGACGTCCTGACGGACCTTTATTTTATATGGGCAATCAGAAAACGCTGTATGGCCAAGATTGGTCGAATTATTATTCCTATGCCGAGAAATTCACTTTGACATTCAAGAATATCAACGATGTCCGCAATCAAGATGAAGTTCAATTGTTTCTTCTCCGGGTTCAGAGAAATGGAGGAAAATTTATCATCATACCAGATGATAACGGCAATAGTCTTTATCCAGCCGATTATATCCCAAGATGTTATTATGTGATAATCGAGAACCAAGCGGATTATGCACAACGATTGATACATGGCTGGTCGAATGAATTACGTGAATGGTCGCTTGAACTCAAAACTCTAACGACGGGGTTGAAATTAAAATAAGATGACAATGCCAGAGAGAGAGAGAGAGAGAGAGAGAGAGAGAGAGAGACGAAAAGGACAACTTTATAATGAATGTCGCTGATGAAATAAGAATAATTAAATCGCAATTGTCGGATATCGGTAGGAGATTGGCAAAGGTGTGTGCAACCGCTGGAGGCGGAGAGGCGAATACCGCTTCAAATCAGGGCGTTGGTGGTATCGGACTTTATGATGCAAAAGTCGGTGTTGATTTACAATTCAGGAATATAAATGCAGCATCAAATAAAATATCGGTTGCACATGATGCCGCTAACAAAGAAGTTGA
>CAYOFL010000137.1:0-7409 GCA_964403165.1 uncultured Ignavibacteria bacterium
TTCGTCAAGCGATTTACAAACAACAGCAAGGAGAGAGATTTATTGAGTATAATCAACTGAAGGATTTGGAAGGAAACTATTTTATATATATAACTCATCTTTATGATGATCTAATGAATAACCTTAACCATAATCTCAAGGGTTTGTTTATTTCTTCAAGTGTTGATCCCTATGTTGAGGAGTTCTATGATAATACGAAAACTATAAGTAAGGAATTAGAGAAACTTGGAATCCCGGCTTATCGTATTCATGCATCCGGACACGCGACGCCACATGATTTGATTAATTTTATACATGAAGTTAATCCTCGATATTTAATTCCAATTCATACGGAACACGCTAAGTTTTTTGAGAGATTTTTTCATACCTCAGAAATAGAAGTAATTATTGCCGAGCATAATGAACCAATAAAATTTCAATGATTTTATTGCTAAAGAATAATTGTGTTTAGAATTTTTCATGTTTTCATAAAGTTTAGCGTATTCAGATGTGAATTTTATAATATAATTATCCAATTTTTTTAGTCTTGCATTATTGGAGTTAATTATGGTTGTGGCGAAAGTCCGAAAATTTTTCCAACACTTACATATTTTTTAACTGATGAGAGCATTTTCCTCAAATTATTCAATGGATTAGACCAAGATCTTATTTTTACAGTTGAGTGTGGGTGATGCAAAACATAATAAGGTTTCTCATTTATTGTTAATTTTCTAAATTTTTTTTTTATATTTAATTATTAGAAAATTAATTTTTAATCATTAAGAATATTTATAATATTCCCTTCAGCATCACTTTTAAATGTTTGAATTAACTCAGGATTTTCTTTTCTTATGTATATATCGGTTCGAAAATTATTAAATTCATATATTTCATTGAAAAATGAACCTTCCCATAAATAAAATGGACATCTTTCTTGTGATTTTTTAATTACCATAATAGTACCTTTTTCTTTCTCCTTAATTGCTTCTAAATCCGATGTACTGATATTCCAGATGGAATAATTTTCTTTTTCAAAAGTTGTAATCTTATTACGTGGTCGATTTAATCGTATTTTTGATTCTTTAGAATTAAAATTAGGGTCTAAATTTTTAAGAATTTTTTCTATTTCTACAAATCTCCCTAACATATCAATTTCTTTTTTTTTAGTTATATATGGATAACTGAAAATCTCATCATTGTTTTTTCTAAATAATAAAGAACTTAGGTCTGATTTATAATTTTTTAAATTATTAGTAAGATGAGAAGTATTTTTCAATTTTTTAAATTTTTCATGAAGTTTATTTAAAATAAATGTATCTGTAAATTGTAAAAATTGAGTAGAGTCTTGGTCTAATATTATTTTTTTAAAATCGTCATCACTCATTAAAAAATCAGGAATAATCTCATTAAAAAAACTCATAACTAAATTTTTTAATAGATATTCATAATATTTTATAATTTTATGAAGATAAATTCTATCATTTAATGAATAACGAGCATATAATACATTTTCAATTGATCTTCCTGCCTTATCATTTATACCTATATATGGGTCTTCTTCTGGTATGATTTCAAAATTTTCAATTAAATAATTGTAATCAATTACTCCAAAAGATACACCAGTAAAATAACTATCCCTTAATAAATAATCTAGTCTATCAGCATCTAGGTCCCAGTGGATAAGATTATTTAAAATTAAATTATCTGTAGATTGTCCTGTTATTAAACCACAGATTATTTCAATATTATAATTATCATCCTCTTCCAAGATATTCTTAATATAAGAATTTTCAATTAAATATTTAGAAAGACTTTCATGCCCTTTATTGACAAAAAATGGTAGATTTTCTGGTAAATTATTATCTTTGGAAAATTCTAAGGCATGTGAAAAAGGAAAATGGCCAATATCGTGTAATAATGCTGCCATTCTTAAATTTTTTAGAGCTTTATCATCTAAATAATCAATATATTCTCCCGGATATTTTCTTCGAAGCAATGTAAATATTTTATCTGCAAGATGCATAACTCCGATGGAATGACTAAATCTATTGTGTGTAGCGGTAGGATATACATAATAAGATAAACCCAATTGCTTTATGTCTCTAAGACGTTGAAAAATTGAACAATTAATAATCTTTGATTCAATTGGGTTTATTCTAATTAAACCATAAATAGGATCATTTATTCTATCCATTTTTCCTTTTAAAAAAAAATTTAATTTTAAGAACTGGATTTTTTTTTAAATTATTATATTTAAAATATTAAACTATTAATATAATTATTCGTGATATAATAGAAAAAATCATCACTCACAAATAATTTATATAGATAAAAAGTGTAATATTATATTGTCTATGTTAAATGAAATAAAGATTAAAGACAAAATCACTCGATTTATTCTTATTTGCGAGAACCTTAAAATTGACCCCTCTATTTCATCATTCATCGACAGAAAACGATTTCAAAAGATATTTTATCTTTTAAAAAAATTTGGATTAGATTTTAATATTTCATATACGTGGCATAAACATGGACCCTACTCACCTCAATTAACTGAAATTTATTACCAAGTAGAAAGTTTTAAAAAATTAGAAGAAAATATTGAATCTCCTCTCAATGAGAAAGATAGGTATATTTTAGAATATAGCAAGCCTTTCTTTACCCCTATAATTGATGAGGCTGAAAAATTAGAATATTATGCTAGTATTCTTTTTATTAAACATGATATGATCTTTTTTGATTCAAATAAAAATGAAGAAACAATTGAAAATAAAGTAGCTAAATTAAAATCTAACTTATATAATCCTCAATCTTATAAGGAAGCTTTAAAAATATTAAAAAAATACAAGTTGGCTTGATTCTTTTAATAAATTTTCATTTTAAATAAATCAATAGTGATATTAATTCTTCACTCTTTTGGAATTAAAAGGTTATTTTATTCAAGAATTATTTAAAATATTCTTATAAAAAAATTATATTAAAATCTAATTAAAATTAATTATAAAAAATGAAAGAACTTCTTTTGATAATATATTTCTTTCATTATTTATTCCAAGAAAGTTTGCTAAAAGTTATTTAACTTAAAAAATTCATTCAATAATTATAAGACTTAACAGTTTTTCTTCGAAAAATCATGATTATTTGCGGCAAATACGAGATATACTTGAGATACCAATTTATAGAATTAATGATGTTGTGAGTTTGGAAAATTTGATGATATCACTATGATTACAGCATTAATGGACCATAATAATCATGAAATTCCTCAAATCTATAAATTTATTAAAGAATTGAAATGATATAAAATAAAATTTTTCTCATATATTACAAACTGGATGAGGAAAGAATTATATAAACAAATATTATTCCGAATATTTGCTATTATTAAGATTATTTAATTATTCTATGCATTTAGTTTTACATTATGCCTTTCCTCTTTACTGGCTTTCCTTTCCAAGCTCTTTCTACATTGAGGATATAGTTATTAATTACTTTTTTTAGTAATGCTCCATACCAAAAAAAGTTTAGTCGTAATTGCTATGTTCAGGATTAAAAGTAGTTTTCCAGAGAAATCTTTCCCCGCGAAAGCCTTTCACTTAATCGGAACTTTTGTTGGAATATTCTAATTAAATCGGTTTTATTTTTTCCTAACTTTGGATTTTGTTCTAATTTTACGAGGTTTTATTGATCTTTTTTTAGTGCTCTGACTTGTTCTCTTTTTCTTTGAAGGTTTTTTTGCTTCTAATATATATTTCTTAAGATTTGTCTCCCTTGGTTTATATGTTCGTGCTGGTATATGATAAATTTTACATAATTTCGGTTTTGGGGTTTTTATACAAGATTTTCCATTTTTATCTTTCATTTTATGAGTATTAACAACAATCATTTTTTTCTTCTGTTTAATAGCATACTCCATTTCATATTTAGTGTATTTTCCCTGTTCAAAACCTGGAGAATTCACAAGGGTAACTGTTCCAGCCCGATTAATTCCATCTCGTATTTTGCGTTTAATGTATTGTTCATTTGTTGCTTTGCTTTTTTCCTTCAAAGATTTGTTTACAAATTTGGCTTTTTTATTTTGGGACAAATTGGTTTGGTTTTTCAACTGATTTGCCCGCCAAACATTGGACCAGGCATAGCTGAAAAAAACACGGGGATTTTTCGTTTTTTGTTTTACTTCATTCTTTTCTGTCAATTTATGCACACTCACAAATAATATTTTAATTATCTCAATTGTTTTTATAAGAAAAATATAATGTCTATTATATGTGGATTTAACTTACATTCTATCTTTTCATTAATATCCAATCTTTGGAACATCTTCTGTTCAAATATTATTTTTTTTTAATAATCCTTTTTTTTCTTAATTCATCAAGACTTTTATAACATCCTTTTTCAATACTTTGACCGGGTAATAAATGAATCTCTACTCTATTTTTATAATTGGTTTCAATAATAGATCTATTAGGGCTATTTTTAGCACCTCCCATATAAATTTCTATAATTGGTTTCCCAGCATATATAGGATTACAGTAACGACAAATTTTCGAATACATACATTCATTAAATTCAGTCATTCTTTTCCTTCAACTTATTCATTATTAACCCTTATTCCTTAGGAGATAGAATTCAACATACATTTATAAATTTTTTTGTAAATTTATTATAAAATTAAATAAATTATTCTAAATTTAAAATTAAATATAAATATTAAAATTTTTTATCTATATTTTATATTAAAATTATATATTTAGGATTAATATTTTATTTAATTTTTACAAATTATCTTAGAATCGGGATTTATATGCAAAATTTTGAAAGAATTGTTATGATTTCTCCAGTAGGGTTAGAAAAAGATAGAGTTTTGGCTGGTTTTAAAAAATTTGGAGTAACTAATTTATATTTAATTCGTAGTGTAAAAAAAATAGGCTCTGAAAAAAGACTTGCCGATACTGTAAGAACTTTTGCAGAAGAGCTAGAAAACTATTTTGAGAAAATTATGGATGATCTTTATTTAAAAGATGTAAATATAACCGATTTTCAAGATTGTCTCAAATTACTTAAAAAAATTGTTAAAGAAGAAATTCTAAAAAGTATAGTAAAAATTTATATAAATATCAGTACATCATCAAAAGTTTTTGCAATTGCTGCTATTTACATTGCAGGATTATACCCAGAACTTATTGTTCCTTTTTATGTAAGAACTTCTAATTATTTATTTCAAGATATCATAGATATTTTAAACGATAAAGAAAATTTAAAAAATTCAGAGAAAACTATTAAAAAGTTATTGGATAAAAAGCAAGAATTTGAAGATAAAGGATGGACCAAGGGTGAATTTGAAATTAACTTGATTCCTGCACTTCCTTTAAAAAAATTTACTGAATTTCAAAAAACAATTTTTATAGAGTTATTGGAAAAACAAAATGAGTGTAAATTAAAAGATATTATAGCATCTTTAAAAAGGGATAATATAAAAGTAAGTTCATTTAGAACAAAGTTATCATACGCTTTACGTGATTTAATCAATTATGGATTACTAAATAAAAAAAAAAAGGGAAATGAAGTATATTTAGTTTTAACAGAAAGTGGAATCATTTTTGGCAGTTTTCTTATTTAATTAAGAATTAGTTCTTTATTTAAACAATTTTGGAGTTTTATTTTTAAGATTAAATATAATATAAATTCATTTAATTTTAAGGATTTTATTAATTTTTTTTACGCTCCATGGTAGAGTACTGATTTTTCTTTCACGAATTATTTTAGGGGCATTCCCAGTAGTATCTTTAATTCTAACGGGAATAATCTTCTTTTTGAGTGAAGTTGCAACTTCTAATTCCCATTGAACCCATTTACTGCTGTGAGTATCTTGTCCAATTAAACAAATTACAGCGTAGCAATTTCTAATTTTTTTCTTTAAATGAGTTTTAACAACATTTTCTCCTTTATCTCTTAAATCATCTCTTTCTCTTATCACAGAATGCATACATATATTATTTGGATTTGTTAATAGACCTGCCATACCATTATAATATTTATTATCTTCATATTTATGACTAATGAATATCTGAATTTTAACCACCAGTTTAATTTTTACTAAAATTATATAAAAAATTTATTAAGTTTATACTAATATATTTTATTTTGATGACGGAAGATAATTTTAGTGAGAAAACGGTAGCTGAATATTTCAATATGATTCAGAGAGTAATAACCAGATTGGCACAAAATTCTTTTCAAATAAAAGCTTGGTCTGCTACAATTTTTGCTGCTATATTAGTTGTAACCTTTTCTTTTATAAATATACTGATTTTTATTGCTTTATTGATAGTTATGACCTTATTTTGGTATTTAGATTCGTATTATTTAAAACAGGAAAGATTATTTCGAAGATTATATAATAAAAAAGTAGAAGATTATAATGATAACATTAAAAGGACTAAAATGAAGATTTTCGATATGAATATTAAAAATTTTAAATCAATTGAGCAAAAAGTTCCAAGAATTATGGTTTCCGTTTCGGAATTTTGTTTTTATTTACCTTTTATCGTTTCTCTCGTTATTATGTTAATATCTTATATGATATTAGCAACACCTTAAATAATACTGAAAGTAATAATAAAAGTTCCTGAATGGTCTTTATTATTAATACTATTAAAGAAGAAGCAAATTTAGAAATTATTGACAAAAATGAACGACAAAATAAAGAATATACTCTCTTCAATGGAGACTAAACATAAAGCAATTTTTGAGGAAATAAAACAAGAACAAATTGATTTTTATCGTTTTATACAAACAGAATTTAATAAATCAGAAGGCAATATAAAGGATAAAGTGCTATTCCAAAATTTATTTAAATTATATTATAATCTTGGACATTATTTAGGGAAAAAATTTTTTAAATTCTATTTTTCTAAATTTTCTAATAAAGATTTACAAGAAACAATAAAGAAACTGAAAAATGTTGATGGTTTGAGAAGTGTACTTGAAAATCTTTTAGAAGAATCAAAAAAAGCTACAGGAAAGTATCATTATTCATTTATATCTAAAATTATCCATACTATAAACCCAGAATTTCCAATTTATGATAAATACATAAGAATTGCTTTAAAATTGAGGGATCCTTCGGGAGATAAAGAAGAAAAAAGATGTGAAATCTTTTGGGAAACATACAAGGAGATTTGGGACTGTTATCGATATATTCTTAAAAATAAATGTCTAGATAAGATTATTGAAGAATTTTCAGTAAAGAGGGATATTACAGAATTAAGTAAAGTTAAAATATTAGATTTTTTATTTTGGAGCATGGGTAAAGTTATGGAAAAGTAGTATTTCTTTAATAGTAGGATGATAAATAAGAAGGAGAGAAATCATTTACTATAGTACAAGACTTTATTTCATGCTGGTAAATATATTCTTTTTAATGGTAA
>CAYOFL010000138.1:0-7353 GCA_964403165.1 uncultured Ignavibacteria bacterium
ATTTTCGATAAAATTTTTAATTGCTTTCACGCTAATGGTGATATATATTACCTTTTTTTAGAACATATGTTTTCATTATTATCAAATAAAGGATCTTTATCCCTTATTGTTCCTCGTTATTTTATGAAAGCGCCAACTGCAATAGAATTAAGAAAATATTTAGCGAATAAGAAATGTCGATTTATTTCAGATTTTGGTGAAAATAATATATTTAAAAATGGAATTCATACACTAATTTTATTTTTCTTGAATTATAAAGCATCAAATAAATATAAATCAAATTACCTTTTGCATAAGAAAGTGGAAAAGATCCTTCCCGGTAAGAACCTTGAAAAAAAAATAGAATTTGAACAAGAATTATTGGAAGAAGATATTTGGAATTTTACTACCAAAGAAGAATATAAATATATAAGGACAATCAAAAGCAATGCACATCTCTTTTTAGATGATGTTTGTATTTTATCTAAAGGAATTCAGACGGGAAAAGATTCAATTTTTGTTATTAGTGAAAAGTTCAGACAAAAATCTAATATTGAGTCAGAGGTCTTAAAGCTCTGGTTGAAAAATGGAGAGATTGATAAATTTTTTATTGAAGATAGAGAAAAAAAATATGTTATTTATTCAAACATTTTTACAGGAGATTCTATAAAATCTCATATTAATGTATATAATTATTTACTTTCGAACAAAAATATATTAGAGAATCGTTCCCGGGTAAACCGTTGGTATCAATGGCGTAAAGGGGATGAAAGAAGCACAATTTCTTGGGATTTACCGAAAATTGTTACTCCTTATAAAAATTCTGTATGTCAATTTGCATTAGATAGTGAAGGATATTATTTCTCTCAAGATGTTGTTCTTATTCAACCTAAGAATAAATATAAGAAATATCTCAATTACTTTTTAGCATTATTAAATTCCAAAATTATTCTTAAATTTGTCCACAATGAATTTAAAGAATTGAAATTTAAAATTTATGAATTTTATCCCAATCAGTTGGCAAAAATACCGATAATTTTACCTTCAGATGAACAATTAAATGCTATAAATAATTTAATAGAAAAAATTTATAGGGAAAAAAAATACGATAAATTACTTGAAGATATAGATAATTTAATTAAAAAGATTTATTCATAAATAAGCTCCATAGAAAATCTATTCTTTATGATATATAATATTTTAAGTCATTCTTTCAAGATTTAAATATAGAATTGACATAATTCAATATTCATTTCCTTTATGGTTCATTTTTTTTTCCATCAAGAATTTAAGGAGGTCTTTTCAATATAACACTTTTAATTTATAGATTTAAATCATATTTTCAATTCCTGAACTTATCTAAATAATCCTCAAAATTTATTATCAATAATCCAACTGTCTCTGGCTGATTATCATATTGTTTTTTTTATTAAAATTGAAAATCATTTTTTTTCACTAAAACTAAAAGGAATTAGAATTAAACTATAAAGTTTTTAATATTTAAAAAAAAAAGTAAATTAAAATAAAAAAAAAGAGCAAAAACTAGGGAGGTTATTAAAATTTCTTCTGAAATATTAATATCAATAATAGCGAATCTAAAAAAGAAAAAAAACGCCAGATTAAAAGAAATTGCTGAAGAATTAGAAGTAATAAAACCAGTGGAGTTGAACTTTCAAAATTTTAAAGTTCAGGATATAAAAACTGAGGGGAACCATAAAGTCGTCAATCCACCACATAAAATAAATTTCAATTGTGAAAATTTTTGGATAATAGGTGAAATAGGAAGAGGAAAGACTACTTTTTTTGATAAAATTTATCATTTTTTTTGTTTTGATGAAAAAGCTACATCACCAATACAAGATTTAACAACAAATTTAACAATTAAACTAAAGAATAAGGAGTCCTGCAATATCGTATTTAATACATATTCTAAAGAGAAAATCACCGTTTTAAGATTAGATGATTATAATGAATCAGAATCCTCAAATATACTTAAAAAAAAAGGGATTATTGATAACAATCTCTTAAAGTTGAATTTTATCTCCCAAAATATGCAAGATGATGCAATATATAATTCGAATTTAAAAGTTTCTAATTTTTTCGAATTAAATAAGGAATATTTTTTGGATGAGAGAGAAAATAGAATCTTAAATCGTTTTTCTGAGATTATTAAAGAACAAACTAAGTTATATAAAGATTTAATTAATCAAAAATTCCAAATTAATCATACAATTCTGAATTTGAGCAGAGAGATAGAAAAAAATGAAGAAAATTTAGATAACATTCAATTATTTATTGAAAATAATGAAAAAATTAAAGGCTATATTAATAATTTAAAGGTTGATAATGAATTAAGAGAATTATACGTTAAAAAGAAAAATATCGAAAGTGAAATATTTGGACAAAAATCAAAGCTCAAAAAATTAAATCAAATTAAAAAGTTTGGTCAAGAATATTCAACAAGAAAAAAAGATGATACTTTTCTTAGAAGTCTCTATGTAAATTATGAACCTATTTGTCCAATTTGTTCAAATTTTGTTAGTTTCAATAAATTTAAAACGAGATATAATTCTAAAAATTGCTATTTATGTGGAGATTCATCTTATGATTATATTGAACAAGAGGAATCAATAAGCGATGAGAAATCTAATGAGAAGCCAAAATTGGCGAATATTAAGAGTCTACAGTACTTTTTAAATAAAAAGATAAATGAATTGAAGAGAGAGAAAGAAAATATTGATAAAGAAATAAATAAATTTAAGCAATTTACCCAACCAATTGATAAAGATCTTAAAGAAATAATAAATAATAACTATTTAGATCTAACAAGACCTAGATTCTCTTTAGATGAAGAATTCAATCGTAAAGTAGAATTAAAAAACCATTATTCCGAATTAATCCAAAATCAAAAAGAACTTCTTAACAATCATCAAAAAAAATTGGAGGTACTTCAAAAAAATGAAGAGTTAACTAGATATGTTAATGAAATTTTAAATAAGAATTATGAATCATTAAAGGAAAAATTTGAAGAAAATATACAAGCTATTTTTAAAAATTTCATAAAAGATTTAAGATATTATTGGAGTAAACTAACAAATGAATCAATAAAAACCATTATTTATGATAAAAATGAAGATATTTTAAAAATTGCAGCAGTTTCAACAACAGGTACACGATTTTTTTTTAATATAACATCTTTAAGATTAACAGATCAAAGACATTTTTCGCAGGGTCAATCTAATGCCTTAAGGTTTGCCATTCATTTTAGTATTATAAAAAATCTATATGAAAAATTTCAGAAATTTCCATTAAAAACAATTATTATAGATGAACCACCTCTAGGAATAAAGAAAGAACTTTTTAATGTAATTAAAGAAGATTTAATTCCAAAATTAGATTTTCAATTTATTATTTTATCAACAGAAAAAGAAGAGCCGTTTTTAGAGTGGAAAGAAGAGAATTTCAAGCCTTATGATAGATTCTATTCGACAAAATCCTCTCAGTTACAGAAACTAATTAGTGAGTTTTGGTAAATGTAGGTGATTGATAATCAAAGCAGAATTTACGATAGAAATTAAAAAACCATTAGTGGAGACATTTTTTAAAAAAAAAATTTCGGAGGAATTTATAAAAAAATTAATCATTACCATTAAAGATAAAAAGTTCCCAATTTTTTTTAGAGATCATAATAATAACATTAAATATCATGATATTAAATTAGAATGTAATTTAAATTTATATTCTCAAGAAATTTTAGAGATTATTTTGAATTCTATCCCTAAAGATGATATTACGGAATATGCAGCAGTTGGTTTTATATTAGCATACATCATCTTATTGCACCCTATTATCTCTGAAATAAATGTCTATAATAGGGGAGAGGGTCTTGATTACCACTGGAGAGAAAAAGGAAATCTTATTAAATTAGAAATTAGTGGTTGTAATACAGAAAATAAACAGATTTTTTATAATAGGATTTGGCAAAAAAAGACAAAATTTAAAAGTCGTTATTATGGTGAACCTGCTTATGAAAGATTAATAGGTATAGTTGATTTTTATTATGCAAGATATAAATTAATGAGTATAGAGTGATATTATTTGAATGAAGTAAAAGAAAATATTGACCTAACAAATTATATCCATTTTTACGATGAGAATTTAAAAGATAAGTTTCAAAAAATAAAAAATAAAAAAACAAATCTTCTTTTAAATTTGAATTTATTTAAAAAAATTGAGAAAATAAAGGCGTTAAAGAAAATTGCTAAGTTAGAATTGAAAATTTCAGATTATTATTTAAAAAACAATAACTTTGAATTAGCATCTGATTCAATTTTTAGTGCTATAAACAGTCTAGTTGATATAAGAGCTGATATTTGCTATAATATCGCTTTAAAAGGCTTAATCACAAAAATTTTTAATGATAAAGTGTTTCGAGAATTTTTTAGAGTGATTAAAGATTTACGGAAGTCGACAGTTTCAAATAACTACGAATTTTTTAAGCATATTATTAATCAATATGTAGAAAATTCTTATCCTTTTAAATTACAAAATTTAATAAAAATACCATTCTATATTTTTTGGATGATTAATTTTGAAGATATTTTGGATATTAAATTGAATCCTTATATAGTGTCAAGACATCCTATTTATTCGAAAGAACTCTCAGAGCATTTAAAAAATCTCGAAAAGAACAGGATAATAAAAATTAAGAAAATGATCTTACCAGGTATATTTTATCAAATTGTAAGAAATACTTCATTTCATTATAGAACATTTATTATTGGAAAAAATAAGAATCTGATATTCGAAATAAATCAATACATCGAAGATTTTGCATTTTTTAATACAAATCAAATCACAGATTGGGAAAAGAAAATTAAAATATTGGATTATTTTTCCACTGCAGAAAGAATAATCTAAATATGGATAGTATCAGATGTTTTGATGCGTATATATAAATTCTACCAAACTTCAAAAAGATTCTTAAAAATTTTCATAATATTAGTCAAAACAGAATAATTGGTCTATATATTACTCAGCTTGATGAATGTTTTAGAGGAAAATATGAAACCGATCAAATTTATTATAAAAATTTAGAAGAATACTTAAAAAATCTGTAATATTTGAAATTATTAAAGAATAAGTAACCTAGGATCAAAATTAAAATACATCAGAAACTTTTTACTATTAAGATTTCCAAAGAGAGGGGTTTTTTTTCCTTAAATTCTCTCTTACCAAATTGTGTTTTTTTTTAGAATTTTTCTCTGGCTCAAAACTATGATTTAGATTTCTAATTCACCAATCTTTCCTATGAATAACGTTTCTTTAGAATTTTCCCAAAAGATTAAATCTCTTTTAAGGGATCGCCTTATAAGTAGGTATATTATAATTACCAAAAGGAGGAGAACGGAATATATAATGCAAAACAAAAGATTGCTTATCATGAGATTAACTACCTTATACAATAAGACGCTTAAGAGACTTGAAATTAAAATTAAAAATATAATAGAAACCATAACGACTTTCTTTGAAGGGTAAGGGGTGTAACTTCTTTTTTTTGTTTCTGATGAATTTTTATATTCACGAAATAAATCAATATTAAAGTTTAATGAAAGGAAAAATATCGTTAAATGTGTAATTGGAAAAAGATATTGACTATTTATATAATCAAAATACAAATAAAAATACCAAATTAAGTTAAATATAAGTACCGTTAAAATCAATGAATAATATTTCTCTCTTTTTTTTTGCATTATATTTTTTGCTAATCTAAGATACCTCATAGCATTGAAAAAAGCATATTCTAAATCAAATCGAAATTTGTCATAATCATAATTGGTTTTTAAATAATTATATGCTTCTCTACCAGTCAATTTGATAGTAGTATTTGTAACTCTAACATATAATTCCCTTTTAAGGTGTATGACTGGTCCTTCATACGGTTTAACTTCAATCATAATAATCTGTTTATCATTTAAAGTTTCAAAATTAATAAAGCAATAGTTAATAATGTTTATGCTAATATTTTTTCGAATCTTTTCACCAATATCAGTCAATAATCTATCTTTTCCCTTCAAAGGATCGTTTTTATCATAAGAGTTTATATCTGAATCAATACCTATTATTTTTTTATTATCAGAAACTCCAATGATGACTTTCCCTCCTTCTTTTGAAGCTAAAAATCCACAAATTGCACTCGTAATCTTTTTTGGAATACTCTTATCAATTTGATTTTTATAATGATTCCATCTAAACGACTCTTTAAGCTCTACGTTCTGATTCTCATGGTTTTCGATTAATTCAATAATTTCGAAATTTGGTTTATGACTCATAAGTATCAATTACTCACATTCTATTATTGAGTATTACAAATATTATCTAATGTCTTATCAAATAAAAAAATAGACAAGATTGTATTATCAAAAAATTTTTAATTACTTGTTATAATAAGTCAGTCAGTCATTGTGCTTCTGATACTGCAATAAAACGCTCCTATATTATTCATTTTAATAATTTCTCTGAGATCATCAATTGGAATATCCTTTGTTGTTGATACAAATTTTAATATTCTTTCTACGTTATTTAAATAATATGGTGCGGCATATAGAAAAATTAAACAATAATATTTACTATATTTCTTTTTAATTAATTTTGTTTCAAAAATATGTAGAAGTAAATATAGTTACGGTTGAAATTTTGTTAAGTTGTAAAGATGAATTTGAATAATAGAAAAGAAAAAAATATTGAGCGTTCAAGATTTTGGACTGATCTTGATAAGGAGGTATTTAATTTAATAAGAAAGAAAAAGATTGCTTATTCAAAAGAATTGCAATTATCTTTAGAACCAAAATATGGAAGCTATGATATAGGTAAATCATTAGAATTTTTAAGTAAGAAGGCACCTATAATCCATCTTGAGACGATGATGGAGAAAATTAAAAATTCAGAGTATAAGTTTTTCTATAGAAAAAAAGAAAAAAAAGATCTTGTAAATCTCACATTAGAGAAAAAAAAAAGAATTTTAAAAAAATTTAATCCAATAATATTCAAATTAGGGCGTTGGGCTCATTCAGAATTCTATCCAAGAGTATTAAAAAATGAAGGATTTATTGTAGAACATGTTGGAACAAAAAAGTATAATTTGGTTGAAATAAAAGGAGATATCGATATTATTTTAACACCAATTCGGTTATGTAAATCTAAAATATTTATTGAAGTTAAAAACAGATTAACAGTTTATAATAAAGAGGAACTCTATATTTTCTTTAATTACTTACGAGAATTTAATTTGAAAATCATTCCTGTAATAATTGCAAGAAAGATATACGAAAAACCTAAAAATTGGAAATATGAACAATATGTTCAAAGTAGTAG
>CAYOFL010000139.1:0-7311 GCA_964403165.1 uncultured Ignavibacteria bacterium
TTTCGGAAGCTAAATCACCAGAAGAGGTAAAAGAGGTGGAGGCTGAAATGGTTGACCGATTTGGAAATCCGCCCCCAGAGGCAGAAGATCTTTTAAATTTCACCTGCGCCAAGATATTAGCCTCCCATCTGGGGATTTCTAGAATCTCTTTGAAAAAAAATCTCCTCCTGCTCCAGTTCTCCCCAGATAAGAAGATAGGGAAAAAAGATATTGAAAATTTAAGACAGAAGATCAATCTGCCTTTAGAATTTGCGGTAGATAAAACATTTAAACTCCTCGTCCATCTAAAAGAGGGGGGTGAGAAAAAAGCCTTGTTTGTTAAAAATCTCTTGCAAAAGTTGTGAGACTTGTTATATTTAAAAAATTAGTATGCGTACAAAACAGATGCTAATGTAGTGAACCAAAATGTTTACCTTTAACCTAAGGAGGAGTGACGTGAAGAAGGCAACCCTGTTATTGCTGGTGGGGATGTTCGTTTCAGCCTTATTTATTGGCTGTGCCACCAAAAAGGAGGGGAAAATTGTAGCCCGGGTGGGGGATAGGGCAATCACGGTGGATGATTTAGAAAACGAATGGAAGGTGGCTTCCCGAATGGTCATCAAGGGCATATCAGAGTTTCAGCGAAAAAAGGGATTAGTGGATAAGATGATCGGTGATCAGGTGGTGATCATGGAGGCATATAAGGAGGGCATTGATAATCAGGTGGAGGCTGACACCAATTTCGCAAAACAGAAGGAATCCTTGATCATGAGTACGTTATATAGAATGGAGATCGTGGATAAGGCAAAAGCCACTGAGTCGGAGATGAAGAAGGAGTACCAGATGATGCAGGAGGAGGTGCATGCCTGGCATATACTGGTGGAAACCAAAGAGCAGGCTGATAGCATTTATCAGATGTTGAAAGAGGGGTCGGATTTTGCCCAGCTGGCAAAGGAGAGAAGCATTGATCCTTCTGCCAAGGATAACGCCGGAGATTTAGGATTTTTCCGCTGGGGAAAGATGGTGGGCGAGTTTCAAGAGGCGGCTTTTAAGATGAAAGAGGGCGAAATCTCCAGGCCGGTCCAGACCAACTATGGATGGCACATAATCAAGTTGATCGAACGAAGAGAAGTGGAACAGCCCCCTTATGAGGAGGCAAAAAGACTAATACAATCTAAGCTGGAGAAAGATAAAAGAAATATAAGGGTCAGAGAGTATTTCCAGCAACTGAAAAAGAAAGTGGGGTTCAAGATAAACCCGGAGGCTTTAGATCTTCTGTTGACGAAAAAGGAGGAGGTGCCGCCGGATCCCCAAGGCTTGAGGACAACAGGCGATTTTGTGGATCTTAGTAGCTCTACACCTGAAGAGAGGGAAACGGTTCTCTTTACCCATAACAAGGGAGAGATAACAGTAGAGGAGTTTGCCCGAATGTTCAATGAGACACCTCAACCCCGTCGTCCTCGCTTGTCTGATATGGAAAAGATTGAGGAGATCGCTTTTGGAAGCTTAGTAAGGGAACTCCTTCTGGATGTGGCAAAAAAGAAGAATTTAGAAGAAAGTAAGGACTTCAAAAAGGAATGGGGGGGTGCGAAAGAGAAGGAGATGGCTAAGAGGATGAGAAGCCAAGTCATCCTGAAAGGGGTAGGGATATCGGATGACGAGATCAAAAGCTACTACGACAGACACAAGGACAGATTCACCATTCAGCCTCAGGTCAAAGTTAGTGAGATCTTGGTTAAGACCGAAGAAGAGGCAAAGGACGTTCTCAAACAACTAAAAAAGGGTGCTGACTTCGCCCAGTTAGCCATGGAGAAGACCATCAGAACCCACGCCAAAAACTCCGGAGGCGATCTGGGAACTTTCAACCGCATGCGTTATCCGGAGCTTTTTGACGCCGCCGTGGAAATGAAGAAGGGGAGCTTAGGTGGACCCGTGAAGATAAGGGATCGACAATTTGGCGAAGGTTATGCAGTGATCAAACTGGAAGATAAAACCGAGGGGAAACTTCAGCCCCTGGAGGAGGTAGAGGAGAGAGTGATTTCGATGGCACGAAAGGAGAAAGACAACACCATCTATAACAATTGGGTGGAAAACGCCAAAACTCGATACAAGATAGAAATCTATGATGAGGTGATAAAATCCACGGTAGCCGAAGAAGAGGAAACACCCGCAGAAAAAGGTTAAACCATTTGTAAAAACCAGAAAATGGGAGGGATCAAAAAACGCCCAGTCGTCTCCTTATAATTTAATGATGACCAAAAAACCTAACCTTTACATCATTCTGCTTTTAACTTTTCTTTTGGGTGGCATGAGGTGTGGTGAAGGGGAGAAGAAAAAAAGACCAAAAGATGCGTTGGTCTGCGTTAACCACGAATGTTTGACCGAAAGGGACATAAAATACCAAATCCCGGATGCCTTTCGGGGGTCTGCTGGGTCTGAGGAAAAAAAAGAATATGTGAAAAGGTGGATCAGAAACGAAATTCTCTATCAAGAAGCAAAAAGGGAGAAAACCGATCAGGACAAGAGAGTAGAATCTCTGGTAAAGCAGGGGACCAAAGGCATTGTGGTCCGGGAGTTCTTAGAGCAAAAGCTCAAAGATAAAACAAAGGTGTCAGACAAGGAAGCCTTAAGATACTACCAGCAAAATCGATCCGCAGGATCCAAATTCGGACAGATATTCGTGTGGGAGGGTGATTACCTGCGCATCGGTCACATCCTCACCCAGAAGATGGCTGAGGCTACATTAGCTGATCTTTTGCTTAAGGAGGGAAACAAATTTGAGGATGTGGCTTTGAGGATGAGCGAGGATGAAAGCACCAAAAAGAAGGGTGGGGATTTGGGTTTTGTAAAAGTTCAGAATCTGTCGCCAGGGATCGCTGAATTTGCCTTAAGGCTAAAACCGGGGGAGATTTCACCACCTATCCAAACCTCCTATGGATATGAGATCATACGGGTAACTGACAGAAGACAAAGGGGAAGCCCCAAGAGTTTCCAGTGGGCAAAAGAGGAAATCATAAACACACTCACCCTTCAATACAGGCAAAGGGAGATAGAGAAGCTCTTAGACCAGTTGATGGAGAAGGTAGAAATCGAAACCTTTGACTGGGCAGCCGAGATTACCTTAGATTAAACCAAACGATTGATTTCAATTCTTTAAAATAGATTCCCCATTTTATTTTTCTTTTATGACGCTTCGGTGATAGGAATTACCAATGCTTAGAGCATCAACATTTCTTAATGCCGATGCGTGATGAAAGAAAGCAAAAGAGGTGAATATGAAAGCCGTGATACTTGCTGCGGGAGATGGTGGTAGGCTGGGCGATTTAACTAAAGATAAACCCAAACCACTAATTCAACTTTTAGGATTATCTTTAATTGAAAGATCAATATTAACCACAAAACAAGCAGGCATTAAAGAATTCGTGATAGTTGTTGGCTATCTTGGGGACAAAATAAAAGCAAATTTAAGAGACGGAGAAAAGTTGGGTGTAAAAATAGATTATATTGAGAATACGGAATGGCAAGGAGAAAATGGAGTCTCTGTTTTGAAGGCTAAAGAATTGTTAAATGAAAGATTTATTCTATTGATGTCAGACCATATCTTTGATGCTCGCATTTTGAAAGAACTTGTTAACTATGATCTGAGAGGTTCTGTTATTTTAGCTGTTGATAGAAGAGAACCATTGCCAGGAGATACGAAAGTTCTGGAAAGGAATGGAAAGATTGTTGATATTGGTAAGGACATAGAGGAATCAAACTGCATAGATACTGGTATCTTCTTGTGCTCCCCCAAAATATTTTTTTATCTCGAAGAAGCATTAAAAAAAGGTAAGACTGAACTTGCAGACGGTATTGCTAAGGCTGCTAAGACTGAAGATGTTGAAATATTCGACATCACGCAAATTAACAGCTATATCCCGAGCATGCGGAAGGAGATTAAAGCTTTCTCGATAGATATTGATTCAAAGGAGGATTTAATCAAAGCAAAAAAGCTTTTAATTGAGAATACCTGCAAAGGAAGAAATGATTTGCTTGCGACTTATGTGAATAAACCAATAGAAAATTTTATTGTAAGCAGATTAGCAAATACCAAGATTACACCAAACCAGGTTACTATACTAACAAACATAGTTGCTTATACATCCACATTTTTATTCCTCAAAGGATATTTATTGTTTGCTTCACTTCTCACCTTTATTGTTTCGTTTATGGATGGCGTGGACGGAAAACTCTCAAGGGTGAAAATAACAACTTCAAATATTGGCAAAATGGAGCACGCCTTCGATTTTCTGTTTGAGCATTCATGGTATATCGCCTTAGCCATCTACCTGTCAGGAAATTATGGAATATTGCCTATTTTACTGAGCACATTTATAGTATTGTTTGATAGTTTTTCTCATTATTGCGGACAGGCGTTTGGGAAGGCAATAAAAGACCGCCCATTGGCAGATTATGGACGAATCGAACAGCTATTCAGAAAATTTGACGGTCGAAAGAACAGTTATATAATCTTTATCTTAATAGGTATTTTGCTAAATGCACCTTTCTGGTCATTAGTTGTAGTATGTGTATGGTCATTAGTCAGTGCTATATTTTATTCTTCAAGGACGATTCGGCATTTGTATCTGAGTGATAAATTAACTCCGAGAACGCCTATGTGGGTGTAAAAATGAAAATAGTCTCTACCCGCCGTCGGGTAACTCAGAACAAACGACCATCGGCAAAACCCTATCGTCTCTCGTTTCTGCGGAAAGCGTCAGCCTAAATGCCTAAACAGATTAATTTACATAAAGGTGCATGATGTCTAAAGATGATCGAAAAAGATGGCTGGTTTCTGGTCGTAACAAAAGGTAGTCATAGGCAATACAAACATCCAACAAAATCAGGACAAGTAACAATTGCAGGTAATCCCAACGATGATTTGGCACCTGGGACGCTAAATAGTATCTTAAAACAGGCAAAGCTAAAGGGGGTGAAATAGGATGTTCCGTTTTCTCATCGTAATTGAAAAAGCAAATGGTAATTATTCAGCGTATTCGCCAGATTTGCCAGGCTGTGTGGCTACCGGTGCAACCCGTGAAGAGGTGGAACGGAATATGCATGAAGCTATTGAAATGCATGTTCGTGGGCTTCTTGAGGACAGCTTACCTGTTCCTGAGTCCCATTCTTTCGCAGAATATATTGTTGTAAAATGAAAATTTCAAGACAGTCCAGCGAACCCTGCAAAAACGGCGGACTTAAAATTGCTTTGCAACTTCTTTTATGCTAGAACGTTAATGTTTAAAAATGGATTCACACTACATTTAATAACTGCAGAGGAAAAAATTTTTTATGAAAACTCACAGATTAAAATCTCTGATTTTTTCGGGAAGGGTAACCCTTTTTCTCATCTGTCTTTTTCATCTTCTCTCGGGTTCATCATCCGCCCAGCAGGTTCTTGATAGGATTGTGGCTGTGGTGGGCAACCAGATCATCTTGGAGTCTGAGCTTAATATGCAGATGGAATTGTATGTCAATCAGATGGGGATAGAGCTGAAAAGCGAGGCCCAAAAAAGCCAGCTTCAAAAAGAGCTTTTGGAACAGACCATCAACAACAAGTTGCTGTTGGTTGCGGCGCAGAAGGATACCACCATTGAAGTAACCTCCAGAGAGGTGGAGGAGGCGGTAAAGGAGCAATTGAAAAAAGTGAAATCGGAGTTGTCAGAGGAAGCATTCCAGGCTCAACTTAAAGCGGAAGGCTTGACCGAAAGCGAGCTTAAGAAAAAATACAGAGAACAGGTAAGAACCCAGATGATGATTGATCGTCTGGTAGGCTCCAAGCTCTCGAAGGTGTCGGTGTCGACTAAAGAGGTCAAAGATTTTTACCAAACCTACAAGGACAGCATACCAGATCAACCAGAGGCGGTAAAATTAAGCCATATCCTGTTGGAGATAAAACCCTCTCAGGGAACCTTAGACTCTTTGAGAAGAAAAGCAGAGTTAGTATTGGAATTGGCTAAGAAGGGTGAAGACTTTGCCCAACTGGCATCCTCCTATTCCGACGATCCCACTGGCAAGGAGGGGGGCGATTTAGGGTTTTTCAAAAAAGGAGACATGATTCCCAAATTCGAAAAGGTGGCATTTGCCTTAAACCCGGGAGAGATCAGCGACGTGGTCAAGACCGAATTTGGCTATCATATCATAAAGGTGGAAGAGAGAGAAGACGAAGAGGTGCATGCCCGACATATACTAATTCTCATCCGTCCTTTGCAAGAAGATTCCTTACGGGTAAAAGAACTGGCAGATAGTCTTTACCACCAACTATTGGAAGGGGCAGATTTCGGAGAACTGGCAAAAAAGTTTTCCACAGACGAAGAATCAAAGAAGTTGGGGGGAGAGTTGGGTTCCTATCCCGTAGACCAGATGAGTCCGGAATTCAAAGAGGGGTTAAAGGGGTTAAACGTCGGCGATGTGAGCCTGCCTCTTGAAAGCCAGTTCGGCATTCACATCCTCAAGCTTCTGGATAGAAAAGAGCAAAGAAAGCTAACCTTAGAAGACGATTGGGACTCCATAAAGAACATGGTCCGCCGAAAAAAGACCAATGAGCTGATTGCCAAATGGGTGGAGAAGATGCATCAGGAGACCTATGTGGAGATAAGATTGTAAGACGTCCACAGTCCACGGTCCTTCGACTTCGCTCAGGACAAGTCCGCCGTCCGCCGCTAAAACCAAACACCTCATGCGCTTGGATAGTTATCTTTCTGATATCCGACTGATAAAAAGACGCACCCAGGCTAAAAAAGCATGCGAAAGCGGAAGGGTGTTTCTGGATGGGAATGTGGCTAAACCGGGCAAAGAGGTAAAGCAAGGACAGATCATAACCATAGATTTTGCCCACCGAATCTTAGAAGTTGAGGTGCTGGAAATTCCGTTGCGGAACGTGAGAAAAGAGGAAGCAAAGAATTTTTATAAAATAATCAGAGAAGAAAGAAGAAAAGAAGAGCTATTTTAGTCAACGGATTAAACGGAAGAAGCGGATGATGTGACGTAGTTCTCTGATGCATCGGCATTAAGAAATCTGGAGTGTTCACCTTAAGGTTATCAACTAATTATCTTGGCGATTTGGAAAAGAGTAAGAAAAGGAGTGCGCCCCGCCTTTGGCGGGGCGCTGCGGAAGCTTCGCTTCCGCACTCCAAGGCGAATTTGTCAAATTAAATAGTTGGTGACCATTAGGTGAACCGGGGAGGGGACAACGGACAAAACGGGTCAACGGACCTGTCCTGAAGGCTTGACCTGAAGGATTAAACAGATGGAACTGATGATATGAGGTGATTTCATGTTTCCGTTTAATCC
>CAYOFL010000140.1:0-4425 GCA_964403165.1 uncultured Ignavibacteria bacterium
TAGGGAAGACCACAAATCAAACCATCCAGAGGAAATCCTTGGTTTCAGTTGACTCGGTGATAAAGGACATAAAAGAGGTGCTGAATGAGAATAGCGATATCGACTACATAACCTTTTCCGGCTCAGGTGAGCCTACCTTAAACCAAGATATTGGTGAAATGATAAGGAGGGTAAAAAGTTTCACTCAAATTCCGGTGGCGGTGTTGACCAATGGATCCTTGTTATGGGACAAGAAAGTCAGGGAGGATATGTCGCGGGCAGATTTGGTTGTTCCCTCTGTTGATGCTGTCTCTGAGGAGGTCTTTGGTAAGGTCAATCGTCCCATTGAGGGATTGAAAATAAAGAAAGTTCTGGAGGGGATAAGTAACTTCTGTGAGAATTTCGAAGGGAAAATCTATCTGGAGATCATGCTGGTGAAAGATGTCAACGATTCTGAGGAGGAGATAAAAAGAATAAATCAATTTGTACGGGAACTGGACGTAGATAAAGTTCAACTCAATACCGTGATTAGACCTCCGGGCGAGTTTACAGCCAAACCACTGCATGAGGAAGAGCTCCAAAACATTAAAGCTCTGTTCGATTCAAAGCTTCCGGTGGAAATCGTGGCGGATTTTGATAGAATGACCAGCAAGGCATATCATAAAGATTTAGAACAGGCCATAACCGATCTTTTGAGAAGAAGACCTACCAGAAAAGATGAGATGTCAGTTGCTTTAGGAGTTCATCCCAATGAGATAGTAAAATATCTTCAGGTTTTGGAGGAGAGGAAAAAAATAAAAAGAGTGAAAATTGAAAATGAAGCGGAAACTTATTTTGTGATCGCATAAATAAGATTGCTGAACGATTGAGAATGGTAGAGATTCTAATGCCTCATCAACAAAGTTTTCATAAGTTTTTTAAGTTGAGTCTGAACGAAATGTATTATTGGTTGCTCTTAGACGGATTGTCCTATGGATCCTTCGAGCGGACGCTCGCCTGTCTGGGCGGATTATAATCCGTCTTTCTTCCGGCTGGATGACGGAGACCCGTCTGGGATAACATCCAGCCAGAGCACAAAAAAGTTACATTTTGTTATTTGCTAGAACACTAATGGTCTTCCAAAAAATGAGAAGGCAAAAAGCCTTTCTTCCATTCTTAGTTCATTATTCAATGGAATTAATCTATGAGAACTTACTTTGAATGTATCCCCTGCATTATCAACCAAGCCATTAAGGTGGCACGGCAGGTAACGGAAGATGAGGAAAAACAAGAACTCCTCCTGCAAAAAGTCCTGGTGACCTTGAGCGGTATTTCTTATAATCAAACTCCACCTTATCTGGGCCAAGAGGCACATCGGGTTATTCGTAAGGACTTGAACAATCCCGACCCATTCTTTAAAATCAAACGGGAATTCAACCAGGCGATAAAAAAACTTTACCCCTCGTTAAAGCAAAAGGTAGGTGGCTCGTCGGATAAATTTGCCTGTGCAATCAAGCTCGCCATCGCAGGAAACATCATCGATTTCGGACCGGACCATCATTTTGAATTAATGAAAACCATTGACCAGGTGTTGAGCAAAAAGCCGGCCATAGATGACACTGAAAGCTTGAGAAAGGATATCAAGAAAGCTTCCTTGATCCTCTATCTGGGAGACAACGCTGGAGAAACCTTTTTTGATAAGGTCTTTATCGAGCAGATGTCTTCTAAGGAGATCTACTATGCCGTTCGGGGTTATCCGGTGATCAACGACGCCACCTCCGAGGATGCCTATTACGCTGGCTTGAATGAGGTCGCAAAAGTTATCTCCAATGGCTCGGATGCTCCCGGAACTATCCTTGAGGATTGTTCGGAAGAATTCAAAAACATCTTTGAGAAAGCCGATCTGGTGATCGCCAAAGGACACGGAAATTACGAGACCTTAAACGAGGTCAAAGGAAAAGGACTTTATTTCCTTTTGATGGTGAAGTGCAGAATCATTGGCCGGGACCTAGGATGTTCTGTGGGAGATTTTGTGGTCAAGAAAGTGGGCAGATAGAATTTTAGTCAAATATATCCCCAGCTATTTAGGTTTATAATTTAGACTTTAGTGTTTTTCAAAGGAGGTAGACTAAAGATGCCCATCTATGAATACCGATGTAGAGTATGCCAACACAAATTCGAGGTTTTGCAGAAGTTAGGAGAGGATAGTAAGGGGTTGAAATGTCCCAAGTGTGGTGCGGATAACCTGATAAAGGTTTTTTCGGTATTTGCCGGACATACCTCTTCAGATAACTCATCTTCCACATGCACAAGTAAAGGATTTACCTGAGCTTCTTAAGTTCTTTGAGCAGTCTGCTCATAAATAACAAAAACTTTAGAACGCACAACCTCTTTTAGAGGTGGCAAGAAATATTTAGTCCCCTTTTCATGTAGAAGCGCACATGATTTTCCCCAGCTATCTGCAATGCCGATAAAATAATGCAAATGAAAACAGAGTTCGGCCAGAAAGTTGCACTAAACTACGACAAATGGTATGAAACCGATTTTGGTAGATATACCAGCACCTTAGAAGAAAAATTAATGTTAAAATTAATTGGGGAGGTGCAGGATCAAAAAATCCTTGATATCGGTTGTGGGACCGGAAATCATCTGAAGCTCTTTCAGACTCTGGGAGCAGATTCAGTCGGGGTGGATGCTTCCATTTTCATGTTGCAAAAGGCTAAAGGAAAGGGTGATTTTGGGCTGATCTTGGCAAAGGGGGAACAGCTTCCCATAAAGGATTCTGCTTTTGACATCACCATCCTGATTACCACCTTAGAATTTTGTGAGAATCCTGCAAAAGTTCTTAAGGAGGCGGGAAGAGTAACTAAAGAAAAAATCTTTATAGGGGTGCTGAATAGCTGGTCTGTGCTGGCAATAAGTAGAAGAATAAAGGGATGGTTCAAACCATCAATATACAACCGGGCTGGTTTTTTTAATATCTGGAAGCTTAAAAAGATGCTGAAAAATTCTGTGACGCTTCACTCGCTGGAATGGAGCGGAATACATTTTATTCCATATTCGAGGACAAAAATCTTTCAGGGGTTGGATGGCAAATTTTCTTTCCGAAAAAATCCTTTTAGCGCATTTCTGGGGCTGTTGATTACTCTCAAACCGCACTCATCGATCTGAGCACGAGGGCTCTTAACCACGATCATTTATTCTCTGCAAGATTATAGTTGCCATAGACAAAGAAGTTGTATATCTTTCAGAAAGTTTCGATCTGATACGTAGAAATTCATAAGAGGATAACGATTTATTTTCGTGGAGTGGTGTATATGTCCCCCAATCTGTTTACTAAAATATTCAGATCCAAGCATGAAAGAGACGTGAAGAAAATCCGCCCGATCGTGGAGGAAATTAACAAATTCCATGAGCAATACGAAAGTCTCTCGGATGATGAGCTGAAGGGGAAAACAGAAGAATTCAAGAAAAGAATCAAAGAGCAAACCGGTGAATTGGAACAACAACTGGATGCGCTAAAAGAGGAATTCGCTGGCATAAAGACTCACGGGCTTTCTGAGGAGGAGAGAACTGAGGTTAGATCTCAGAGGGAAGCACTTTTGCAGCAAATGAAGGAAGTCCAGAAAGAAATAAGTAGAAGCGAACAGGAGACCTTGGATGAGCTCCTGCCGGAGGCATTTGCTGTGGTCAAGGAGACCTGCCGAAGGCTTTTGGGCAAGAAATGGGACGTGTGCGACATCCAGATAGAGTGGGACATGGTGCCTTATGACGTTCAGCTCATCGGCGCGGTGGTCCTGCATCAGGGCAAGATCACCGAGATGGCAACCGGTGAAGGGAAAACCTTAGTCGCCACCATGCCACTTTATCTAAATGCTCTAACCGGTAAAGGCTGCCATCTGGTGACGGTAAACGATTATCTGGCTCGAAGGGATAGTGAGTGGATGGGAGAGATCTATAAGTTCCTGGGACTGACCGTGGGCTGTATCGAAAACGAGATGGATAACGAACAAAGGAAAGTTCAGTATAATTGTGACATCACTTATGGGACAAACAACGAGTTCGGCTTCGACTACTTAAGGGACAACATGGCCATTCGGGCTGAAGACAGGGTTCAGCGAGGATATAATTATGCCATAGTGGACGAGGTGGACTCGGTTTTAATCGACGAGGCCCGAACTCCTCTGATCATCTCCGGTCCGGTAAGCTCCAACGTCACCCAGAGCTACATGGAGATGAGACCTTTGGTGGAGCAGTTGTTTCGCAAACAGGCCACTTTGGTGAATAAACTGGTAGCTGAGGGAGAGGCATCGTTGAAAGGGGAAGGCGAATACGAGGCGGGAATAAAACTTCTGACCGCCCAAAGGGGTGCTCCCAAGAGCAAGAAATTGATGAAGCTGTGTAAGGAGACTGGGGTCAAAAAGCTGATCACCCGGGTGGAGTTAGATTTCATGCGGGACAAAAAAC
>CAYOFL010000140.1:4525-7308 GCA_964403165.1 uncultured Ignavibacteria bacterium
GGGGTCAAAAAGCTGATCACCCGGGTGGAGTTAGATTTCATGCGGGACAAAAAACTGCATGAGATAGATGAGTTTTTGTATTTCTCCATCGACGAAAGAGAGAATACCATCAACTTAAACGAGATGGGAAGATCGGTCCTCTCACCGGAGGATCAAGCGCTCTTTGTCCTTCCGGACATCGTCGAGGGGATACACGAGATCGATTCAGATGAATCGCTCTCCTCTGAGGAGAAATTGAAAAGAAAGGAGAAGTTATATAATCTTCATGCGGAACGCAGTGAGAAGAACCATTCCATAAGCCAGCTTTTGAAAGCATTTTCTCTGTTTGAAAAAGACGTGGAGTATGTGGTGCAGGATGGGAAGGTGATGATTGTGGACGAGTTTACCGGCAGACTTATGCCAGGGAGAAGATACAGCGATGGACTGCATCAAGCCATAGAGGCTAAGGAAGGGGTGAAGGTGGAGGGAGAGACGCAAACTTTAGCCACCATCACCCTGCAGAATTTCTTCAGACTTTACGACAAGCTGGCTGGAATGACCGGAACTGCAGTAACAGAGGCATCAGAATTATGGGAGATATATAAGGTGGACGTGGTGGCTATCCCCACTAACGAGCCGGTGAGAAGGATTGATTACGACGACATGATTTATCGAACCAGACGTGAAAAATATAACGCCATAATTGATGAGATCGTCCATTGTCATGAAGAGGGCAGGCCGGTTCTGGTGGGAACTGTGACGGTGGAGGTGTCGGAGACCCTCTCCCGCATGCTAAAAAGAAAAGGGATAAAACACTCCGTTCTGAATGCCAAATACCATCAACAGGAGGCAGAGATCGTGTCCCGGGCAGGTCAGGCAAACACGGTTACCATCGCCACCAATATGGCAGGTCGAGGTACAGATATCAAATTGGGTTCAGGCGTGGTCAAACATCCTCACTGCAAACTGGTGACCCCGGGCAGAGAAGATGGTTGTCCCTATTTAGAGGAGCTGGGTTGCAATGAGGACGTCCCGTGTGGGCTTCGCATCATAGGAACAGAAAGGCATGAAGCTCGAAGGATCGACAGACAGCTCAGAGGAAGAAGCGGAAGGCAGGGCGATCCCGGTTCCTCAAAGTTTTTCCTCTCCTTAGAGGATGATCTGATGAGACTTTTCGGCTCGGAAAGAATTGCGTCGATAATGGATAGATTAGGTGTGCAGGAGGGGGAGGTGATCAGACATTCCATGGTCACCAAGGCAATAGAGAGAGCACAGAAGAGGGTGGAGGCACAAAACTTTTCCATCAGAAAGCACTTGTTGGAATATGATGACGTGATGAACCAGCAAAGGGAGGTTATCTATGACCGCAGGCTGGCGGTCTTAGAGGGTGCAGACTTAAGAGAGGAGATTCTGGATTTAATCAAGACGGTGATTGAATCCAAAGTAGAGGCACACACCGATGCCAGCACATATCCCGAGGCATGGGACTTAGTGGGTCTAAAACAGGATCTCTTGAGAACCTTTCTGGTGGACGTTAAGTTCGACCAGAAAGATATAAACGAGTTGAAACAGGAAGATTTGAAAGAGAACCTTTACAAGATGGCTCTTCAGATCTATGACCATAAGGAGAAGATGCTGGGTGAGGAGCTGATGCGGCAGTTAGAAAGATATGCCATGCTCCGGACTATAGATGAAAAATGGAAGGAACATCTTTATGACGTAGATCAAGTCAAAACCGGCATCGGCTTGAGAGCCTATGGCCAGAGAGATCCATTGATTGAATACAAAAAGGAGGCATTTGCTCTGTTCACCGAGATGCTCCAAAACATTGACCAAGAGACTTTGGAGCTTATCTTCAAACTGCAGGTGCAAGAGAAGGAAAGACCCAGGCGAGGGGAGCCGGAAAGACAGATGGAGGCGGTGCACCAGTCCACAGTGGGCATGGGATATGCTGATACTCAACCAGCCGAACAGGTGGCTCCTGGTAAGCCCAAGCCGGTTAAGGTGGGCAAAAAGATCGGACGAAACGACCCCTGCCCTTGCGGCAGTGGTAAGAAATACAAAAAATGCTGTGGGGCTTAATGCTGTCAACGGATTGAAAAACGTCCACAGTCCACAGTCTGCCGTCCACCGCTAAAACCCAAACAAACAAAATAGAAATCCGAATTTGTCCACAGGATTCAAATTCGGACCACATATTTTTGGTCGAGGGTGGGGATTTACCGTGAATGATGATGTTTGACCGGTGGTTCTGGTGCTTCTGGTGCATCTGGTGGTTCTGGTGGTTTTTTTATTTTTTTCACTTTTTTCCTCCAGACAGGCCTCCAAGCAGGTCTCAGGCAACGAATTATGGGCATTGGAATCTGTATCCTGAGTAAGTAGTTGGTCGTCCCAGATGATGGCGGAGGAGCCGCTTGAAGTTTTTGTTTTTCGGAAGCCCATGACGGACAGGATACGGCCAAGGCGAGAGTAAGTGAGCTGACTTTCTTTGGATCTGTTCTGGTTGAAAGTATCGGTGATGGTTTTAACGGGAAGAATGCCATTTGTTACCAGGTATTTTAATCGTGCGATGGTATTGGTGATTTGAGATTCGAGGTTGTTGGGTTGGGGATAAAGTTTTGGCAATTCCTCATTTCTTATTGCTTCTATTTCCTGCCAGAAGATTTTTTCGGCCCTATGGGTTTCACTCCGTTCAACTTCCGAGGTTTTAACCACCTTCTGTTTAAGCTGGATGGCTTTTAAAGCATCTTGGACTTTAGGCTTATAAGAGTCTTCTTCCAATCTTTTAATGAGCTTGTCGATCA
>CAYOFL010000141.1:0-7252 GCA_964403165.1 uncultured Ignavibacteria bacterium
AACGACACTTTGGGAGGTGCTGATAGTGAGATGGTGGAGATAACGGTGACGGAGTTTGGCAATCATGCGCCGGAGTTAGATTCGATAGGACCACAGACAGTGGTGGAGGGCGGTACTTTAGAGTTGAGGATACATGCCACGGATATAGATTTAGATTCCATCATTCTGGACACCTTGAACGTTCCTTTGAACGCCACCTTTGTTGACTCTGGCAATGGAGCGGGATCATTCACCTTTGCTCCGGATACAGGTCAAGCCGGGACGTATTACGTTACTTTCATAGCTTCAGATACCCTGCTGGCGGACAGCGAAGTGGTAGAGATCACAGTAACAGAGTGGTCTAATCGTCCACCGGTTTTGGATTCCATCGGTCCCAGAATGGTATATGAGGGCGACAGTTTGATATTTACAGTTGCCGCCTCTGATTCAGACGGGACCATTCCAGTGCTTTCTGTGGGCAATCTTCCCGATAACGCCACCTTTGTAGATAGTGGCAACGGACGTGGATTGTTTACATTTTATCCCGATTTTTATCAGGCGGGTGTGGAGACTGTAACCTTTACTGCGATTGATACCAGTTACCCACCACCTTTGAGTGATTTTGAGAATGTGGAGATTACCATCCTGGACGTTAACTGGCCTCCTGAAATCGACTCCATAGGTCCAAAGACTGTTCAGGCCGGAGATATACTTGAAATTCGCGTGGTGGGAAGCGATCTTACTGATCCGGATGGCGGACCACTTCACCTTACTGTGGTAGGTGTTCCTGCGAATGCCACTTTCCAAGATAGCGGTGGAGGCATAGGAGGATTTACCTTTATTCCCAACTATTCACAGGTAGGCGTGGATACGGTCACCTTCTACTGCACGGATGAGGGCACTCCACCTTTGTCGGGATATGAGGTGGTGGAGATCACCATCACCCAAGGAGACAATAGACCTCCGGTTTTGGATTCCATTGGATATAAGATGGTGACTGAAGGTGATACATTAGAATTCAGGGTACATGCCACCGATCCGGATGGCTCTACACCTACGCTTTACACCAGCGTGCCCCTTCCTACGAATGCCGCTTTTGAAGATTCTGGAAATGGTGCCGGTAGTTTTCTCTTCACCCCGGATTATAGCCAGTCTGCAATACATGAGATTACCTTCTACGCCAGCGACGGAGAGCTTGTGGATTACGAGCAGATATTGATCCAGGTGGTGGAGGCAGGCAATCAGGCTCCTGTGCTGGATTCCATCGGACCCCAGAGCGTGATGGAGGGCGATACTCTGATCTTTGTGGTAAGTGCCGCCGATCCGGATAGCACCATTCTCGTCCTCACTGCAGATAGTTTACCCTTTGGAGCTTTCTTCACCGATAGCACCAACGGGAGGGGATTGTTCGAATTCTATCCCGTTTATGTTCAAGCCGGCATTTATCATATTATCTTCATGGCATCTGATGGGGAGTTGACCGACAGTGAGGTGGTGGAGATAACGGTTACGGAGGCAGGCAATCAAGCTCCGATATTAGATTCCATACCTCCCAGATCAGTGACTGAGAAACAGTGGTTATCATTTGTGGTCACTGCTTCAGATCCGGATAGCACCACTCCCAGCATGAGGACAAGCGATCTGCCCCCTTCAGCCACCTTTACCGACAACGGGAACGGCACCGGCACCTTTGTTTACCACCCCACTTACTATGAGCAGGGAGTTTACCACACACTGTTTGAGGCCATTGACTCAGTGGATACTCTTCTGAGAGACTGGCAGTTGGTGGAGATCACGGTGATAGACTCAAATCAGTATCCCAGTGTCTTTGTCCAGCCGGATTTATCGATTTTTAAGGTGGACGAGGGAGATACCTGTATGTTTAAGGTGATTGGCACAGATCCGGATAGCAGTTTCCCCATTCCGCATGTGGTGCCGTTGCCTGATAATGCCACCTTGATAGATAGCGGGAATGGGGTGGGGTTGTTTGTCTTTACTCCGGATTATAGTCAGGGAGGGCAGCCCTGGCCTGCGGTTTTTTGGGACACAGTCTTTGTGGTGGACGAGTTTTATCCTGATACCACCTGGTTTCCTACCCCTCTGCAGATATGGGTGTATGATGTTCCTGAGCCGCCTGATATTGTGCCCATAAACGACACCACAATAGTAGAGGGGGATACCTTGGACATTTATGTGGTTACTACCTCCACTGTAGATATACCCAGTTTACAGGCTATGAGCATGCCAACAAATTGCTCCTTTGAAGACAGTGGTAACGGGCGAGGGTGGTTCCGCTTCACTCCCGATTTTACTCAGGGTGATTCCACCTATCAGGTGTGGTTTGTTGCCGAAAACAGAGGTTTGGCTGATACCGAATATGTCCATATAACCGTGCTGGAATGGGGAAATCACGCCCCGGTTTTGGATTCCATTGGACCCCAGGTGGTAAACGAGGAGGAGATCTTGAGCCTGCGCATACATGCCACGGACTTAGATGGGGATTCCATCATCTTAGACACCCTGAATGTGCCACCTAATGCCACCTTTGTTGATTCGACAGATGGGGCTGGCTCTTTTGTCTTCCATCCAGATTGGACTCAGGCAGGGGTTTACCACGTTATCTTCTTTGCAAAAGATGCTAAAGGAGCCATCGACAGTGAGGTGGTGGAGATCACGGTGGTAAATGTAAATCAACCGCCAGTTTTAGATTTCATAGGACCCCAAACGGTAGCAGAGGGAGATACGCTGAAGTTCAGGGTGCACGCCACAGATGTGGACAGCGACAGTTTGGTCTTGAGTGCGGTTCCTTTGCCCAATCATGCCACATTCATAGACTCCGGTAATGGAGCAGGATCGTTCATCTTCATCCCTGACTACTACCAGGCGGGGGGCTTTTCAGTTTACTTCACGGTAAACGATTTAGTTTCATCTGACGTGGAGAATGTGCCCATTACCGTTACCAATGTGCCTCAACCTCCAGATTTAGATTCTATAGGACCTCAGAGCGTGACGGAGGGTGATACCCTCGAGTTCAGGATTTTCGCCACCGATCCGGACGGTGACCCATTTGTCTTCAGCGTGGAGAACAATCCCCCCAATTCATCTCTGACCGATTCAGGGAATGGTGCCGGGTCATTCTGGTTTGCTCCCAGTTATCTCCAGGCTAGCCAATACTTGGTCACCTTCAAAGCTACTGATACCACTGGGGCAGTGGATAGTGAGATGGTGCAGATTATTGTAAATGAGGCAGGAAATCAGCCTCCGGTCCTGATTTCCCTGCCTGATAGCGTGCAACCGGTAGTGGGGGTAACCTGTAGCTTACATGTTTATGCCATCGATCCAGATGGACCCAGCATCAGCTTGAGTATTTTGGGTGCACCTTTCAATTCCAGTTTTGTAGACAGTGGAAATGGAGGCGGAGCATTTACCTTCGCACCAGATAGCATTCAGGAGGATTCTGTCTATGAAGTGAGCTTTATCGCCTCGGATGGTTATTTAGCTGACAGCCAGACTGTGGTGATGCGGGTGATCTCCTATATCCCGGGAGACGTTAACGGTGATGGCAAGGTGGATTTAGGAGATGTGGTGCATCTTTTGAATTATCTGTTCCGGGGTGGCCCTCCTCCGGACCCATGGGTGGCTGGAGATATCAACTGCGATGGAAGCGTTGAATTGGGAGATGTGGTTTATCTGTTAAACTATCTGTTCCGTGGTGGTCCTCCTCCGGGCTGTCCGTGAAAACTTATGTAAGCGACAAACCCGGGGAATAGGTAAATACTAAAGTTTGTCTTTATGTAACTTTTGATGAAACCAAAGGCTTTTCAAAATATAAAGGTATTTTCACTGTCAGGTGGAGATAAAAATATGTTTTTCCGTAAGGGCTTTTTGATAATAGTATGTTTGATGATCCTGAATGGGGGAGCGCTTTGTTCTTTAGGTTTTGCGCAGGGGGATTTTTTATTCTCTCTTAGTTCCGGAGTTGTGGCAGATCCAGGACAGACAGTAGCACTCTATTTTGTATTGGACTCCCCCGACTCAATAGCTGGTGTAGATGTGCTTCTGGAATTTGATCCGATTCTTTTAACCTGCAATTCGGTTGAGTTGCTTCCTCATTTTCAGTACTTCAGCTATGATAAGTCGGTGCCAGGAAGATTAAGAGTTGTGGTTAGGAGGCACCAAGAAGATTCCACCTATCTTCCACCTTTACCCCCGGGTAACGTTGTGGTGGGCCTGATCTGGTTTGAGGTAACCTCTCAGGATCTTCTGATGGACATAGAGACGCCGGTAAGCTTTTTTGAAGACCCCCAAACTCCCTTTTCCGACAATAGGTTGGAGAGATCCGATGACAGTTTCGTGGCTCCCCCAGAATTGAGCTTTGCCAACGGAGGAGTTTTCATCAAACATCCTCTGTATGGCGATATAAACGATGATGGATATGCATACACCATTGCAGATGCTATATTTTTCCTCAATTTTCTGGCTGGAGGCCAGCAATTCACTCCTCGGCAAAGGGCTAACTCGGATGTGAATAAAGATGGGGTACAGGCGAGCATGGTAGACTTGGTCCAGTTGATTCAAGCTATAGTGGAAGATTAAGAATTGTTCCCCAAAGCGAATAAGGGGATCTTGAGAATATGTTATGCAGGGTTGGTAACCCTTCAGGACCAATACTTCAGAACGAAATTAAGATATAAACCCCGCCATTTCCTATAATCCACTGATTCCTGATAAGTTAGGAATGCCCCTGGGGGCAAATCTTCATCTATTCAGAGAGGACGCAAAAGAAAAAGATTTGGTCAAAAACTTAAAAAAAATACTTGACAAAAAAAGATTTTGGTGGTTTATTGTATTGGTTATATGGTTAGTAGCCATAGCGAGAAAGATTAAAGAAAGAGATTTTTAATATCTTCTCTTTTCTTTCTTTATCTTGAAGCGGGACGTGAGTCTTTCTTTTACTTTGGCAGAATCCCTTTCACAGGTTTAGAATCTAAATTCATCTTGTGCTAAAGGCGGAAGACGTATTAAGTTTTCTTTGTCTTTTTAACTTAAGCTCCCGTGTTGGTTGGGGATTTTGAGATCGGAAGGAGGTGAAGCAGACCAGTAAAGAAATCATTGATACAAAAACTTTTTTTAAGTTTTTATGGTGAGAAAAGGAGGTGAGTATCCTCAGGCAAGTTGCAGAAGATAAATCTGTTTGGGGCTTTTAAAGTTTGGTGTATTTCAAGTATTTTTTCATTTGCTTGAAAGGAGCAAAAAATGGTAAAAAAATTTGTGGTAATTTTTGCAGTTTGTTTGTTTGTGCTGTATATCTTTTCGGTGGGTATCTTCGCCGCTGTGGACAAGAAGAAAGCGGATGGGACCAAGCGAAGAGTGAAGTCTGTAGTTGATTCAGAGACATTTGCTACACCTTCTAAAGCTTCCTTCAAGTATTCGACTGGAGGAGCGAAAGCGTCTTGCGATTATATTACGCCTGATGTGGGAACCAAAATTCAGCATGATCAGATCGGGCATACCTTTTATGAATATCAGGCGAATGGCAGCTTGGGTCGGATAATCGACGTGACCGACAATGGCTATCGGCATTTCGTCTTTTGTTATGGTCCAACGGTGGATCCTATAGTGGAACAGGCGGGCATCAATTGCAAGGATCCAATGAACAATTACCTTGGTCAAACCAACGTGGGCACACCAGAGGACGTAAACAGATACCCCCGGGCCAATCATTTGCATGATGGAAGAGCGGCAGTAATCCATACCCAATATCAAGATAACGGTGTCGCGACTGGTGCCTGGCACACCGCGTTGACCGTAGACGATGGGCTGTGTGGTGGTTTCTTCACCAAGTTCTGGGACGTTCCGGATTACATTGCTGATATTGCGGGAGGGTGGCCCGAAGCCACGGTGGTGTATGATGAGGTGGAAGATAAGGATTATATCCACGTCATGACCACCGAGCGTGCCGCAAACGTACATCGACTGGGTTATGTGCGATGCTATTTTGGCTTAAGTGATACCTTAATCTGCCAGACCTACCTGGGAGCAACTACGACCTACAGGATTCCTCAAGGCGCGTATTCTGGGGGTCAGTTCGCGCCCGTTGGCATGATAGATAGCACCTGCTTTCCCACCGGAACCATAGAATCTTCACCGGTCTCCAAGAGGGTGGCTATCATTTATATGAGGCCAGCCTACTGTGACGGTTCAGCCGCGTGTGACTACAACCATGACGTGGCTTATGTTGAGTCCATGAACAATGGTGCGGACTTAATCAGCGGGCTCCCGCTGGTTAACAATGTCACCAATTATGGTTGTCAGGACGAGCGAGGTGCTTTTGAGCTTTCAGCCTGCTATGATTATGAGGATAGCTTGCATATAGTTTGGGTGACCAACACCTGGGAGGGTGCAGGAGGAGGGACTTATACTCCAGCTTGGTCCAAACTATATCACTGGAGCAAGAAAGCAGACATAACAAACGTTGCCACCGGCATCTATATAGACGCTCCAGCGTCAAAAAACTGTTCCAACATTCACAAGCCCTCTATTGCAGCCAAGGATCCGATCTATCATCCGGAAGGCGATTCGGTGTATCTGTTCGTCATCTGGTCACAGACTGACACTTTAGATCTGGGTGCCGACCGTGGGTTCAGCAACTGTGATCTCTGGGGCACTGGTAGTTTTGATGGTGGAGCAGGCTGGGGAGCAATATTTAACTTGACCCGCACCAATAGTGACTCCTGCCTGCCGGGAGCTTGTGTGGACGAGGATTGGCCCTCCTTAGCGACCAACATGTACGATGGTGATCTGCATATCGAGTATATATGTGATCTGGATCCGGGTGCGGCATGGGTTCCTGAGGCCACCTGGACTGATAATCCGGTGATGTATCTGCATCTGACTGAATGGGAGGTTTCTGCTGAATGCCGAACCACTTATGTTATTGAGGAGCCGGCTTACTGGTATGGACCTCCTTTGAAGATTCTCCCGGGTGGCACCAGAGACTTAACCTTTAAGGTGCAGAACATCGGAAATGCTGGTTGCAGTTACAGTGTGAGCAGTGACGATCTATGCATTGACGTTAGCGCTGGTGGATCGATTCCAACCGGAGGCGAGGTTCCTGTGTCTGTCACCGTGAAGGGATACGGAGCATGTGAAAACACCTTTATTAACGGCAACGTTATTCTGTGGACCAGTGAGGGTGGTGGAAAGTACGACTATCTGCCGGTTCAGGCAGTGGCGGTGGATGATTATTACGAATGTCCTCGGGATGAAGAGA
>CAYOFL010000142.1:0-7246 GCA_964403165.1 uncultured Ignavibacteria bacterium
ACTTAGCCGTAACTTTATTTTTAGGAAATAATTTGTGCCAACCTAAAGTTTGAAGGGTTGCTGTTTTGATATCAGGTAGAGTTCGTACACAATATTGGATACTGCCGTCTGGGTTCAACAGTTTAGGACTAGCCGCTCCAGCATCGGAATGTTCTTCCATAAAATCAAAAACTCTTTTAAGAGAATTCGGCAAAATAATCGTGTCACTATTGAGCAGTAGCACATATTTACCCTTACTTTCTTCAATGCCTAAATTATTACCTTTGGCATAACCAAGATTTTTCTTGCTCTCAATAAGTTTTACTTGGGGGTATTCCTTTTTAATCATCTCTTGAGAGCCATCACGGGAGTCATTATCTATACAAATAACTTCAAACGAAACGCCTTTTACGTTCTCATAAATTGACCCTAAGCACTTTCTGGTCAGATCCTTGGTGTTGTAGCTAACAATGATTATTGACAAATCAACCATTTTTATTTGAACAATCCTTTCTTTTTCAATTCATCTTCTGCTTTTTGATAAAAATCAGCCGGCTTTTCTGTTTGAACCCAGCGGATAAATTCTCCAATGCCTTGTTCAAAAGAGTAGCGTGGCTTGAGTCCTAATTTTTTAATTTTAGAAATATCAACCCACGAATGCCTTATATCGCCAACTCTGTATTTGCCGATGATTTTCGGCTTTGTCTTACTTTTTAGTTCTTTGATAATTGTATTTGCCACATCTAAAACATTAACTATTTCTCCACTTCCCACATTAAAAATTTGATTGTCGGCCTTAGGGTTTCGCATCGCTAAAGTACAAGCAATTGCTATATCTTTTACATAAATAAAATCACGGCTCTCTAAACCGTCTTCATATATAAAAATAGGGTTTTTATTGATTAAGCGAGAAGCGAAAATCGATATGATACCAACGTAGGGATTGGAAAGCGACTGTCTTGGGCCATAAACATTGGAGAATCTCAAGGCTACTACCGGCAAACCGATAGAACCACCAACGCACAAAGATATTTCTTCCTGCGCTTTTTTAGTAATGGCGTAGATAGAGGTGGGATTTAAAGAAACGTTTTCACGATTGTAAAGGGGGGTCATAAACTTAGCACATGCCGGACATCGTACCTCCCAGACATGATTCTCAAGGTCCTTTTCTGCCCTGGAGTCTGCCAAGACCTCTTTTTTACAATTTTTGCATTGGTAAAGCCCCTCCCCATAAACAGCACGGGATGAAGCTAAAATAAATTTTTTAACCGAATGTTTGGTGTTTGCCAATATGTCCCACAAAGCCGCAGTTGCCTGAATATTGTTGTTGACGTATTCCTTGATTTCATACATTGATTGACCAACTCCGGTAGAAGCAGCTAAATGATATATAACATCAACATTGCGGAGTGCTTTCTTTAAAATATCTTCCTGCAATATATCCGCTTTAATAAATTCTGCTTTTTTGTTCAGATATTTTGGAGGTCTGCCTTCAGGATGAACCTGGGGATCAAGTTTATCAATTATGGTTACTTTATGGCCTTCTTCTATTAATTTATCTACGAGATGAGAACCAATAAAGCCGGCTCCGCCCGTGACAAGTATTTTTTGTTTTTTTATTTCCATGCTAAAAACTTTTTAAAATCACTAAATAATGCCGAAGGTTCTTTTAAATATAAAGAACTTCGTGCTTTAGCTCTCTTTATAATCCGGCTTAATCCAGAGTTATGTTTGTGAAAATTATCTTTTATGTGTTTTTCTATCTTTAAAAACTCCTCATTAGTCATCGTATCGATCCTGTTATTAACGTCTTTCATATAATAATATTTTGGAGACATATTGTAAAGCTCATCCAAGCAACGCTTTTCGGCAACAAGACCCATATCTAAGCCAATATCATATAATTCGGTCCCGGGAAACGGTTCGTAAACCGAAACAGATGCATAATCGGGTTTAATCTCTTTCATTAAATCTAATGTATCTAACATTTCTTCTTTTGTTTCAGTGGGTAGTCCGAGCATGAAATATCCGGTCCAGTGAATACCGCTTTTTCTAAGGAGCGAAGCTGCTTTTTTAATCTGTTTTAAGGTGGTACCCTTTTTCATTAAATTAAGAATCCTTTGATTGCCCGACTCAATGCCTACTTTCAAGCCGTTGCAGCCAGCTTTTTTCATTAAAATCAGCATTTCCTTATCAATTAGATTAACTCTCGCATTGGCATCCCAGTTAATTTTTAAATTCTGGCTAATTAAACTTTCACAAAATTCAACTACCCATTCTCTGTTTATAGTAAAAATATCATCTTTAAAACTAAACTGCCGAGTATTGTAACGGGCTTTCACCTCTTTAATTTCATCTATTACATTCTTAACAGAACGAAATCTTGCTCTTTGGCCCCAAATTCCTTTAGATGAGCAAAAGGTGCAGTTGTAAGGACAACCACGACCGGTCATAATTAACCCCATGTCTTCTGAAGAATAAAAATCCTTATTTTCTAGCAAATCTCTGGTCGGGTAGGGGATAGTATCTAAATTTTCAACTAGTTCTTGAGGAGGATTTATTTTCTTCAATTCTTGATTGTTTTCAATAGCACTTATTAATTCCGGAAATGTTTTCTCTCCCTCACCTTTAACCACGAAATCAATATGAGGACTTATCCTTAGGACCTCTTCGGCTCTAACGGTTGGATGGGGACCACCAACTACTACCGGCATGTCTTTGTTATAATCTTTGCAAATCTCCGCTATCCTGAAAGCAGAAGCAGCTTTAGTAGTCATCATTGTAATTCCGACTAAGTCAGGACGAAAATCCTTAATTTTATTTCTTACTTCCTGCCAAATAGGATGCTTGAAACCACTAACCGCCTCAATATAATCCGGATATTTTTCTTCCAAATAAGAAAACTCCATCTCTGTTGCTTTTGGAGTAAAATCAGCATCGTAAATGCTGACAGTGTGGCCTTTGTCTTTAAGCACCGCTGCCAAATAAGCCAACCCTAAAGGAAAATAGCGGTTATAATAACCAATAAATCTATAAAATGGCGGGTCAATTAGAAGTATTCTCATTTTTGTACTAGTCCGCTTAGCTTTTCTTTTGCTAAAGCATAAACCATCTTTGGTACGTCTTTGATAAACGGATGACGATAGATATTTTTGAGGATTACCCAATGCCTTAGTCGCTGAAACATCTTATATGCTTTATAGAGTTCAACTCTCGTCAGCTTTTGGGAAACAATTATGGCTTTTTTGTAATGTTTTGAAAAATGAACGGCGTCTAAAATCGGCCAGTTATCAAAATTATCTTTAATAAGTCCTCTTTCTATTGCCTCGGGCCAAAGAGGCGTACCAGGAAATGGAGTTAAAACATAAACATTAAAGTTTCTTAAAGGTACGCTTTTTATAAAATTATATGTAGCCATTATCTCCTCTTTAGTCTCCGAGGGTGAGCCGATTATAAAAGCAGCGTTAGGAGCAATTCCATATTTATCCAAAATTTTAACCGCTCTTTCATTATCTTTTACACTAATGTCCTCCCCTTTTAAATAACGCAAAACTCTGGAATGGCCCGATTCAAGCCCTAAGGCAACAGACACAACGTTCAAATCTTTTAATAATTTCGCCATCTCATCATCTATTAAATTTGCTCTGGCTGAACAAGAAAATTTTATTTTACCTAAAATTCCATCTTCACTAAGAATCTTTATTAAATCCTTTATTCTTTGTTTGTTTAGTGTGAAAATATCATCATAAAAACTAATCAAATGAGCGCCGTAATTGTGATAAAGCTCTTTAATTTCATTGGCTACGTACTCGGCTGAAGCAAATCTGGTTTTTCTCCAGTAGCGGCTTGAAGCGCAGAAAATACAGCGATAAGGACAGCCCCGGGAAGAAAACATTGAGAGGTGGCGTTTTCCCTTAAGGTCAAATAGCTCTCGAGCAGGAAAGGGGATATCATCAAGATTATCAATTAGAGGACGAGGTTCGGTAAACTTTAGTTGACCTTTGTCCCAAAAGATAATTCCTTTAACGGAAGAGAGATTATTAGCGTCAAATTGTCTAGTTGTGTCATATAATTGCACCAATTCAGTCATTGTTTGCTCGCCTTCAAATAAAACGCCGACATCCATATCCGAAGAGAAGGATTCAGGCAGTAATGAAATATGGATACCACCAACAATAACCGGCAGGCCTCTTTTTTTACAAAGTGAAGCGTACTTTTTGACTATGCCGTAATTCTGGGAAAAACAACTGATGCCGACCAAGTCGGGTTTAAATGTTTCAAGATTTTCTTCAATCTTGCTCGTTATAATCTTAAATTTATGAGTGTTATGGCCAAGCTTTTTCCTGATATAACTTACTAAATAACCCAATCCTAGCTGTGGGTATCGGGTTTCTGTCTCAACGTGCGGATTAATTGCGCTGATTAACAATATCTTCATAAATACTAAAAGTATTTTATTTGTTTAAGAATTTATCAAATATTGAAATTATATATTTTAACATCTCTAAAGTAAGCCCGGGGAAAACCCCGATCCAGAAGAAATTATTCATAATTAAATCCGTGTTTTTAAGAGAACCAAAGATTCTGTATTTGGCATCTTGATAAGCAGGTTGTTTTGTTAAATTGCCGCCAAAAAGCATTCTGGTAACAATTTTATTTTTCTCTAAATAATCTACAATTTCAGCTCTCTTAAATGGTGCATTTTCCTTTACCAAAAGCGGAAAGCCAAACCAACTTGGCCTAGATTTGAGAGTTGCTTTTGGGAATATGAAATAATCCTTATGTTTCTCAAGACCATTATAGAGAGTTTGGAAATTTTTTCTTCGTTTTTCGATAAAATTTGGTAATTTTTTCAGTTGAGCTTCCCCAATTGCTGCCTGCATGTCGGTAATTTTTAAATTATAGCCAATATGAGAATAGATATATTTATGGTCGTATCCAAAGGGTAATTGTCCGAGTTTCCAGTCAAATCTTTTCCCGCAGGTATTATCATGGCCTGTTTCACACCAACAGTCTCTGCCCCAGTCCCTAAAGGAGGCAATTATTCTTTTTAGTTCTAGATTATTGGTTAAAACTGCTCCGCCTTCTCCCATAGTAATGTGGTGGGCAGGGTAAAAACTATAAGTAGAAATATCTCCAAAAGTTCCTGTATATTTTCCCTTGTATTTAGAACCTAAAGCATCACAATTATCTTCTATAAGCCATAAATTATATTTTTTGGCTATTTTTAAAATTTTATCAAGATCAACCGGGTTACCTAAGGTATGAGCGACAAAAATCGCTTTAGTTTTTGGGGAAAGAGCTTTGGCAATTTTTTCTACCTGGATATTATAAGTTCCTAAATCAACATCAACAAAAACCGGAATCAAATTATTCTGAATAATTGGATTAATGGTGGTCGGAAAGCCGCAAGCAACGGTAATAACCTCGTCGCCGGGCTTTAATCTTCTCTTTCCCAATTTTGGAGATGTTAAAGCAGAGATAGCTAAAAGATTGGCCGAAGAGCCAGAATTTGTCAAAAGACAATATTTTATACCAAGAAACTTGGCAAAATCTTTTTCAAATTGTTGAGCAAATCTTCCTGCAGTCAGCCAAAAGTCTAGTGAAGCATCTACCAGATTTATTATTTCCTTTTCATTATAAACCCTGCCAGCAACCCTAACGCTCGTTTTGCCGGGGACAAATTTCTCTTGGCTCTTCTCTAATTGATGTAATTCTTTTACCTTATTAAAAATTTCCTTTTTTGTTTTTTCGATTTTGTTCATTTTTAAATCTTAGAATTAACTAAATTTATATTATCTGAAAACCATTTAATAGTTTTTTCTAATCCTTCATCCAAGCTAACCACTGGTTTCCAATTGAGAAGCTTCCTGGCCTTTGTGTTATCGCAGTATAGATGCCATATCTCTTGAGTTCGGTAGGGAAGAGCACCAAATTTAATCCTGATAGGATTACCCATCATTGTTACTATTCTTTCTGCTACGTCTTTGATTGGACATTCAACGCCTGTTCCTAAATTAATAATTTCTCCGATAGCTCCAGGACTAGTTGATGCTTTGATATATCCATCTACAACGTCTGTTACGTAATTAAATTCTCTGGTCTGTTCTCCTTTGCTCGTTTTAAAATCTTTTTTCTGTAAAGCAGAAACAATAACTTGAGAGACAAACATATTTAATCCTTGTCCGGGCCCATAGGTAGTAAATGGACGCAAAGTTATAATGGGACGATTCTGGGTTTTACAATACATTCTACAAAAAAGAGTTGCCGCAGATTTAGAAGCTGAGTAGGGTGAAACTGGAGAAACCGGTTGATTTTCTTTAAACGGAGTGGGTCCGTCACCATATTCTTCACAGGTTCCAGTATTGACAAAACAGTCGTAATTAACGTCCTCAAGAGCTCGTAATAAATTTATAGTACCCCGGGTGTTAATTTTTAACGCTAAATCACTCTTCTCAAATGAACGGTCAACATCTACATAAGCGGCTAGATGAAAGATTTTCTTAGGATTAATTTTTTTAATTGCCTTGCAAAGATTATCGTAATCTGTAATATCGGCTTTAACTAGTTTTACTCGAGATACTATATCCTTAATTTGCCAAAGATTACTTTCCGGCCGGACAACTAAAACTGGTCTGGCCCCCTCCTCAATTAATCGCCGAGTCAGGTGAGATCCAATAAAACCGCTTCCTCCGGTAATTAAAACTTCAATTCCTTTTAATTGTTTCATAATTTAAATTGGATTTTTTAAAAAATCTTTTATACCAAAAAATTGTTTTCTTTAAGCCTTCTTCTAATGAGTACTTTGGCTGCCAGCCCAATAATTTTTTAGCTTTTTCAGAAGAGAGATATTGTTTCTTTATTTCATATTGGACCTCATTTAAAATTTTTGGTTGAAGATAATCTTTTTTCATTAGATGAAGAATTAATCTTACCATTTCTAAGACTGATCGAGGATCATTAATGCCTAAATTAAAGGCCTGACCATGAATATTTTTTTGTTTCATCGATTGAGCTAATAATAAATAACCATAGGCAATGTCTTCAACATAAATATAATCTCTCGTAAATTTACCATCACTTCTAATAACAAATGGTCTATCGCAAAAAGTAGAAAAAATAACATCAGGGATTATTCGCGAGAAATGAAGATCCCCGCCGCCAAATGTATTGCCGCATCTGGTAATGCAAATTGGCATATGATAGGTTTTATAATACATTTGAGCAATTAAATCAGCTGAGCTTTTGGAGACATCGTAAGGAGCAG
>CAYOFL010000143.1:0-7094 GCA_964403165.1 uncultured Ignavibacteria bacterium
AATACACAATTCTATGAAACAATATTTACAAAGAAAGAAATTCAATATTGTTTAGGAAAAAAAAATCCTTATCAGCATTTTGCAGCAAGATTTTGTGCAAAGGAAGCATTTATTAAAGCATTAAATGAAAAAATTGTAGATCATACTTCTATTGAAATTGAAAATATTGGAAAAAAACCTGTTATTAAAAGGGGGGATTATGAAATATTTTTATCTATTTCACATGAAAAAGATAAAGCGATAGCTTTTGTAATAATTCTCTCTAAGGAAATATGATTTTTCCTAACAAGCAAAATTAGTCCAAAAAAATTACTGTTAAGTCTGGCTTTGGATAAGTTTTCTTAACATCCCAAGTGAATTCAATTTTACTTTCTTCTATAGAAAATCCCGATTTATTAAAAAAATTCAAACAAGGAAGATTTTTTGCTGTTTTTAAATATTTTGCACTTATTTTATCAAGATTTTTTGATTTAGCATATTCTATAATATGGAATAACATTAAATTTTCAATTTTACGACCTAAAACTCTACAACTTATAACAAAATCGACAATTTTCCCAACTTTATCTTGAATTTCCAAACTAATAATAGCTGTTAATCCCATATTACCAAATTTATCAGAAACACTAAATGTCCATAGCTTACTTGTGTCGCTTTTCATCCAATTATTTAATTCTGATTCCGTTAATCTTCGTGTACTGAGATTCATTTGATTTGATTTATTCAATAGTTGAAGCGTTCTTCGAATATTACCTTCATTTAATTGTTCAATATGAACTTTAATATCTAAAGTCTTTAACCACTCATCAATCGATTCTATTTGAGTTTTTAACATATTTCTATCCTTTTCTGAAATATATATTTCAGTTCTTTTTTTGTCCTCATCACTGAGAGAAATTCTGTCAAAATGTTTTAGTTCAGATAAAGCTTTAGTATATTCTATTGGATTTTTAGGCCAATCTGGTACTAATATTTCAGTTAAAGTCTTCTTTACTCTTTCTCTTTCATAAGGATTATCATCAATAAAAACAACTGACTGTAAACCCAAATTTAATTCTGATACTAAATCAGCGATATTTTTTGCCTTATCTTCCCAATTTATACGCCAACCAACAAAATCCTTAATATCTAAAACCATTTCGGGATGATTTTTAATTCCTTCTAAAGCGATATTTTCTTCGTTTTTACTTACAATTGCGAGTAATATACCCCTATTTTTAAGAGATTTTAAGTTTTTTTGGAAATCAACAAATGCCTCACCCGTAGCATCATGTCCTCCTAATCGTAAATTTTGCCAACCATCATCTCCTATAATTCCACCCCATAAGGTATTATCTAAATCTAAGACAATTAATTTTTTAGCTTTACCCTTAATAGAATCATTAATTATTTTAATTTCATCAATAAAATCTAAAAAAAATTCATTACTATATGGGATTTTTGTATAATACCATAACTTATTATTAAAACTTGATTTGCCAAGATAGTTGCATATTCTATTTGTATCTATTATAAAGATATTTCTTTCATTCTCAAAATTTTCAATTAACCTTAAATTCATTTGGAGAAGTGCGTTTGCCAATCCACCTTTCTTTAGGTCATTTATTCCTAAACCTCGATAATATGAATTTATTATCCAAGAATTAATAAAAATAATTTTCACATGTTTTTTTATATTAATAATATGAGAACAAAATTCATCTACTTCTTTAAGGATCAGATTTAAAGAGATATCTTCAAAATGCATTAATTTTTTAAAAGAACTTATAATTCCTTGAGGTCTAGTAAAAATTATTACAAATTCATATAATTTCCAATAGTTCTCGTCTTTATTAAGTAATACTGGCATTACTTCACCAAAATTACATAAATCAAATTGAAAACCGGATAAAGAGAAATCTTTTTTAAGAATATTAATTAAATTCTGAACATTGAAATCGGATATAACTTTACACTTCATCATTAAATCAATATTTTCAAATCATCTAAATTGGCAATAAAATCCACTATTGTATTTATATCAGTAAGAGTGATTTCTTCCATACTTATGATATTATCTATAATCATTACTTCTTGCTGTAGGGTGTTTTCAAATTGACTTTCTATTTCAATGAAAAGATTTAAAATGCCTAAAGAATCTATTTTTTCACCACCAAAAATAATTTCGTTAAGCTTCTTTTCAAGTTTTTGATCATCAGGAAGTAGAATATTGGTTGATTCTATAGCATTAAATATTAATTGTATTATTTGTTCTTTTTCCATGATTATATCCTTTTAACTACTCACTTTTGCCTAATTGTAAATATTAAAAATAAATAAAAAAGATATTGTAATTTTGTGATCTTTATTCCTTTTTTTCGTCTAATTTTCTTATCATGATTTCAGCTAAGGCAAAATTCATATTATCATCTATATCAATTGAACGTTCAGATGGAAGAATATAAGCATAAGTCTTATCAGAATAGTATGTTCCTTCATTTTTAAGAAGATCTGTTTTAAGAACATAAATTGCCCCGTTTGGAATAAAAGCTTTTGGTTCTTCTTGTCGATTTTTCATGCTCATTGTTTTGTTAAAAAAGTTCGTTAATACTCCATTCTCATTTAATTTCAAAAACCAACTAGGTGGATGTGGTGCCTCAGTCACACATATAACCGAATCCGCTTTCTTTTCCAAAAAAAGTTTCACTGCTTTATCAATATCTCCACCTGTTCTAAGAGGTGATGTCGGCAAAAGTGCAATAAATGATTCAATTTTCTTATTTAAGATTTTCTCTAATTGTTCTATAGTGTAAATATATACATCAGTTGCAGAACTATTATCAGTAGCAAGGTTTTTTGGACGCATGAAAGGTATTTCTGCTCCGTATTTTTTAGCAATTTCCGCAATTTCCAGATCATCTGTGGAAACAAAAACTCTATTTACACTTTTTGCTCGTAATGCGGCTTCTATTGTATATGCGATAAGGGGTTTTCCACCTAGAAGTTTAATATTTTTTCTGGGAATACCTTTCGATCCTCCTCTTGCAGGAATAATGGCTATCATTTAAAAATCCTCCATTGAAAGTAATGAGTCAATTTCAATATCTCTCTTTGCTTGCCTTCCGATTATAAAATTGATATATTTTGGTTCTAGACCTGTTCCAGGTCTTTTACAAGTTAGATCTTCTTTTAAAATTTTTTCTCCTTTCTTTATATTCCTGGTTGAAACAATACTTCTTCTAAATGCTTCCAGTCTTTCCTGGGGTTCGTTGACAACCCTATTATAAGAACCTAGCATTTTATATGCTCTTTTACATTCTTTAACAATAATTCCTAATTCTTCAGGATTTGCAGAAATTTTATGATCCCACCCTTCCATAGTTTTATCTAATGTAAAATGTTTTTCAATCATACATACACCCTTTGCTATTGAAAGTATGGGTGCAGTAAAGCCAATGGTATGATCTGAAAAACCTGTGGGATAATTATAAAGATTCCTAACCATGTCAATATTATTTAGATTAACTTTTTTATCCTCTGGAGGATAGAGTGATACGCAATGTAATAAAATGATTTTATCATTTCCAGTATTAATAATCGTCCTGATAGCTTGATCAATATCACTTAAATTATTCAAACCTGTTGACATTACAAGTGGTTTGTCTTTTTTTGCAATAAACTCTAAAAAAGAGAAATTATTTAGATCCATAGAGGCAATTTTGATAAATTCTACATCTAATTCATCGATTAAGAAATTAACTTCTCTCTCAGAGAAAGGAGTAGATGCAAAAATTATACCGGTTTTATCACAATAATTCTTTAATTCTCTAAAATCTTCATCACTAAGGCTGTAAGCTTCAACAATAGATTCTAAAGTATGATCATTTCTATTTCTGTAATCGTCATTTAAAAAGAAATTATCTTCATAAGCTTTTTTTGAAAATATCGAGTGTTTATCCCAAGATTGAAATTTAACACAATCAGCTCCTTTTTTATGAGCAATATTAATCATCTTTTTGGCTAATTCTACATCCCCGTTATGATTTGCAATAATTTCAGCAGTAATAAATGGTTCTGAATAATTCTTAATTTCTTTATTTCCAATTTTAATCATGAAAGACACACCTTATTTTATAGAATAAATCATTTTTCATTAAATATGAACCATTTTCCACAATTATTAAGCTCTTATTTTTGTTGTGGAAATCTCATAAAACTATATTCAGTTTTTTCCATCAAAACAATTTATTTTATTTTTCTTAATTAATCATACAACTATGAATGTAAAGGGACTAATCTTAAAGAAAATATCTAAATTGGATTTGATCCCTTAACATCTGATGCTTCGAGGATATTGAAATCAACATTATACAAAATTTAAAATTGGAAATAATGTTTATTAATCTAAGTCTTTTTATTTCTTAAGGTGATTGGATATTCAATATGGAAGGAAAAGTATTTTAATCTTAATATCAGAAATTATCACTCGCCTTTTACATGCAATAACTTTTTTTATTGCTGTTAACAGTTTTTCTCCCATATACTTTGGTTATCAAAAAATTGCAATTTCATTAATGGGTCTCTTTATATTTTTATCTACATTAGGATTTTTACAAGCACATAATATAATTATGGCTGAAAAGGGAAACCGGGATGATGCGTTTACAATATATTTCCTTATTAAAGTAATTTTAACAATTATAGCATCAATCATTACTTTTTTTTTTATTTTAAATCTAATAAACGATAGAGATTTCATTGGTTTTAGTACAGAGCAGATTTGGATTATAATAATTGTATTTTTTGAACTTTTTCTTGATTCTTTTAATCAAATCTATACTCGAAGTTTTTTATCAACAATGGATATAGCTAAAATGCAAATACCTATTATAATTAGTACCTTTATTGGTAAATTTTTCTCGATTGTGGTAATTTTCATCTTTCAAAATTTTTATATTTATTTAATGGGCACCATCATTACTTATTCAATAAACCTAATATTCTATATTTATTTTGGTAGGATTTTTCATTTTTCAAAAATCAACAGAATCCTTTTAAAAAGATATGTATATCTAAGTGTAATACTTCTTTTACCTGTAATTCTTGATACCCTTTGTGCAAATTTAGGTCCATTATTTTTTTTGCTACATTTTGATGAAGAGGCTTTAGGAGTATATTTTGTAATATTTTCTTTTTTTACTATGATTTTAACACTTCAAAAAACATTTCAAATCCTTTTAATTCCTAATTTTATTAATTTATTGACAAATAATGAAGTTGAAAACCTTAAGAAATCAATTAGGTTATTTGGGAAATATATGACAATAATGAATAGTTTATTAATTGTTACGGGGATTATTTTTGGAGAATTTATCTTAAAAAATTTTTTTGGCTTGATTTATTATGAGCAGGGATTATATTTTTTTTATGGTTGTTTGTTATTTGTAATGCGTTTTGCTTTATTAGATCCTTATTCTTCAGTATTAATAGCATCAAACCAATTAAAATTATTCACTTTGTTAAAAGCTCTGAAATTTGCTTCTGCATTAGTTTCTTGGATATTTTTTATTCCTTATTTTAGTATTATTGGAATCGAATTAGGAAACTGGATATTTTTAATTCCAAATATTATTATTATTAGAATTTATAGCCATAAAAAGAATGGTATAGGGAATATCGATATTAAAGAATTAATGCACTATTCAGTATTAATTATTTTATTTATCATCTGTTTTTTTATCGCTTCACTTAATTTGGCTGTATTACTCTCTGGTTTGATTTTACTAATAATTATTGGGTTATATATAATATTTCTATTTACAGCTAAAATATTCACAAGAAAGGATATTGATTATATTTTTGATATCATAAATCCAAAAAAAATGATTAATTATATTAGAGATGAAACAATAAGAGAAACGGGAGAGGAAAAATGATTCTTCAAATAGATTTTATTGTTTTTCTATAAAAGTTTTTTAATTCTTTGCAGGATTTAAAGTCATGCATTTGTATTTTGCACAATTATCGATTGAAAACATTTTTGGATCTCCTTTCAATAAGGAGATCGAAAGTTTAGTAATGAATTTATCTCATTATACTAGCAGTAGAGAATTATTTTCTAAAAGTGAAAGATTAATTTTTTTTCCCACGAATGAATTCACTGTTGTAAATTGAGAATTTATTACAATTTAATGCCACACAAAAGTGGATACAGAAAATATGTTGGTATGCAGTGAGCTTAGACTACGCCTATTTGGAAAAATACGAGTAAAGATATCCAGTGGGGAATTACCGCTCTAAAATAATTTAAAATTGTAATCTTTCCCACAATATTATTGATTTAGAGTCTAAATTTATTAAATAATAAAATATTTGATTGAAAAACTTTAAAAAAAATTGATTCTTTACAATTTTAATTAATGTCTGAAGGAAAAGAAAATAAGCTAGTAAATTGGTTAAAGAGGTATAAAAGATTTATTATAAACTTAATTACCATAGTTTTAATAATTCTAATGATAATTCTTATTGATTTTTCAGAATTAATAGCAAAAATTTCCATGATTGGTTTATGGGGTACTTTAATTTTTATAATATTATATACTATCGCATTCTTTCTTAGAGCATATAAATTAAAATTAATATTCAAAGGTTTAAATCAACCGATTAAATTTTCTTCATCATATTTCTCTGTTGGTGCAAGTTTTTTTATAAATGACATAACCCCCGGGCAATTAGGTGATATGGTAAAAGTATTCATACTTAAAGATCGAGAAAATATAAGATTGACCGAAAGTTTTACAGGAATCGCCATAGAAAGAGGATTAGACTTTCTAATACTATTTATGATTAATTTTTTTGCTCTGATTTATTTATATCTAACTAGATTTGGTGAACTAGAAAATAGAGCTATTTTAGGACAAAATCTTCAATTTTTTCTACTCCTTGGAGTAGTAGTAATCATTATTGTTTTAATTCTGCTTCTTGTTTTGCTCTATAAGCAAGATTTTATAATAAAAATTATCAAAAAAATATCAAATAAATTGGGTGGTTATTTAGAGAGATTTTTAAGTAATTTCAAAAATGGTTTGTATAAATTTAAAGATAATAAAAAAGAG
>CAYOFL010000144.1:0-6970 GCA_964403165.1 uncultured Ignavibacteria bacterium
ATTCACCGTGAACGGATTCATCCTGGACGGATTCACCGTGAACGGATTCATCCTGGACGGATTCACCGTGAACGGATTCATCCTGAACGGATTCACCGTGAACGGATTCATCCTGAACGGATTCACCGTGAACGGATTTATCCTGAATGGATTCACCGTGAACGGATTCATCCTGAATGGATTCACCGTGAACGGACGAGGCGTCCGTTACCAACAATGGGCTCTGGTCCGTGATGCAAAGAAATGGGGACGGGATATGCGTATGCATTCATACGAAAATTCCCGCCCCTATGAATCGACTGTAGGGGTCGCATTTCTGCCATAGGCAGATCCACCTTTGGCGGACATGCGACCCCCGCCTCTGGCGGGGCTTGTAGGCCGTGGGGTTCGATCCTTCGACAGGCTCAGGATGGTGAGCTTGTCGAACCATAAATTGAACCCCTACGACAAGTCATATTTACTTGAGCAAAATCATCTTCTTTGTTTCAGTAAAGTCTCCGGCCTGGATACGATAGAAATATATCCCGTTTGCTACAACTTTTCCATTGTCGTCTTTTCCGTCCCAGGTGATCCTGTGGTGTCCTCTAACAGCATGGCCGTTAAATAATTGGCGAACCCTCTGTCCCAGGACGTTGTAAATTTCCATACTAATCCAACCTGCCTGGGCGAGCTCATATTCAATAACTGTCCCCGGATTGAAAGGATTGGGATAGTTCTGCTTCAAGCTGAATTCTCTAATGACTTCATTCCCTATTTCATCATCTACGCCCACAAACGATGAGGCGTCAAAATATAAATCGTGTTCCGTCCAATGGACATAAAGAACTGCTGATTGTACTGAATTATCTGTTCCTCTTATGGTGTAAGCCCTTTGCGGCGGAGTATGATGAGGGCTATGATCGTTTATCCCACTATATGGCGCAGTCCAGACCGAAGGGTTGGCCTGTCCGTTTTCCTTGTAGATGTAACGAATCTGCCGAGGCGACGTGCCCTCGTAGCGGTAAGCCAAGGTTATGTTCTGCGCATCGTTTTCTTTCAGAACATGTAAAGACGGATAAAGCCGGTTTCCGCTTGAGGTATCACTCGGCGATGACAGTATGAACCAGCTGGCACCAGCATCTGTGCTCCAGTGGAAATTCAAAACCCAATGCGCAGGAGGGGTCGTACTGTATCGTTCATAGAATACCCAGAATACAGCTTCAGCACTTGGTGTAGTATGAGAACCAGCAACCACCGGAGCGTCACAATCACTGCCCGCCCAAGGATATTGGCCGTCTTTCCAATCAGCAGAGTAGCCGGAATTATCATTTCTTATAGTATAGATCTTATCATCGTCGGTTTTGCCAGCTACCACCAAATAGGTGCCTCGACTCCAAGCAATGCTGGGTTGGCTGGTGATGGGGGTAACTTCAGTAAGATTCTTTTTGAATTTCCACGTTTGACCATAATCTCTGGAGGTTTTAAATATTACCGAATCCTGATCCGTTTGGTAAACAACGTATAACCAGTAATTACTCCATAAATCCTGGCAAACTGAAAAGTCTACCACGTTGTCGTTATCAATCGTAGTGCAAAAACGTACGGAAAGATCACCGTAATTGTATTTGCAGTACCATAATTCATTGTCCCATATCCAAAATACGAAAACAAAGTTTGTGTCACCTTTTGCGGCGATAATATCTGCCTTGCCAAAACGCAAATCATTGGTTCCAGAGGTCGCGGTTCTTACACAGTTCCAAGTTTGCCCGTTGTCCGTGGAACGATAGAGATAAAGCGTATCTTTTAGATTAGTGGTGCTGCTGTCGGAGACAACCAATAACAGGGTGTCCTTATCCCCTTGATCCATGCCAAAACCATAGATATGGTTGGCTTGATGGACCAAAACATCATTGCCCCACGTCTGACCCTCAGCCAGAACCTGCTGGGGAACCGAAAGGGCAATCACTAAAACTGCCAAGAATAAAACGTAACGCTTCAGCATATTCCCACCTTTCAGTAAAGGTTTTTAAAAGATTATGATTCTTGTGAGACGGTATAAAATGAACCATAGATATTCGCCTGTCGTTTTTATACGTCCACTTTAAAGATAGAAAGACCTACGTAGCTTGTCAAGATTTCTTTTAAGGAGTGCGCGAAGTAATTGGATAGTGTTGTGGCAGGGTATCCTTCGGCCTGCGCCCTCAGGACAAGCCCCTACCCTGCCACATAATTTCTGGTCGAGGTGAGGGTTCATCCTGACTTCGTCCCGAAGGACTCAGTCCGAGGGAAGGGCACCCTCGACCAACGAGTCACCCGCCATTCATTCCCCGTTGGTGAAGAACACCAACGGGAAGCTAAGAATTCCCGGACCACCTTCGTGCGGGAAATCCAATTCCCGCACGAACAAGATCCATCGGACTAAATGATGACATCCAGCGGGAGCATAATGTAGGGACAGCCCTTCAGGGTGAATCCCTTCAGGATGAACCCTCGTGGCTGTCCGACCTAAAGTTAGGACAGGGACCCCGCCTGGGCGGGATTTCGCAAGCTCAACAAGCCCCGTCCCTACATAAAGCTTTCTTTCTTTTTTATTGACTCTCCTTTTTTAATTTGTTAAATTCATTTTGAATTAAGGAGGTTGGTAGCCGCAGGCTTATGGTCACCAGCTATTTAATTTGACAAATTCGCCTTGGAGTGCGTTCCGCCAACGGCGGAACGCAGCGTCCCGCCAAAGGCGGGGCGCACTCCTTTTCTTACTCTCCCAGACGGGTCTCCGTTTTCCGAATCGCCAAGATAATTAGTTGATAACCATTAGCCTGCGTGGGACGGGAGAAAAAAAGCGCAAACCTTGTCATCGGTTGATAGGTTTCAAGGATAAACACAAACACTGAAGCAATACTAAATGTCGAGGTATTAAAACATGAAAAGGAAGATATTCTTTTTGATCCTTCTGTGGATATGGGCTTACCTGGGGGTAGTCTCCTCTTATGCTATAGAGCAAAAAACATCTTTTGAATGGGAATATCTGCTGGAGAAACCCTCCTGGGGCATGATAGAGTGGAGCAGTGCTACCTTGCCCAAAGGATTCTGGTATCCCAGCTTTGAGTTTTTGTATGTGCACAATGAAAGCTATTTTGTGGCGGGAAAAGAGTTGGATTATCCCTGGGGGCGGGACTCTACCAGCTATATGATAAATGGCAGACTGCTTTATGGGCTTTCCAATAAATTAACTTTAGGAGTTTACATTCCTGTGGTGCTGGATCAGAAGGTAGATAGCGGGCTTTACGAAAAGGGCAAAAAAGTGAAATCCGGCGTCTCCAATGTTGGAGACGTCCAGCTTTTCTTTAAGTATCGTATTGTGGATCGATATTTCTGGTCTTTAGCCACAGAATTTGGCACCACTTTGCCCACCGGCAGAGCTTATAATAAAGTTTCTGCCAATCAAGCTGGCACTGGAGATGGTCAAACCGATTTGAATTTTGGGTTGAGGGGTGATATCCTGCTCACCGAGGGAAGCTTCATCAAACTGGGCATGCGATTTGCCCATCAGTTCAAAAGACAGTATAAAAATGAGGCGGGGAAATCAATTGATGAAAAACCGGGAGACGTTTTAGGAACAGATTTAGGGTTTGTGCGAAACTTTAAAAACGCGGGAATTGGTGGAACTTTGCAATATACCTGGTGGCAAGCTACAGAATGGGATAATGTGGTCGAAAGGGAGCAAGCAGATATTTTCAACTTTTCCTTTCGCCTCTCCTTGGGTGAGTTTACCCCGCGAAAACACGGAAAGCTTGACTTCACCTTAGATTTTCCCTTAACTGGGAAAAACGCTCCGGCTACTTACCGTGTTGGCATCAGCATCAAAACTATCTTCAAATGAAAACGATAAGTGTGTTTTACCCAGCACAGACTTAGGTCTTCGGTAAGATTAGTTGGCAATATATAAATTTATGTTTAAACCAAAAGGAAAGATTATAGCGGAAAGCTTTAGCCTTCCATTCATAATTATAGAGACCTTCCTTCAAGGGATCTCAGGACGAGAAAGGTCTCCGCTACTTTGATAATGAATGATCAAAGGCAACAGAAGGAATTCACTGTTGGGCATGGTGTAGGGATCTTCGTGCTTCTTCTGGTTGTGGTTATCATCATAGGCGGAATCAGCATGTTGATATTTGGACTCCACTTCACAGTGATTTTGAGTGAGACGATGATACTTCTGGTGCCTTTGTCATTTCTTTCTGCGGCCGGGTATTCATTCCGCCGCGCTTTTGCCTATCCGGAAAGGCTTGACTTCAGCTTCTGGGTTTTGGTGGGAGCCGCCACAGTTTTTCTGCTTGTGCTGATATCCGACATCACCGGCTATATCCATCAATTGATGCCCAGACCTAAAATACAACAGGAAGCTTTACTCAAGCTTTTTGTGGCAAAAACGTGGCCTGAGTATCTTTTCAGGATTTTTGCGGCTGGCGCTTTGGCTGGATTTTGTGAGGAGTTTGCCTTCAGAGGATTTCTGCAGTCGATCTTTTCTAAAAGGCTGGGAGGGATTAGGGGGTTTTTTCTCACTGCATTCTTATTTGCCCTGATGCATTTAGATCCCTGGAATTTTGCAGGTATTTTTCTTCTGGGACTATTTTTAGGATATTTGGTTTATTTAACCAGCAACCTCTGGGTTGCCATCTTTGTTCATGCTCTTTCCAACACCATCTCCTTCTCCGTAGGTTTCTTTTCACCAGATGCTGGCTCGGATTTTGGGTTTACCTTCCCGCCGTATATAACCTTGATTTGCACTTTCCTCTTTATCATAAGCTTAGATCTTATCCGAAAAGCTTACGAAAGAGCCAAATCTCCAAAAGTTTTGCCTGGATGCAGTAGGCTTGAGTAGCACCTTTTATGTATTAGAGACGAAATCCTGGAATGATTTACCTTATCCGTGACCTTACTATCAACTCTTTTGGAGCCACCCCCAAAAAGACTTATTTTTTCCTTGACAAAAAAGGATAGAAGCATTTATATTAAGTAACAGTGGGCACGCGAGATTAAGAATTCAATTAACCTCGATCTCTTTCTTATGGATTGCCTGCATGGAAGCGGGGGTGGGACCAAAGACTTACTTGTCTCGCCTATTATCTATTAAGAGTCGGGCAAATTTAAACTTTCTTGGACGAAAGGAAGTATACTCTTTCCCAAGAACGGAAAGCTTTTATTCCACGTTTTTTATAGTTCCGTTTTGTGTGAGGGAATAATGTTTACCCATTAATTTATACAAACTTGCTCTTTTTCATCTCATTTTCAAGGAGAGGAGGTAATGAAGGAAGAAGGAACGATTTAGCATAAGGCAGTTTAATTTCGAAAGACTAAGGAGGTGATAACTCACGTATTTGATTTTAATCTCAAGATGAGGGGGAAATTGTGAGGGGGAGAAGGTTGGAGTGGAGTTGAATTTGAAAGCTAATTTCTAACCTGAGTTCCAGCTGAAGGGGACTCATAGGAGGAAAAAATGAAAAAGGTTAGCTTGTTTTTAGTTCTCTCGGTAGCTTTGGTGATATGCCTCTCCAGTCAAGCGGTCTCTAACACCGACTACACTCTCTATGTCATTTCGAATAACGGTGGGTCCGGGAGTTCACCATCGGATACCGTTTATCTCGAGGCATACGATGTAATCAACCAAAGCATAGCGCTTATTCAGACATACGGATTGCCCTGGGCGGGCAACGGTCCCGTGGGGATAGCTCTTGACGAAAAGCACGAGCGAGTATTCGTCACCTACGAGTTCCAGGACAGCATCTGGGCATTTAATGCCAAAAACTTCGATCTCCTATACTCGGTCGGGGTTCCGGGCGCGAATGACCTATCCGGCATAGTTATCGATACAGTGCACGATAGTCTCTACGTGGTTGAACGGTACGGAAGTGTAGTCTATATTTTTAACACATCCACGGTGCCAATCACCTATGTAGGAGCTAGAAGCATTACTGGGTTTACTACCGATTATGGCGCCTTGGGACTGGCTTTTGACAGAGTCCAAAACAGGCTCTATGTTACGGAGATGGATTGGTTCTGGGATCTCACCACCACAGTGTACGTATATGACCCGACAGCCTGGGGCTCTCCTGTAACTACCTACAATATGGGAGGTCCTGCTGCCGGTATAGCGGTTGACGACAGTGATTCACCCGATAGTGTCTTAATATATACCACATCCCTAGCCACTGGCACACCTGCGTTGCGAAAGTACAACACATCCGATGGAAGTGTCACGGTTTTGAATTTTGACTACCACCCCACAGGCGTTACCGTGAATCCTGTCACCGACTTAGTATATGTGACCACTTCCTCATATATGAGCAAACCCACCAGTGGCCCCTCCATCACAGTGATTGATGGTGCCACCATGACGCCGACGGATACCGTCTACCTGGGATCCGGCTGGATTCCCACTGACTTATTTGTTGGAGCGATGAAGTTCTTGCCCACATGGCCAGTCCATGTACCTGACGACACCTGTGTTTATCAGGGTAAAATGGCTTGCATCCCTGTTTACTTGGACAGTCTGCCTTCCTGGGATGTATATTCAGCCCAGTGGGTTCTGGAATATGATGAGGCGGTTCTGCACGCAACTCATGCCACAACGGAGAACAGCATCGCTGAGGCCTGGGGTGATCCCACCTATAATATTGGAACTGGCTGGATAGCCATAGGTATGGCCGGGACAGTACCTCTTGACAGCGCTGGTGTTTTGGTGTGGGTCTGCTTTGATGTGGTAGGAGACATTGGGGATACCACCCTGCTTACCTTTCGAGATAGTCTGATCATCTTAAATGACTCCACCTTCGATGCAAGGGAAGGCATCGTGCGGGTCTGTCCTGAGGAGTATATGATCTGCGGCCGGGTAAGATATTGTCTCAACGATGAGCCGGTGCGCTGTGCCAAGATGATCCTATCTGGAGGCGAGGATGATACGGTCCACGCAAATGCAAACGGTATCTATAAA
>CAYOFL010000145.1:0-6879 GCA_964403165.1 uncultured Ignavibacteria bacterium
ATGGGAGTGGACGAGCTTTCCACCTCCGCCATGGCTATCCCGGAGATAAAGAAGATCATCCGCTCCATAAAATTTGAAGACGCCAAAAAACATGCAGAAGAAGTGCTGAAGCTCTCCACCATCGAGGAGGTGAAAAAATTCTTAGCTGAGGATTATGCTAAAAGATTTGGAGAGGAGAATAAAAACAAGTTCATTTGAGCCACACAATTGAAGGAACTGATGATATGCTTGAGTCAAGCAAAAAAGCTGCATTCAGGTTAGGTATAGACACTGAGCTAATTGAGAAAAAAACGGATACTCAAAAGAATGTCGAGGTTTTGGGTAATGATTTGACGTTCTTGGGTATTAGAGAATATGAAAGGACAAAGCACGTTCATCGGTTACATCCGTATCTTGGTAAGTTTATTCCTCAGTTGGTTGAGGTGTTTTTGAGAAAATATTTTAGAAAAGGCGATACTATCCTTGACCCCTTTTCTGGTTCTGGAACAAGCTTGATAGAAGCAAACGTTTTAGGCATAAACTCAGTGGGTGTAGAACTTTCACCTTTTAACGTACTGATTCAAGCGGTAAAGATGAAGACGTACAATATTCCAGAAGTTGAAGGAGAGATAAAAAACGCATTAGGAAGATTAAAATCTTTTAGCTACCATTTACAATACAAAAATCAACTTCTAGTTGAGACTCCGCCGGAGGAACTTAAGACAGAAAGTAAATATCTTAAAGAATGGTTCGCTGAAAGAGCTTTAAAGGAAATTTTATTTTATCGGAGCATAATAAAAGAATACAAAAATCAGGATGTTTTACAGATAATTCTTTCGAGATCGGCCCGGTCAGCAAGACTTATTCCTCACTACGATCTTGCTCGACCCAAAAAGCCTATTCGAGGAAGATACTGGTGCATTAAACATAAAAAGTATTGCGAACCAATCAATGAAGCATTGAAGTTTATTAACCGTTATAGTTGGGACACAATAAGGAGGATAAAAGAATTTAATAAATTAAAAACTGATGCTTTCACTAAAATTATTCAAGGAGACGCGAGAACAATAAAATTGCCTGACAATTTGAACTTTGAAGGCATATTTACTTCCCCACCTTATGTTGGTCTTATTGACTATCACGAGCAACACAGATATGCATACGAACTTTTTAACTTCCCGAGACAGGATGAATTGGAAATAGGTCCTGCTATAAAGGGGCAGAACGGAAACTCAAAAAAAGAATACACTAAAGGAATAGTGCAGGTTTTCAAAAACATGTGTAAGAATTTAGTTAATGGTGCATCGATTTTTATTGTAGCAAACGATAAATTCAATTTATATCCCAATATCGGCAAACAGTGCGGATTTGAACTGATAGATGTTTTTCACAGACCGGTGCTTATGCGAACTGAGAGAGATTCTAATAAGTATTTTGAATCTATATTCTATTTCAAGAAAGCCTAGATATGGGTATAGATAAAAAGCAAAGTGAAAAAATCGAAAACCTTCTGATCTTAACTATTGACAGAAAACTAAAAAGATATGCAAGAGAAACCTCTTCTATGCCATTTTTGGCGAAATTGATTCAAGATAGTCGAAAAGTAGCTGCATATTCCTTTATTCATTCCATTGCCACGACTTTGGGTATGTCTATCTATGAAGAGGTTTCTCAGATACTAGTGGAAGATAACTGCGAGGAGTGCTTTCGTAAATATGATTTAGGTGGGGTTCTTTCGAAAGAACAAAAGTCAATAATTGATAATGTAATACGCGAATTGCGGAATAAAGAAAGGGTTCCTGATTATGAAAAAGATATGCAGCTTATTTTAAATACTTCTGCAAAAGATGGAAAACCACAAAAAGAAAGCAAAATTGCTGATTTCTATATGTTAAGGGAGGGTGTAGAATATTTCTTTGAGATAAAAACCGTTAAACCCAACATAGACATCTTCACCAAATCAAAAGCCAAGCTTCTGGAATGGATTGCAAGACGAAGGAAGCCTATCCGAGCTATCTTGGCCTTCCCCTATAATCCGTATTTCCCCAAGCCTTACAAGAGATTCACTGAACAAAACTTAATGCAAATGGGTATTGATTTCCTTGTTGGTGAGGATTATTGGAATTTCTTGAACGGGAACCACACCTTTAGAGATTTATTGAATCTTTTTGACATTGTTGGGAAGAGATGCAAAGCTGAAATACTAGCGAAGATAGAGCAAGTGGCCAAAGAAAAAATGGAAGGTTTTTAAAAAAAGTAGGTAATCCATGCATCCTTTGGACGACATAGAGGAAATCAAAAAGATCGATAAGGGGGGGATGTATGATCGCATTTACCAGTTCCCAACTCAATTTGAAGATGGGCTGAAACGCACCAAAGAAATCCAGCTTCCAAGGTGGGACAAAAGTAAGATTAAAAATATAGTGGTGGCTGGTCTAGGCGGCTCTGCTATTGGAGGGGATTTGGTGCGTTCATATCTGGCAGAAAGACTGAATATACCTTTTTTTATCTGCAGAAACTACACCCTGCCCAAATTTGTGGATTCGTCCTCTTTAGTTTTTGTTTCCAGCTACTCCGGAAACACAGAGGAGACTCTGTCTGCATTTGAGGACGTCTCCCGAAGAGAGGCAAAAATCATCTGCATAACCTCCAATGGAAAAGTAGAAAATGTATCTTCTGAGAAGCAATTTCCCTGTGTTCATCTGCCCAAAGGCTTCCAGCCTCGTGCCGCCTTAGGATACTCCTTTGTGCCTATACTGACGATGCTCGAAAGACTGGGATTTGTTGACGGTGAAGAGACAAACATAAAAAAAACCAAAGAATTCTTAGACGAGAACAGGAACAGATACCGAGTTGAAGTTGATACCGAAAAGAATGAAGCAAAAAAGCTTGCCACCAAACTTCACAAGAAACTACCCATAATTTATGCATCCTGCGATCATTTCGATGCAGTCTCCACCAGATGGAAGGGACAGTTCTGCGAGAACGCCAAGATGCTTGCCTTCAATAACGTGTTTCCGGAATTCAATCATAACGAGCTGGTGGGGTGGAAGGTCTTATCAGATTATAGGGATGACCTGATAGTGGTGATACTGAAAGATAAAGAAGACCATCCACGCATCCAAAGAAGGATGGAGATCGTCAGAGATATCATTGAAAAGCAAAAGGTGGAGGTTATAGAAACCGAAAGCTGTGGAGAAAATCTTTTGTCCCGAATGTTTTCCTTGATCCAGTTGGGGGATTTTACCAGCTTCTATCTGGCTATCTTAAATCAGGAAGACCCTACTCCGGTCAAGGTGATAGATTTTCTTAAAAATGAGTTGGCAAAGTAGACATGATGTATTCCTTCTGTCATTCTGAGTCCCGCCGCAGGCGGGACGAAGAATCTAAAGATAGATGCTTCTCCCGCCTTTGGCGGGATCAGCATGACACGAAGGTAGTTGGTAGCTACCCCTTCAGGTGCGAGACCGAAAATTTGAAATCTGCACAGAAGACTACAAACTCAGATTTATGTCCCGAATTCTAAAATTGAAACATTCCGCCATCCTGATTATTTTCTTTTGCTTCTTTGTTATCTCCCCTCATCCAGTTCAAGCTGAGAATGATAAATTAATAATAAAGATCGCTTCACCTGTCGACTTGACGGTGAGAGACACCCCTGACGATGGCGGCGGGAGTTTAACTCTATCATGGAAGCCCTCACCGGATGATAAGGAGAAGATCGGTGACATAGATGGATATGAAATATTCAGAGCAAGCAGAGAAGACACCACCCTTAAGTTTATCACCCAAGTGGGCGACAACACCACCGCCTTTACCGACGTTGAGTTAGAAGGCAAAGGAGAATATCTTTATGCAATCAGAGCGAAAAAAGGAGATTACTCGTCTGAGTTTGTCTATTCTAACTTCGCCCATCCCAGGTTCAACTGGTTCAGAACCCATCGGTTAAACATGTTGGTTTTGCTTATGATCTTTTCCGCCTCGGTGCTCTTATACATCCGTAGTGCTAAGGGTGGAAAAAGCCTTTTTATTCGCAAGTTAGCCGGGTTGGAGGCGGTGGAGGAGGCGGTGGGGAGAGCCACTGAGATGGGAAAGCCGGTTCTCTTCATTCCGGGAATTTCTGATCTGGATGAAATCCAGACCATCGCCGGTCTTTCCATCTTGGGGAAAGTCGCCCGCATCACTGCGCAATATGAGACTCCCCTGGTGGTGCCGGTGCTTTATCCCATGGCACTGGCAGCGGCAGGAGAAGTGGTTAAGGGAGCTTACTTAGATTCCGGCAAGCCGGAAGGTTTTAAACCGGACATGGTTCGCTATGTGGCAGGGGAACAATTTGCTTATGTAGCCGCAGTAAATGGAATCATGCTCAGAGAAAAACCTGCGGCTAACGTCTATATGGGAGCATTTTATGCTGAGTCTTTGCTCTTGGCGGAGACAGGATTTGCCGCAGGTGCCATTCAGATTGCCGGAACTGCCAATCCAGAACAGCTTCCCTTCTTCATCGCCGCATGCGATTACACCTTGATGGGGGAAGAGCTTTACGCCGCCAGCGCATGTCTTTCAAAGGAACCTTTGATGCTGGGAAGCCTTAAAGGGCAGGACCTGATTAAGATTCTATTGGTTGGTTGCATAATCATTGGCGTGATCTTTGAGATATTCCAGATCGGCAATGGATTTTTCGCAAAACTATTTTTGGAGCAATAAACGTTTAGAGAATTTAAAGTGTGACCGTGGACATGATATATTCCTTTTGTTATTCTGAGGCCCGCCTCTGGCGGGATTCGGTCGCGGAGTTTACCCCGCCAAAGGCGGGGCTCCCTCAGAATGACAGGTGCGTAACCAAGCCTTCCCACTTCGTCTCCCGCCAGAGGCGTCCAGACGGACGCCCCCAGACGGGGGCTCGTCTGAGCCCGTCTGGGCGGGATGTCAAAGGACGGCTTGGCATCAAAGTTTAAATAACGAACAACAAAATTATGAGAACGCAACTTCCAGTAGCCATTGCCTTCCTCTCCGGATTCATCATGGTGATCGCCTTCTTTGTCCCGGAGCCGAACTTAGAGAACTTCAGCCAGAATCTCCTCACCTTTGTCACCATAGTGGGTGGATTCACTCTGCTTTTAGGAATTGTAAGCATCCTGCGGGCAAACGTTCAGGTGGTAGCCAAAAGAGGCAAGGAATGGGGGTTTAAGCTTCTTTTGATACTCACCCTTTTGATCATGTCAATCTCCAGCTTCATCTGGGGAACCCACGAGGGGACCGTGTATCACTGGATGTTTCAAAACATGCAGGCTCCCATGATGTCCACCATGTTTTCGCTTTTGGCATTCTTTATCGCCTCGGCGGCTTATCGTGCCTTCAGGGCTCGTACCAAAGAAGCTACTATTCTCTTGGTCACTTCGGTGATCGTGATGCTGGGAAGAATACCTCTGGGGCAATTCTTGTGGAACAAACTGCCCGTATATACCGACTGGATAATGGCATATCCCAATTTAGCCGTGCAGAGGGGAATCATCATCGGAGCCGCACTGGGAGCTGCGTCTATGTCTCTGAGAATAATACTGGGAATAGAGAGAACCTATATGGGAAAGGGATAAGAGGTGGTATTGTTGGAAAACTACACTTCGGGCGGGATATGCGTATGCATTCATACGAAAATTCCCGCCCCTATGGGAAACAATTGCTTGCCTCTCATAGGGCAGGGTTCACCCTGAAGGGATTCACCCTGAAGGGCATTTAGCCCTGCCGGATGAGTTTTTCAACAATCCTAAGTTGCCTAAAGATATCTATTACAGAAAAGTTCACAATTTGCCGCCTCAGGAAGAAGGTAGCTGTATTGGCGATAGAATTCAACACGACAGGAAAGGCGATTTCACGCTATAAGATTTAAAAAAAATAGAAGAAAACCATGGATGAAAATTACAAAGGAAAAGATATCAAATTTACACGCAGGGTCAGACCCAGATATAATAAGCTTTTGATCCCCGCACTGATAATAAGTCTTATAATAGCGGTGATACTTATCTTGATTTTGAAAAAATACCTATTCCAGCCAATTTTTGAAGAAAAGGGCTTGCTTCACCCAAGCACACCTGTGTTGGTGATGCAGTCGGGGAATGTGCTTGAGGAGAGGATACCCTTGCCCAAGAATAAAGTCGAAGTGAAAGCAATTCCTTAAGGCCGCAATTCCGGAGGCAAATATGAGACAAAAGAATTTCTGGACGATCGTCTTTGGGGTGGTTCTTGTCCTGATCGGATTCTTAGCTCTTTTAGATAGCTTTGAGTTTATCTCCTTCTGGTCCGTTTTGGGAAAACTCTGGCCCCTGATTCTGATCGGGCTGGGTATCTGGCTTTTGGTTAAGAGACGTCACCTCTACTGGGACGAAAAGATCGAGATCAAAGAGGGGAAGAAATATTCCAAGGCTTTTGGGGATTTGAAAATCGATTCTGGTGGAATTGACCCGCATGGAATGGACGTGGAGATGGGATTCGGCGATCTGGAGGTAAACCTCACCAAGGCTAACTTCTCTGATCGGGAGAACGTGATTCACCTTGCCCTGGGCTTTGGAGACATCAAGGTATGGATACCATCTGAGATGAAAGTGAGAGCCTCTGCAAGCTGTGGAGCTGGAGATATCGATGTTCTCGGAAAAACCACAGACGGTCTAGGCAGAAGCGTGGATTATCAGGACGAAGGTTACGATTCGGCTCAAAAGAGACTAAGAATCTTTGCAAAAATCGGTTTTGGTGATATAAAGATTTCGAGGGTCTGATATTAGGCGAAATGCGACCTCACCCCCTATATCCCTCTCTCCACAAAGTGGAGAGGGGTTCATCCTGCCCTTCGGTCCTGAGACCTCAGGGTCGAAGGAAAGGGATTCACCCTGAAGGGGACTAAGGGGG
>CAYOFL010000146.1:0-6737 GCA_964403165.1 uncultured Ignavibacteria bacterium
GTATTCTTTTGTGTTCTCTTTTTTACATATAGAATATTCTCGATAACTTGTATTATATTTATTGCTTTATTCATGTTCTCGTCGTAGGAATTGATCGTCAACTCCAAGACATCTATTTGTTGGGTAAACTTGTTTTGGTTCATACGTTATACGACATACGCATATATTAAAAAGATTATGGATCATTAATCGGTAATACGAATACATCTAGATAACGATTAACTTCTTTCTTAAGGTTCTCAGGTTTTATATTATCTCTAAACCAATTAAAAGACTCTATTGTATAACAACCTGTTTCGTCGTTTTTTCTAATTAATAAGACTGTTGTTTCCTTCATATTGAAACCTCTTTTATTTCTGTTTCAATACTTTTATCTCTAAAAGATTCTAACCACCTTTTAGCTTGATTCTCATTAAAAAATGATTTGGTTGCTGTTGCTCTAAATAACTTCATATCGTGAACCCTAATCCTTTAAACATTTTATTTACGATATGTTTCAGCATCTCTTTTTCGCTTTTTATTTTGTACATCTTTTCGATTATTTCCCAATTTTCGATAAGTCTAATTAGTCTGTTCTTCATGCTGTTTGCGTCTTCATTATCGTATATGATCAGTTTAACTATTTTCATGTTGATCACTATATTTTTGTTGTGATAATTTATAGTTGTCTTCTACTGCTTCATTTATGTGTAATTCTCCATGTTCATAACAATAATTTTTTCCTCTAATCTGGACGGAAGCCTCTTTATTACATCCTTCTTCTTCGCACTTTCCTAATAATCCTTCAAATCCTACTAACATTGCTGTCATGTTCTTTCATCATCCATTAATCCATCTATTATAGAGTTGTATATTTCATCTTTATCAATCTGGGGTATTTCACCCTCAATTGAACCAGCGTGTTTATGTATTAGATAATGAGCATATCTTTTATTTGGTTCAATTGTTAGATCATGGAATAACTCTTCACCGCTAGGCAGTTTAAATCTTTCTGGTATATCGTTGTTTTTCTCTATCTCTATAAACTCGGTTAAATTGCAGTCTTCGCACAATTCTGGATCAGTGTACTTTAAACCGCATTTTTCGCAGGGGCTTATTATAATGAATTTATGATCGAATTTTGTTTCTTGATAATGGTTTGTTCCTTTATCGATCATATTTTCCTCAGCATGTTTTAAAACGTCTGATATACAATAAGCCTTTGCTCTTGCTATTTCTTTACGATCACCCTCGCCGTTTTCCGTCTTGCCGTACCATATTCGATAGGTGTTAGGGATTAGGCGTAACATTTGAATAATTAAAAGCATATGAAATATTTAAAATTTGTGTTAAGTCACCCTCTTAATTAAGACACCCAATTAACATAAACGATTAAAAAAAAGATTTAGGAAAGTTTTAAAGTATTATTGTCGGATCATCATTGTCTCTATATTGTTTCGTGGTGTTATAACTTATAAAATCATAAGTTATTTTTCTAGGGATATGATCACGTTCTCTTTTTCTCAGCATTTTAACGTATAGACTTATAGCTATTGAAGACATACTCATTACATTATAGATAACTGATCTACCTGTACAGGGTAGAGGCATTGCTTCACCTTCTAGAGTCTGATAATACGATCTTATATCATCATCATCTTTCATGTTCACTGTATGTACTTCATAATATTCTGCGCCCATTCTAGTGTCTATGATCCAGTTGACATCATACGTTAATAGTTTTTGAAATATTGATCTTCTAGTGTCTAATCCATCAACACACATGAATACTATTCTATTGTTGATCTCTTCATCAACATAATATTCAGGGTGAGCGATCACGCTTGGCTTCAACTCTGGAGGGGTAAAATCGAATATCACTTTTTTTAATGCTTCTGCTTTGTTTTCTCCTAATGATGTTTCTGGAAAGTATTGATTAGGCATATTGTGATCTTCAACTAGATCACCATCCCATAACTCTATAAATGGGCATCCTAATTTGGCTAACAGTATTCCTATGCATGATCCTGACGCACCACAACCGATCACAACTGCTTTACTTAATCGTAGTTTATTGATTATGTCTTTTTGTCGTATGTAAAACTGATCTGTAATTGAAGACATCATTGCCACCACTTACCGAACAGGTAATCGTCATATTCTCCGTTTTCTGTCATTTTGTCGTATTCTTTTGTTGTTATCCATTGCCCCATAAAGTATATTAGATCATCATCTTCCCATCTTTCATATGATCTTTTTTGTTTTGTATTATTGTAGTATTTTGTTTCTTTCTTGTAAACCTTGTTTTCTAATTGATCTAGAACCTCGTCCATATCTTCCCACCACTTGATGATAACGTCACATTCTACCAACAAGTTAAACGGTTCAACTATGGCGATCCTGCCTCTATACTCTTTCTTAGTGCCTATTATTTCGATCCAGTATTCCTGATTACTTACATGTAATAAAACATCTTCAGTATCTTTCGCGCTATATCCTGCACCACCTACACTATCATGAGAGTGAAAATGTCCCTTCAGTTTTTTAGTGATATTGCTAACATCTTTTATTGGTGCTACTCTTAGACCGCTTGATATTTCCTTGAAATCTTCATCATTTGCCTTTTTTCCATGTGCTAATTCGTTAATCCATTTTCCTAATTGTTCTGGTGGAGATATAAAGCTACTGCTTGTTACTGTTTGATAAGGAATAAGTACATCCTTCACACATAGATATTTTATTCCCAGAAACTCTTCAACTTCAACGATCATTTTACCGTAGACTTCTAGTTTTTCGTTTTGTGATCTCATCATGCATTGGAATTTGTTGGCTACTTTTGATTCTATCACTACACAGGGTTTTTGAAGAGTTTTCATTATATCGCTTATTATGTTTTCAACCATTAACCCTTTTTCTATGAGGGTTATTTCTTCTGTTTTATAATTCTTATCTTTCTTTTTAGTTACCTTTTTGACTTCAACGATCTGTTTATTTTTGTTTTTCTTTTTCTTTTGTTTACTAACATCTGAAAGCATCATGTTTTTCAATCTTAAAGGGCTGAAAGATGTTTATATATATTTTGTTGCTTAAACGTGTTAATTAAGCGTCTTAATTAAGAGGGTTAATTTTCAGAAAAAAGGCAATTTAGGGGAGTATATTCTATATCACTTTTTAAAATTATAGGTTTATATTTTTTTCTGTTTCTCTGATATCCTAAAAGAAAGGTTACATCTTTTATAACCCCACCATGCCCGATCCTATATTCTTTATATCTTATTTTTTCACTTTCTTTTTTACTAAAACAGTTTACACAAACATAGGGGAGTTTAATTAATTGATTATCATTTATAAATACATTATACGGTTTATGACATATTGAACATAAGACTTTAACTATGTGGATCATTTGGTATCACTCTTATAACTCTTACTTTTGGTTCAGGTATATTAAATATTGAAAAGTTACTTTTAAAGGTACACTCTTCACATGCTCCATTATAATCAGGAATATATTTTTCATATACTTTACCGCATATTTTACACTCTTTATATGTTCTATTGCATGATCTACATAAATTCATATTTGTATAATGATATATTAAATCTGGCTCATAATATGCTCCACAACTATCACATTTTACCGCATGTATTAATGCGCATTCATTACAATATCTATTTGCTCCATATGAAAGATGTATCGTTTTATAATCTCCATTAATTCTTAATCCAATTCCGCATTTATCACAAACATAAGGAAACTCTTTTTTATAATGTCCCACAAATCCATCATGTATATTTGGGTGATATCTTATATTTTGCTCAATTGCCCGCCTAGCTTTTATCTGTCTTGATTCTTCTATACTTTTAATTATTTCTTTTTTTGTTGTCTTTTTTGCCGTACAGCCCCACTCTTTCAAGTCTCTACCTGTTATTTCTTCGTTTAAATTATTATATAATTTCCCCTTTTTTATATATCTTATTACATATCTAGCATTTTCTACTTCTTTTTTTAATAATATATTTGCATCTTCAATATAACCTAATCCGGCTAAATAATAGGGGAGCTTAACATATGCTCCACTTCTGCTATATGTTAATAAGTATTGAATACAATAATTAAAACCCTTCGCATAATCAGACCAGAAAGTTTTAATTAAATTTGTTGCATCCCCAAAACATGCCCCGTTTTCTCTAATATGTGGATGTTGATAAATACAGGGTTTTAAAAATTCACTTTCTTTATATGGATATAAAAGAACTTTTACATAATCAATTCTTGAGTGGTGTTTAATAATATCACCTATTTTTGATATTTTTGGAAATATTTCATCTGTTGACCACTCTATTTTAAATTGTCCGATATCCCATTTCCAAAACATTAAACTTTTAGTTATAACAGTTATAACATGATATATTTTTAAATATCTATTCATTTCTTCTGATAAATGAACACTTTCAACATAAGGATTATCTATTAATTTTTGTAAACTTTCTATTTTAAAATTTAAATTAAACATTTTTTCTTGATCTCTAGTTTTTCGTTTTAATATGCCTATTATTTCGTTTAATACTTCATTATATTGTATATTGTTTTCTTTTAACCATTCACTATGCTCTTCTAAATATAATTCATCTGCTGTTAATAACATGTTTAACTGATCGAAAATCTCTTTTGGTGGTGTTATTCTTGTTACTTTCATTTTTTATCACGATAAAAAAAGGTGGAAAAGGTTGGCGGTTTAGTTACCCGCTGGCGTGTCGTGTGTCTCTATCTCGTCACCGTCTACAGGCTTGTAGTCAGCCTTGACTGGTTTACCTTGTACTGAAAGGTTAGAACCGAAAGCGTAGCCCTGCGCCCGTAGCTCGTCGATGATCTCGCCTAGCTCCATATCGGATTCTACTTCAAGCGCGTCTCCGCCCGCCGTAGTCACCGAGAACCTTGTTTTTCCCATTTTGGTTCGATCACCTATTAGCATAAACTCATTTATAAAAAGTTTGTTGCATAAAAATGTTAATTTGAATTGCATTAAGATGTTAACTCTCCTTCTTAATTAAGAGGGTTACTTAACACCTATCAGTTAAAAATCAGCTAATTCTCAGGCTAAAACCGATATATTTATATTATCCATGCAACCCGTAAATAATTGATCAAAAATGGGTGAATTTAAACGGATAATAGATATCTTTACAAACATAAAAGGCAACGTTTCAATCATGTTTGAAGACGAAGATCATAACTGCTTTATCCTCGAAATAGAGGGAACAATAAGCAGAGCCGGATCAGTTAATCATGTTTAGGTGATCAAAAATGAAATTAGAGGCAATTCACGATCCCCAAAAATGCCCCCACTGTGGAGAAGAAATAAGCCCTATACTTAATGGTATATTTCCCCAATACCACGCCGGATTTATTGCTTATACGTCTAATGCAACCTGCCCCATATGTGGCGGGAAATGGTTAACTCAAGTCAAAGAATATTTAGATCGCTGAGTAGCCCGCGCCAATACGTCCTTTTAATTAGCCAAGCCCTTTTTAGCCCATACGTCGATCACGCAACATGAGCCAATACGCCATGCGGGAATACGCTGGAATTAACACCAATACGTCAACTTAACACCTAAGAAGCAAAACCTTTAAATATTGTATTAAGGGTATAAAGATCAAAGGTGCTGAAAGATGGAGTTTAAGACTATGGCGCAATGGATGGGCATAAGCGATAAGGAATATGTTACCCTTAGCCGAAAAAATGAAAAAGACGGACTATGTGTAAAATGTCATCAGAAACCGTCAATCTTTAAACTCTGCGCGGAGTGTAGGCGAGAATACTGGAATTACTGTTTTCCCGATAATCAGCACTAGCCCAATACGCCGAGCCACTACCCATTACCCACTACCCAAGCCCCAATACGCCGTCAATACGCGCCGAAGGGTTCGAAGGGTCGAGGGGTAGATAAATGACTGCTAAAAAATTGTGTGTTCTCAGGAGTAATTAGCAGGTTTTAGCTAATACGACGGATCAGCCCATACGCCAAAACATAATACGTTAAGTAGGTGGGGAGTAGCCCAATATGCCGAATTAGCTTCCATACGCCAAACTCGGCGGATAGTTTTGTTTTTCTCAAAACACACACAATACACCCTAATAAGGGGTACTATGTTCAATAATAGAAATACCTGAGTAGTAACCAATACCCATACGCATGGGGTAGTAGCAGTTGAAAAGCTACTACGTAAAGACGAATATGAAAGCTACTACTTAGGAATATTTATATAGATGTATTTCCTTAATTTCTATGGTGATAAAAAACGAACCCAGAAGAAGTTAAAGCCTTTCTCAAAGAGATTGAAAAAAACAAAAAGATACTGATCAGGAAAGCTAAATGTAAGGGAATATATGAAAATTTCGGGCAAAAAGAGTTTAGAAAACTAAGCAATATTGTTGGAGCAGATTTATATACCTCGCCCCAAATTGTAAGGAATGCTTTATTCGAATTCGATAATTGGTGTATGAATTATACAGGTAATTGAAATGAAAACTATAACAGAATTGAAAGTTCAACAAGCATCAGATGATAATAACTGGTGTTACGCTAAACTTTGGAAATCTATTTGGGATGATGATTCAATAAGTTATGAAGTTGACTCAAATACTCTGGGCTTCAAGATTTTTGATGAACGAGAAGAAGCAGAAAATTTCTATAACTCAGCTATAGGGAGTTGAACATTTTAAAACAATATATTGGAAATTGTATCAACC
>CAYOFL010000147.1:0-6733 GCA_964403165.1 uncultured Ignavibacteria bacterium
TCTCTGGCCCAGGCTGAGAGCTCGACCCTGGAGAAGTGGGCGTGGGTGGGTCCGGTGTTTGCGAGGGAGTTGCGGATCCACCTATGTGAATCAACGTAAAGCCACTGCTATATGTTAGGTGCCAATCGCCGTCATCAGGGCCCCAAGATTGCGAATGGGCTGCGACTTTATTATCACCTAAGTAAACGGCTACATGCTCAATTTCCGTGTCCTTGTCTGTGTTGTAGGCAATAACATCACCCGGAGCCAGCTCAGTAATTGAAGTTTTTTCTGTTCCCCTATGATAACGTGAATCAAGCAACCAACTAACCAGTTTGGGGGCAGAGACATAGCCATAAACCTCATAGCTATAATTATGAGGAACTTCGAGTCCTCCGCCTCGTTCATGTTTTTCGTTGCCAATGCAGCAAGATACGAAGTGAGCACAATCGACTCCACTAGCTTCTGGGACAGGTGTCCCGGCACCTAGAGGAGCGGGAGTGGAACTATTTTTAAAGAAATATCCATCACTACAAACCTTTTTATAATACTTTTGGGCATAGCTACACGCTGCATCGCGATCATAATTTCCGGAAGAATCTTCTTTTCCAGCAGTGACTTTGAAAATTACAGTTTCAGAATCGGTATTAGACTGGCCTTCAGCCGTAGGAGACATTTGCCCTTGGATTGTAAAGGTCTGTGTCTTGCCAACGTCAGGGGCAGTGTATTCAAGCTCACCAGTGTAACGTCCGGACTGATCAAACAATGGTCTGAATTCTCGGTGGTACGTCCCGGCTCCTGGTGTAATGATTGCCGTGAAAAAGTAGTCATAGTCCTTCAGCTCTACCGCGTATTCAAATTGGAGAGTCTGGGTTTTCTTGGCCTGACTAGCGGGAAGGGTAACGTCTTCAGGAGGGAAAAGTGCAGAAGTAGAAGCGAACTTTTCGCGCTCGATGTTTATCGGAAATGAGGGGTCAAGACAAGACAGCCCCTCATGGACTGGACAAAACCCAGGGTCCCAAGATCCCAAAATATGTGTAGTGATGTCAACACTGACAGGAACAAGATTCGCGAAGAATTTCACTTTTGAGCCTGCCAGATGCCAAAGCGAGTCTATGAGAATCTCCTTCACCAGCCAAAGCAGGTCTTTGAATTCCCATGCCCCCTCAGGATACCGCTCATAGGTTTCAACTAACAGATCGAAAGCGCTGAGAATGTCGTCAATGTCGTCTTTGCCAACTCCTAGTCGAGCGGCCCAATCAAGAGCGGCAGGAGGCAAGGACGGAAGGCCTTTTCGGAGGATTACTTCTGCATCCCCTCCCTCTGCGGGGAAAGTGATCACCACATTGTGCTTGATGCCTGGCGAAAGGTATTCACCATTCTTGTCAACAGCAAGCATATCACTGCTCTCAACATCTATGCGATAATGCATGCCTCCAAGCGTTCGCCAATAGTAAGGTGAGAAAAGCTCGACCGTGACAACCCAGTTTTCCCTGTTGTCCCTTTCTTTGTTGAGTATTCTCGCTTCCGGGGGTTTCGGTGGAGGCTCAGGAATGCTATCAAGCGCATGGAGGACCGTTTCACCGATGGATGCAAGCGAAAAGGAGCTCAACCGTTTGCGGGTAACGGAAACACAATGTCCATCTGCTGAAACCGACCCCCCAGGTAGTCCGGTTTCGTTTTCTGCTAACGTCCATCCATCATCTGTCCATTCCACAATCATCGCGGAGCCTGGATCCACGCCCGAGGGAATATCAAAGGTGAGTTTTACCAAAGAAGAATCTTGAAAGACATTCTTTGAAACTATCTCTTGCGGGCTGCTTCCCTGGGCTAAAGTAATGCTATAAACTGACTGTAGTTCTATAAAATCCCCCTCAGGCTGCTGGGGGGTAGGATTTTCAGTAACAACAAGCCTTCTCTGCCCACCACTAGGATCTGGAGGAATAGAGACCTCTAACCCTGCACCGGAATCATATTCGATGCCATCCTGCGCATGGAAGGTTTGCTCCTCAGTGGTCTCGTCGGGAGGCTGAGAAACAGAGATGAATTTGCTTGATTTATCGAATTTTCCCCTGCTATCAGTGACAAGCAATCGAACGGTGTAGCTTCCTGGGGATCCGAAGCCGTGCTGAACGGTTTCCCCTTCTGCTACGTTACCATCCCCAAAGTCCCACTCATAGCTGATCTCATCGCCATCCGGATCGTATGACTCAGAGGCATCGAAAGTGACTTCTAATGGCGCTTCTCCAGAGGTGGGAGTTGCCGAACATTCAGCGACTGGCGGTTTATTAAAGAGCCACGCGCAGCCCCCAAGCATGGCCGCGATAGTTACTAAGAGAAGGATACTCCCTACAACTTTGATCCCTGGCCGTGGTCTCCCTTCCCTTTTGAGGAGCATACTATCGCCTCTTGGCTTAAACCCTCTTGCTCACCATACGACAGGCTATGCGACTATGACGACAAGAAGTTCCGTTCGACGATTATGACATTCTCTTTTTGAGCACCTTCGCTGTCATACGGCGAAAACTAAATTATACTACGGCCAGTTAACGGGAAAGTCAAGCGTAGAGTTATCCCATACAAGATGAGCATGAACAGGGACAGAGGCCACGTAGGATATTTATCCACCCGATAGGTCCGGTGCTCGCGTTCTCCTTCACCATCTCTCCGACTCGGCGCTGCAGCACGGGCGCGGATCGTTCGATCGAGTGAGTCCTTCCTGGTGGAGGCTGGGTGACTGATTGGAGAACTGCTGCAATCTCGGGTAGCCCTGAGAATCAGCCCGTGGCATACTCCTAAAGACGCTGATTGAGTACATGATCCAGGAGGAGATCCCGCCGCAGTTAGCCCCGGCGTAGCGATTCGAGGCACCTGAACTGGTGCAGCATTTCGCCGCACAGCCGCAGCGGTGAGCCAGCGGACGTTACGGGGAGTTGTCCGGCTCAGATCAACATTTGCCAGTAGTACGGATGCAAGGGTGTTCGAAAGTGCCTAGCTGCTATGAATAGGAGCTGCTGGAGGCCCTTGCTGTAGCACGAGAACACATCTGGTCCCGGAAACTCCGTCCTTATGGCACCAAGTGCTGCCCGGGCTGTATCCCGATCGTCGGGCAAGCTCGCGAGAACATAAGTCGTTCCCGACTCATTCGCTGCATTCCGGGCGTAGATGTGCTCCTCAGTCTCTGTACTTGGGTACCAGTACTGAAGCGTTGTCTTCGCGAACAGATTTTCGGCGACCCCACGGAATCGCTCGTGCTCGTCATCCATACCCAGTATTAGGAACCAGTCAGCGAGGATGGGCACGATCGTGGACAGATCTATTGCATCCTCAGGAGAGGCCCAATCTTCCGCCTCCATATCAACCAGTTGATCATAGGAATCCGATGACAGTGGATAATGTCCCCCCAGATGGCAGGCATTCACGATATGTCAAGACAAGCCAAGAGCCCATTTTGCTGCATCGTTTTGACGGTTTGTCCGATAGAGCAAGTACAGCCCGAGTGCAATCTCGATTGAGTGTCCGTCAAAACAGGGAGCCTTGGATGCCGGGTTGAGCGCAATCAGCGCGGCGAGTCCATCAGTGACTTCGGCGAGGTTCGGTCGGTAACGTGAGATGCCGATAGCCGCGAGAGCCTCGAAGCCAAGCGTAGACAAAAACCCGATTGTCTCGAACACACGGATCGGGTACTCGATGCGATCACCCCCGTAGCCAAACAGCCCATCCTTCACATACAACGCAGGTCGTAGCTTCTCGAAGTACCGGCTTTGTAGCATGTCGTAGGTTCGGTAGACCTTCCCGAACTCAGGCCAGAGGGATGGAGGGAATCCGAGCTGGCGCATCCAATCCCAGCTGCTGAGAATCGTGCGTTCGGCTGCGATAAGAGCCTGGCGAAGATTGTCAGCTTCGTCCGCCCACCTGGCGACCATTCGCAGACAGAGATTCGCTTGCCTCATGCGGTGTCGCCTCTGCTTGGCGGTCAGCGAATTCTGCCCCTCGGATAGGGTATCAGTCACGAGGGCGTAGTAGTCGTCCAGTCTGTACTCATTGAGGTCTATCAGCGCAAGCGCTCTCCGCAGCCTATGCTGAGAGATGGTCGGGAACGCCGGTTCCTCCATCATGTGGCGCTCGATGAGAATCGAGAGGTAGCTGCCGTCCCATTTGGTGAGCCGAATACCGCTCTCCTGAAAGCTATCCTTGAGGGAGGTAAGCTCGTGACAAACATCCTGCTCGACCTTGCCGCCACAGCAGATCACGACAACCACGGGGAGATTCGCGTATTCAGGAGAAACGCAGTTTCGCACATAGTCGTAGCGCACGTCATTTAGAGAGGGTCTGATAGCCTGCCGAGAGCCGTCCCAGTCAGACTGGCCAATGTCGCCTGACTTGATCACGAATAGGAACAGTGACCGCGGCGCAGCCTCATCGGGTAGCCGTCCAATGGCGGCAACATCAACTCCGTGCTGCTTCACACCACGCTTCGGCGTCTCCAATAGACGCATGCCTATTGACAGCAGGAGATCCGGGAGAAGAGCATCGAGCTCTTCCGATTCCCGCAGCCCCGCAAGGTACTCGCGGATCGCTAGTCGCATGCGCTAGTTATTCCTCCCGCTTCTCTAGCTCACTTCGAACCTTAGCTTTGGTCTCCGCCCTGAACTTGTCAAGCATCAAGGCGTGACCGATCGGGGCAATGCTATCGCCCCTCGGAAGCTCCATTGTCTCAGAGTGCTCGTGCAGCTCTCCTCGACGCAGCTTCCCATCAGGGCCCCTGAACACATACGGGCACTTGAACTTGAGCATCTGTCTCGATGCAAGCTGCAACAAGCCTGGCTTCTTTTCTCTGGCTTGCTTGTAGCTACGAGCCACCGCCTTGGCTACCTCTCTGTTGTACCGCGCAAGCCTGTCAGAGGGAGGAACAAGTTCCTTGAGGTATGGCCTTCCCTCACGTTCCTTGCGGTACTCCTCGATCTTGCTCAAAGCTGCAGTCGCTACGCGCTGAGTGATGCTACCTTCCGATTCACCAAGACCCTTCAGATACTCCTCGCATGAATGGGGGTAGTCGTAGCCAAGTGCGTTGCCAAATGCTGCTGCCGCCTGTCCCTCCAGAAGCGGATCGCTGTCGGCACCTTGGAGCACGGAGAGCGCAAGACCGAAGAGCGATGTGTTGTCAATGCCGTATGTCCAGCCGAGGACTTTCCTCAAGATGAAGACCTTGTTGATGCTACTAGTGCGGGCCAGCACTTGGGCAGAAAGCACCGGGGGCAAGTCTCCGCGGACGGAGAGCACTAGAGAGGCCTCGCGAAGCATTTGCGCAGCTGCTCGGTGAAGAGGCTGGAGGTCCGTATTCAACCAGGCGGTCACAAGGAACTCCAATGGCTCCCGCAGTCCAAGGAGCTCTAGGAAGGTGCTTCTGAAGGACTCGTGAATCGCGTGTTGTTCCAGTCCTTCGGAATGCTCGAGAGCCCAGCGGGTCAGGAAGCGGTTGGCCACGGAGGCGTCCGACTTGACCAGTCCGGAAAGTGTTCCGTCAAGGTTCTTCAGTGTTCTTGCATGGCTGAGGTCAGTTGTTCTTGCCAAGTTCATCAGGCAGATCGTGATCCAGCGCTCATCATCTTCCTTCTGAGACCGGCCAAGAAGAAGACTGCTTAGGTGGTGTCGGGCAATAGGAGCCGTGTGCTGAGATAGCTGAACTAGCTTGTCGCCGAGGTCGTGACCCTGCCTAGCGAGGTTGCAGTAGGCAAGCGACACTGCACCCATTAGATCCTCATTGTCTTCGAGCATTCCAAGCTTCTCGATGACTTGCCCCACGTGCCCTGCAAGCTCCAGATCGCTGTAGTCCATGTTGCTTAGAGCGACGACAGCTGCTGACGCTGTCTCGGGGCGATTTGATTCTGTTAGCTCAAGAGCCAGATCGTACATGTGGCGCGGCCGCGCCTTCGCGGCACCGACCATCAAACAGCTCGCCATAGCCGCCGCTGACTGCGTGCCTTCGTCGAGCAGGCCAACGCATGCCAGCTCCGCTGTCTCTGGATGAGACCCGCCAAACTCCCGAACGGAACCGTGGAACACACCTGCTAGCAAGTCTTCGCCTACGATGTCATGTATGCGCGGGAGATGCTGGATCAGTGATTCGACGTCGGCATCCAAGCCAGGCAGCAGGTCCCAGAAGACAGGGAGGAGTTCCCATGCGCACGAATGGTCTGCATGAAGCAGAGGCAGGATCGCTAGTAGGCTTTTCCCGTAGATAGCATCTAGTGCCGCAAGAGAGAAACGGTAGGCCTCAGGGCGAGGGAGCACGTCCGTTTCGGCTAGCCTCCATATGGCATCGCAAAACAGCGCTGGTTCATCACTGACAGAAGCCAGATGCCCTTCGACGTATGACAACAGCCACGCTTGAGCAGCACTTCGCTCTGATAGTGCTTCCACAGAGGCGCTGCCCTCCAGTTCGATCCCATGTGATCCGGCTGCTCGCACGGCATCAGGAGGGATCTCTGTTGCGGCCGCATCGAGGTTCCGATTTGAGGTCTGAAGAATGAGACGGTAGGCATCTGGGTGAGAAGAACGAAAGCTTCTCCACTGACTGACGTCTACGAACAACAGGTCCAGTTCACCGCGATCCATCAATCACCTCTGGGCCGCTGGCAGATCTGCGGACGTGTCTGGAAGGAATTGTCGTGAGGCAAAGAAGCATGTAATACGATGCTAGTACCTACTTGCAAAGTTAATCGTTAGTATGTATCCTTGGTGGTGTATTTGC
>CAYOFL010000148.1:0-6716 GCA_964403165.1 uncultured Ignavibacteria bacterium
GTCGGTCGAGGAACCAGTAGAAATCCTAAGAATGAAGGTCTGACCCTGAACCCTGCAATGAGGCTCTCGTCATATTCAGAGACATCGGAGATCGTCCAGGCGAAGCCACGGTTCTCTCGAATTTGGGAGCTGTATACGAAGGGACTGAGCAGTACGATCTCGCCATTCAGTTCATGGAGAAGTCTCTGGTGATGCGTCGTGAGATCGGTGATTTGCCGGGCGAAGCAACAACTCTTCTCAATCTTGGAGCAGCACATACAGGCCAGGGTTCGTATGACCTGGCGATGGACTACCTTGAAGAGGCTCTCGTCCTGCATCGCCGGATGGGAGCAGCCCCAGGTGAGGGTACAGCCTTGGGGAATATGGGATTCGTGCTCCTAATGACTGAGGACCTGGATGAAGCGCTCAAGGTTTCTGAAGCAGCCCTCGTAATCCTGCGCGAAGTCGGCGACCCGCACGGCGCGGCAATGGCTTTGGGTAACATCGGGGCTGTGTTTGTGGCGCAAGGCGATCATGAGATCGGAAAGGAGCGCTATCAGGAAGCCATAACAATAGCCGAGGAGGTTGAATCCGACGAACTCCTCAAGCGGCTCGTCAGAGAATACCAGAGAATTCCTGAGTAGCTAGTCCAGCAAGTTGAAGAACTCCGCCCATTGTCGCACTCAACAACTCGCGGGTCTGGGAATCGACCATCCTCCGTTCCGGTTGAATACGCATTCTGTGAAGACCGCGTACTGGCACGGACATCTTGATTTCTTCTTCTCTTCCTCAGTCATCGCTTCATCTTGGTCACGTAAGCTAGGGACAGCGATGATTTAGGATTCGCGAGCGTGCGTGTGTGTCAGTGAATCGCTTCGGGAGGATACTGAGACTGGCATCCGCGCGCTGAGTCCCTCAAACGGTGGTTAGCACTTGGACGAGCTGAGGGAGACTATCCACAAGGCTCTTGGCACCGGCATCCAACAGACCCTCCCGGCGGCCGTACCCATAGGTTACCGCAATTGTGGATACCCCCGCCCTATTGCCGGCTTGGATATCCTCCTCCCGATCGCCCACAACAACTGCATCCTTCGGATCACACTTCATCATGGCAATGAGTAGAAGAACGCCGTCCGGTTCTGGCTTTCCTCTGGATACCTCGGATGCACTCGTTAGAGCATCAAAACGGCTTTCGATACCGAAGTGAACGAGGGTAGTTTCAGCTGATTGCCGCGATCTATCTGTCAGCACAGCAAGCCTCACGCCTGCGTTGGTAAGCGCCTCCAGCGCTTCGTGCACGCCAGTGAAGAGGCGCACTTCGTTCGCAAGCTCCAGCTCTCGGTACCGCCGCCGAAATGCGCTGACACACTCGCGAAGCCGGTCGTGCTTAGCGATAGGGAGAGCTTGCTTGAACGCGTCGCAGATCTTATGTCCACCAATCAGTTCAATGATCACCTCGGTGTCGAGTGGATCAACTTCGAACTCGCTCAGAACGTAGGCGAAGGCTGCGACAACCGCAGCCTTCGAGTCGACTAAGGTTCCGTCCAGATCGAGAATGACGCACGGCGCACGAGCGGCAGATCGGCTCTTCATCAGCGTCTGCCAAGAGTCCTTGCGACTAGGGAAGTCGCAACAGCGACTCTCTTCAGCTGCCAGGTGGACAGATGCGGGAGCTGGTAGTGAGCCAGCAAGTGGAAGAGCAGGGCGTACAGGTACTCGGTGAGTCTCTTCGAACAGCTGAATTCGGATGAGGCTTTCCGGATGAGCTTGACGATCCCGAAAGCCCTCCGTGCTCGTTTACTACTACCTAGCCTGACATCCGAGATCTCCTCTTCCAGAGATGGCTGCGAAGCCAAGGCATCCATGAGTTTCGCGAAGTTCTTCAGAGAGATACGCGGGAGCACCTCGACAACGACATAGCTCTCGAGCCGGGCTGTATCGAAGAGAGCGTGGTACTCCTGCACCATCGGGAAGTCGATGAGCCGTATTCGGCTATCTGTGTCACCGACTAGTACGTTGCGTCCGTGCAGGTCCCCGTGTCCAAGTCTCTGGTAGATCTGGATCCTGGGGCCAGGACAAACGCGGCCTACTATCGCCGTGGGGGAAAGGATCTCCACCTGACCCTTCCCCTCTTGCTCGATCCAGGATGCACCTGCCCCGTGTCCCATGAGTTGCGCGAGATCCGCGAAGCGATCCTGGCAAGCGTCAAGATCGATGAAGGGCTCATCGTTCACACGCAAGTTTCTGTAGTATTCGCCTATAGCTTCGGGAGCTACTCGCCACTCCTGCCACGTGTCAAGGCAATCGACAAAGAGCGTCTTCAGGAGGCCTGCAACGAAGTCCAGCGGCTTGTCCAGGTTGGAGAAAGCCCTCGAGAGATCCTGCAGCGTTTCCCTCCGCGCCTCACCGAAACTCGCCAGGAATCCGCAGTAAGAACCTGCACGATAGCAGTCTCCCGCACTGCTGGGCCTTGAAATGTCAAGGTAGTACTCCCGATCCATCTGGCCCTTCACGAACCCGTAGAACTTGCTAACCTCTATCTGAACGTCACGGCAATTACGGCTGACCTTCAGGAGATGCGGCCTCCCGAAGGTCTCCGTTACTGCGGACTCCCATTCAACGCAGTACACGCTTGCATCGCTCAGCCCGGGGATGACAGGGAACACCTCGGCGCAACTCGCATCAGGCAGTAGCTTGCAGATCAACTCCTCTGCCTCATCATCGAACTCGTCTACTCCGCCCTTGTATTCAACCTCAAGGTGACGGTTGTAGAACCCACATGGTCCGTGGCGACGAAGCTCACTCCCTATCCGCAAGAGAGTCTCAAGCAGCCTGCCGACATACGTTCCCTTCCCGTTCTTCTCTATCACGACAGGCGCAGGCATGATACCGTCAATGGCTCTTCCTACGCTCTCGGCGTATGCAGTGATGAGGACAGTCTGGATCTCGAAGCCTGCTATCCGATTGAACTCGCCGATGTCACGCAGCAACGCCTCCCCGACTTTCGGATCCGTACACCGAAGCTGATCGGAAGTCTCCCCGTTCTCGGGAAGGAACAGGTCGATGACTGCAACGTCAGGCCTCTCCGTCATGATGAGGCTCAGGCCGTCCTTGCGGTTCGTAGCCGTGTGGACATCAAACTCGCTCCCGTCCAAACCTTCGTCTCTGAGCTGGTCGACGACATCGTCGACGTGGTCATCCACAATGCAAAGCACAAGTGGCCAACTACTCACCGTTGCCTCCCTCCCTTTCCGCGACTCTTGGAATGCGAATCAGGACTCGAACTCCGTCCACAGTATTCGCTATCTCAACATGCGACTTCCCATTGTAGTACGTGGCTAGGGCTATCTTCACCATGAGTACGCCGAGCCCAGTGGATTGGCGTTCGAGATTAGGCTCCAGAGCCTTCCCAGCCAGCATGTGTTCCAGGACCTTATCCGGGATCCTACTACCCGTATTCACGATGGAGATCCCCGCGATCTCATCAGAAGGCAATGCTCCCACACTGACGGATGACTTGGCTTCCATCGCCTCGCACGCGTTCTGGACGAACTCACCGATACACTCCTCCAACAGGGACACACTACTCACAATCGATAGGTCGTCTGGCACATCGTTGTTGAACGTGCAATCGCGCCGGTGTGCTCGTTTCGCCCCGAGAATCTGATCCACGAGCGAACGTAGTTCTACTGGCTCCAGCACCCCGGTTGCCCTACCAACCAGTGCGACCTTGTCTCCGGTATCTACGATGTTCATGAGCCTGTTGAGGAGCCTCTCCGTTTCCTCCTGGGCGCCGCCATTGTAGCCATGCTCCCGCATTCGCCTGACCAATGCATTCAATCCGCGCGCCGCTCGACTTGCGTCCATCTTAATGCGATGCACAATGATCTGTCGGAGGACGTCATTGAATTGTGCGTACCTCTCCTCTCTGCCCACCCAGTCGAAGCAGAGGACTATCATCCCGACACCGTTCCCTCGCCGAGGTGAAAGAGGTGTGAGTTTGAGTCTGTACTGAGTTGGTATCAGCTCGCGCCGGGTCCTGTGAACGATGACTCCAGCATCTAGCGCTTGGCGATCCCTGAGTACGGTCTCTATGTACTGCGGCATCCCCTCGTCTGCGAACGACGGGAATGCCGAGTACAGACTCTCTCCCCTGAGACGCTCCCTCGGGTCTACGACTCCATGCTCGATGAAGCTCGCGTTGAGGAACAGGATCCTCGACTTCTGGTCGATGATGATGACGAAGTCCAGAACGTTGTTGTATAGCTCGAACTGCGAGGGATGAAGCCACGACAGGAACGAAGATGGCACGCTACCCTCCCTTGTTGGTTGCCTCGATGTAATCCTCCAGCTTCCTTCCCGCTGAACCCGAGTCGATGCTCTCCGCTGCGCGGGCCACTCCCTCCCGAATCGAGGACGCCTCTTCGGCTACGTAGATGGCGGCTGCGGCGTTCAGAAGAACTATGTCGCGATGGGGACCAGACTGTCCCTCCAGGATCGATCGCACCAGATCTGCGCCTTCTGATGGCTCCAAGGCAGCCAATTCGTCTGGCCTTGCGCGTTCGATTCCGAAGTCCTCGGGGACTACTTCATAGTAATCGATTCCCGACTCACCTCGGAACTCGCCCACAACTGTCCTTCCTGTGGTCGAAAGCTCACAGAGCCCATCCACGCCGTGCACCACAAGCGCGTTCTTCGTGCCGAGACGCTCCAGAACCGGCGCGAGCTGGCGGACAAGACTCTCTGAGAAGACCCCCATAACCTGTGCAGCGGCTCCGGCGGGGTTTGTCAGTGGCCCGAGGATGTTGAACACTGTCCGAGCTCCGAGCTCCCTTCTCGGTCCTATCGCATGCTTCATCGCTGGATGGAATAGCGGGGCGAAGAGAAACGTGAACCCGATCTCTTCAAGCAGTTCCTTCGCTCGCGCTGGAGGGACGTCGATCTTGGCCCCAAGGGCTTCCAGGACATCCGCACTGCCTGACGGGCTGGTGTTGGACCTGTTGCCGTGCTTGGCGATGGGTACTCCGGCTCCTGCTGCCACAAACGCCCCTGCGGTGGATACATTGAAGATCTTGAGCTTGGCGCCCCCTGTTCCACACGTGTCAGTGACAAGCCCTTCGACGGAAGGGGCGAAGCTAGCGGACTTCTCGCGCATGACGCTCGCGAAGGCGGCGATCTCGTCAGTGGTTTCTCCCTTCATGCGAAGAGCTGTGAGAACGCATCCGATCTGGGCGTCGGTTGCTTCGCCGCTCATTATCGTGTCCATCAGTTGACACGCTTCATCGGACGTTAGGTCTTCGCCCCGCAGCAGCATGTCAATGAGTTGTTTCATCATCCGAACCACCAACTTTCCCTTTGTACCGCCGAGGATGCACTGCTCCCAAGCGCTCCACCCGACGGCCGTCCCCCACAGTCTCTCCGGGAGTAAGTATAGGAACCCGGCTGGCCTGTGGGAAGGCCACGCGGCCTTCCGAAGTCCACCAGAGTATAGAGTTCAGAGATGGATAGTCAATCCGGACTGCCCGCCCGGCCAGCCAGGCGTTCCGTTCTGCTGCTTTCACGTGCGGAGAGACGGTGACAGCGACGGTGGTGGATGGGAAGAAGCAACGGCGGAATCGCCGTGCGCTCATCATGGCGTCTCCACTCCGGCGGGAATTGTAGCTAATCCTTCTGTCATCTAGTCAGGAGGTGGGGCCTAGAGCGGAGGATAGAGACATTCCACCAGACTCAACGCTCCAAGCCCTGCGTTGACATGACGCGCGCCTGTCCCTCAGCCTGGATTGCAAGACTCATACTATCCTGAAAGTGAAGACGAGTCACTAGGTGATTGCGAGAAAGTGAAACCAATGCAGAGAAACTGAATCTCAGAGGGCCGTCAGATGATCTCTACGTTCCCGTAAAGCGGGTGCTAGTCCGAGCGCGGCAATATTTCTTCCCTTCCCGAGGATGGGGACGGCTGCGAATAGTCGTGTGTTCGCGCAGTGCTTGCAGACCAACTGGATCATGGGCATAGATGGGCCCGCGAGGTCGGGACTTCCTTGGACTCTTCGTGGGGCTGTGATGATCTCGCCAGGTTGCCAGTCATTGAAGCCACACGCAGGGCACCGTACGCTCACGTCCACGGGCGACAGGGCGAATCTGCTCCAGCAGACCCTTCCGGAGCGTGTGGTAGCGGCCCGCCGATCGAGGGCAAAGGAGAGTTGCGGCAACATCAGAGGCGAGTGCGCAGTGCCGCCGTCGATCGACTGAGAGGCCCCGAGAGTCGGCTCGCGGGAGCGAGCGGGGAGGGGGTTGTTCCCAGTGTGGTGTGCGTAGCGGATCGAGTGTAGCTCGGCCTCCTTTCTCCTTTCACGAAGCTGCGCGGTGCCAACAATCTCCCTCGGACGAACACGGGCATCTGACGCGAATCAGTTCGCTTTCCCTTGACATCATAGGCGAAGCTCCTCAAGCTCTGCGATACAGTTCGCAGAAGATAGAATAGACGAACTCTAAGGGGAGATCTGATGACGGAGAAGCGCGCGCGGCAAGGGCGGAAGATACCCGAGATCCTGGAAGCGGACGAGCAAGCGGCGCTCCTCCGGCAACCCAATCCCCGCTATCCAACCGGCGAGCGAAATCGCCTCATGCTCCGGCTGATGATGGACACCGGGCTTCGCCTGGCAGAAGCGTGCGTGCTTCGTGAAATTCTGGGGACACCATACTTATCTCTGGCTGACCTCGCGTTTTGGCCCTGGCTT
>CAYOFL010000149.1:0-6711 GCA_964403165.1 uncultured Ignavibacteria bacterium
ATAAGGCTAATAAACCAAAAATAAGAAAGATAATGCTGACAGCGGCTGAAATTCCTAAAGTCATCCAATTTATTGACATAGTACCCAAAAAACTGGCTTTAAAAGTTTCTACTACTCCAGTCATAGGATTTAAAGCCAAAATCCATTGGTAAGCTTTTGGAACAATGCTTACTGGATAAATAACTGGGGTAACAAATATTAACAATTGGATAAAAAAGGGCAAGGCGTAACGGACATCCCGATATTTAACATTAACAGCGGCGAAAAACCAGCCCAAGCCCAAACTAGCAAAAATAGTTATTATTAAAAGTAGAGGCAAAAGAAGTAAACCTTGAAAATGGGGTATAAAACCATAATAAAGCATGATGCCGCCGAAAATTAAAAAAGAAAATAAAAAATCAACCAAGCTTACCACAATAGAAGCAGCTGGAAGAATAAGCTTTGGGAGATAAACTTTTTGGATAATATTGACACTACTTATCAAGCTTTCACTAGCGCTGCTCAAACTAGTTGAAAAAATATTCCAAAGCAAAAGCCCGGCATAGACAAAAACAGGATAAGGAATGTTGTCTGAGGGCATATTAGCTAGTCTGCCAAAAACAACAGAAAATACTACCATTGTTATAAAAGGCTTTATCACTGCCCAGGTAATCCCAAAAAAAGTTTGCTTATAGCGGACTTTAATATCGCGCCAGGCGAAAAAAAAGAAAAGCTCTCTATAACGCCAGAGTTCTTTAAAATCTAAATCAGTTAATCCTTTTTTTGGTTTAATAATGCTTTTCATTGCCCTATGAATTACGAATAATTACGAATATACGAATTACGAATATTATTAATCAACTTTCCACCATTTATTGGGGAATTTTTCTCTTATAATCCTGTCCCCTTCTCCGGGCGGAGTTAATCCCAGCTTCCGCATATCGGCATCAATCATAATTTTAACTAAATCTTTGAATTTTATTTTTGCTTCCCAGCCCAGCTTTTCTTTGGCTTTCTGCGGATTAGATATTAATTTATCAACCTCTGAAGGCCGGTAATATCTCGGGTCTATTTCCAAATATTTATTGTAATCAAGGCCAAGATAAGAAAAAGCTTCTTGGATAAATTCTCTGATTGAGTGTGATTCGCCGGTACCAATCACAAAATCTTCGGGAGCTGACTGCTGAAGCATCAGCCACATTGCTTCGCAGTACTCCTGAGCCAAGCCCCAATCTCTTTTTGAATCCAAGTTTCCCAAATAAAGTTTGCCGTTAAGACCTTTTAAAATTCTGGCAATTCCCCGGGTAATTTTCCGAGTAACAAATGTCTCGCCTCGTCTTGGCGATTCGTGGTTGAAAAGTAAACCGTTGCAAGCAAAAATATTGTAAGCTTCTCTGTAGTTAACGGTTATCCAATGGGCGTAGAGTTTAGCAACCCCGTAAGGACTTCGGGGATAAAAAGGTGTTTTTTCACTCTGGGGAATTTCTTGAACCTTGCCAAATAATTCAGACGTTGAGGCCTGGTAAAATTTTGTTTTATTGGTCAAGCCCAAGATTCTTATTGCTTCTAATATTCTTAAAACACCAACTGCATCGGAATTAGCAGTGTATTCCGGAGTTTCAAAAGATACCTGAACGTGGCTTTGCGCCGCCAAATTATAAATTTCATCCGGCTGTATTTCCTTAATTAATCTAATCAAATTAGTGCTGTCAGTCATATCCCCGTAATGTAAAATTAATTTCGCTTCAGCCGTATGCGGATCCTGAAAAATATGGTCAATTCTACCAGTATTAAAAGTACTGGCTCGCCTAATAATTCCATGAACTTCATAGCCTTTTGATAATAAAAGCTCGGCCAAATACGAACCGTCTTGCCCGGTGATTCCAGTAATAAGAGCTTTTTTTATTTTTTGATTATTTGTATTCACCCCGCTCGCCCCGTTAGATAATTTTTGTCTAACGGGGTGAAAAATTTTTGATAATTGTTCCATAATTTTAAAGATACCCGTTAGAAAGTGCCTTTGCTGAGAAATTTCTAACCGGGTCCATATATTTCTAAATAATTACCATTTCTCAATGGTTTTCTTGGCCTTTTCTTTTAATCTTAGATAAAGACTTATTGCTTTTCTTTCTGCTTTTGGTGAAACCAATCTTAAAAGCTCTTGACCCATAATCCGGTATCTCCCCCCAACCTTGTTTGCCCGAATAATTCCTTTTTTTAAAAGTCGCTTTATGGTACTGGGGCTGACCTTTAAGTATTCCTGAGCCTCTTCTGTTGTATAAACCGAATTTGGTTTTATTTCTTCGGTCATTATAAAATGATAAACCCCTTATCAAAAAGCGTCAACCCCGTTAGATGTGGAAAAGTATTTTGCCCCGTTAGATATTTGTATCTAACGGGGCAAGCGGGGTCAATAGGTATCAATAAGGACAAACTGTGAATAAAACTACTCGGGAAGCCATCCCGAGTAGTTTTTGTTACCAGCTTTCTAAGGCTTCTTTATACCTTTCCCATGTGCCGCAATCCATCCACTTGCCTTCAAATTGGAATCCAGCTAATTTTTTTTCTTTGGCTAATTGAGGAAATAAATCTGTTTCCACCATACAGAATTTGGGTCCAGGATGGTATTTAAAAACATCTGGGGTAAAAAGATAAAATCCAGAATTAATATAGTCACTTGGTGGATTATCCGGCTTTTCTAAAAATTCCTCAACCAGTCCCTCATTGCAAACAACCACACCGTAATCCTGAGGATTAGGAACTTTAACTAAAGCAATCGTTGCCGAAGGACTCGTCTTGTGGTGAGCTTGTCGAACCATTTCCAAATGAAAATTCTTCATCTTATCCAAATCTATTTCTTTTAATTCGTCTCCGTTGGTAAAAAAGAAATGGCTATCCCCTATCCAGTCTTTTAAATACCATGCTCCGCCAAAAGTTCCCAAAGGTTCCTTTTCTTCTATTAGTTTAATATCAGAAGCCTGGCCTGCCGCCCCTAGCGAGCCTCGCTCGCCTCGCTTCGCGGGCGAAGCGGGCCCCTGGCGGGAGCCTGCCGAAGGAGCTTGCCCTGAGCCTGCCGAAGGGTAATATCTTCTTTTCCACCATACAAAATCCTCTTGAAAATCCTGACTAACTAAAACAACTATATCCTTTACTCCGTGCTTATGAAAATTATCCACCAGATAATTTATAATCGGCTTTTTCTTTACTGGGAGTAAAGGCTTGGAAAGTTCTTTAGTCAATGGATAAAGTCTTGTTGCTTTGCCTCCAGCTAAAATAACTGCTTTTTTAATAGGTATATTCATGTTGCTATTTTTATATTTTGTTTGTATCATATAAAAAGAAGGTCGTCAAATACCCTTTCGTATATTCGTAATAATTTCGTATTTCGTAGCGTTATGTTAAATAAAATTCATTGGTTATACCTTGTTGGTTTTTTTATTATCCTGTTTCTTCCCCTGCTTAGCCTTCCGCCAATATTTTCTCCGCCTGACTGGGGAAAAACCATAATTTTCCGGATTGTTTTTTCAATTCTAATTTTCTTTTTTATTCGGCAGATTTTATCTAAAAAAATCGATGTTGGAAGTAAATTTAAGGCAATACCCAAAAGTTTAAAAATATTATTAATATCTCTCTTGGGTATTTTCTTTTTAGCAACTCTTTTCTCTGAAAACATTCATTTCAGCTTCTGGGGTTCGCCCCACCGCTCCGGCGGATTTTTAAACTTCGCTTTTTACATACTGCTTGCTTTAATGGCATATATAATTTTCAAACCCAGGGACTGGAAAAAAATCTGGGATTTTTCTTTTGCTATAGGAATTTTAGTTGGAATAGTAGCTATTCTTCAAAAATTGCGACTTTTTGAAGGAATTTTAATTCCTTATTCCTATAGACCGTCTTCAACTATTGGTGGACCGATATTTTTAGCTATTTACCTTTTACTTTTGATTTTTTTAGCCCTGTCTTTTGCTATTAAAACCAAAGGTTGGAAAAAGTTTTTCTATCTCTTTTGCGTTCTATTTTTTCTTTTTATTGTTTTCCTCAGCGGAACTCGAGCTGCCTATTTTGGTGGTGCTCTCGGAGTGTTATATTTTTTGTTTTTCTATCCTGCTAATATATCTGCCAGCCAGCGACCTAAACCACAGGCTTTGGCAGACGGGCGAATGAACGCTAATAATATGAATAGAAAGGTATTTCATATTAAATGGCTGAAAATTCTTACTGGTGTTATTTTGCTTCTCGGGATTATTGCAGTCTGGTGGCTTAACAGTCAGCCAGAACTTCCAAAATTTATTAATGAAAACAAACTTTTAAAAGTGCCGGCTCAACGACTTCTAATCCGCGGCGGTATTTTAGGAACATTAGATGCCCGAACCCCGGGCTGGAAAGTGGCTTTACAGGCATTTAAAGATAAACCTGTTTTCGGGTACGGCCCGGAAAATTTTTCTATTGGTTTTGATAAATATTACGACCCCTCTCTACCCTATATCACCCAAATTGTTGCCGGAGCCGGAACTGGCTGGTGGGATAGAGCTCATAATTTCTTTTTAGATATCTCGGTTACTGCCGGTGTTCCGGCTCTGCTCATTTATTTGTCCCTATTTATCGTTTTGTTCTGGCAGCTCCAAAAAGTGAAAAAGAGAAACTTTCAGCGTAGTTCAGCGTATAGTTCAGCGGGGTTCAGCGACAAAACCGTGGAAACGCGGAACAACGCCGAAAACTACACAGAACAACACAGAACAGCTATAGTCTGTCACGGCCTTCAGGCAACTTTTATTGCTTATCTTGGGGCTAATCTCTTTAGTTTTGATACTTTCTCCAGCTATTTAATTTCTTTTCTTTTAATTGGCTATTCCTTAAACCTAATTACCAAGTTTCGCGTGGTTTCGCGTTTAGTTTCGCGTCAATTTAGCGATAAAACCTCGGCAAAACCAGTTCATTCAAAGATTGCCAAATACAAAGGGGTAATTCTCATAGTTCTCTTAATCATCTTAATCTGGTTCATCTGGGTCTCGGCTTTTAAACCTCTTCATATAAACAATCAGGCTAATATCGCTGACTATCAATCCGGCCACGGTGATTGTCCAGGAGCAATTGCCAGGATGGAAAAAATAACAAAATCCCACAGTATCGTAGATCATCACATAAGATTAAAGTATGTTGATATGATTGGCAGATGCGTCAACGAATCAGATCCGGTTCAATCTTATCAGCTCGGCTTAAGGGCTTATGAGATTATGAAAGAAAACACAGAAATAATGCCTACTTATACTCGAAATTGGATTATTTTAGGAATTTACTCCAATTTCTTGGCAGAAAAAATCCAAGAGCAAAAGCCAGAAGAAAGTCAAAAGTATCTAACTGAAGCAGACGCTGCCTTTGAAAAAGCTGAGAAATTAAGCCCTAAGAGACAGGAAACTTTTATGGAATGGGTAAAAACTGATTTATTGTCCGGTCAGCCTGAAAAAGCCAAAGAAAAAGCCCAACAGTGCATTGATATAAATGCCGAATTTCGGGATTGCTGGTGGATGTTGGGAATTGCCAATGTTTATCTGAACGAAAAACAAGAAGCGAATAAAAACATAGAAATTGCCAAAGAAAAAGGCCTTACAGTAGAATCAGAACTCTCTCTGCTTCAAATAGCAAAAGCATATATTGCTATTTCGGACTATCAAGAATTAATAAAAATTTATCAAAAATTAATAAAAATTAAACCGAAAAATCCCCAGTATCTTGCTTCTTTAGCCACCTGTTACCGGGAAGACGGAGATTTTACCAATGCCCGAATATATGCTTTGAAACTGCTGGATTTAGTCCCCTCTTCCCAAGTAGAAGTGGAAGCCTTTCTCCAAACTTTGGCACACTGATTTATTAAAACACGGATTTATACTGATTAAGGCTGATTTATGCTGATGTCCTCTTTTGCGTATAGACATATCTTTTAATAATTAATCTATTAGGAGTGAATCCTACTAAAAATCCCAATTTATAGTCTGACCCCTTTAAATATCCCCAAAATTGCTTTTCATCTTCTTTGGTTAAAAAGGGTTTTGATTTTAACTCAATAATGATTTTCTTATTAACAACAAGGTCAGGAATATAGATTCCTATTTCTTCGTTATCATAAAATAGTTTTATTCTTGCCTAACTTTCTACCATTATTCCTTGATTTAATAGTTCTTTAATTAAAGCGCGAGCAATGATTTTTTCTTTTATTCCACCGCCTAAAACATTATAAACCTTAAAACATGCTCCCCTAATTTTATAAGAGAGTTCCTCGTATAGAAAGTCAGACACCGTTTTCTTGGTCATATTATTCTAATTATAGTATATCAGCATTAATCAGCGAACCAAAAAGCCGCCCGAGGGGGTGGCTTTTTGGTTTTTCTATCCCGCTCAACTCCCCACAAGGAAAGAAGCACGGGTCCATTTCAGAGAAAATTAGTTTCCAAGACAAATTACAGACTCAAACCTTCAGAACTAAGCGGCAGATTGCTAATCAAGTTGCCATTAGACCAGTCATTGGTACCATTGGTTCCTACTGTTCCAGGATAGACAGAGTGATTCAAAGCACTGTAGTCAGACCAAATAATATCAGCCGCCACGGCACTAGGATCAGCCGTACTAGAACTATAAATCTTGTTAACAGTAGTGATACTGTCTCCAAGGTTCAAGTAGAAATTAGTTGTATCAGCTGAATCATTACTGTTATTCAAGTACAAACTGAAACTGTCC
>CAYOFL010000150.1:0-6472 GCA_964403165.1 uncultured Ignavibacteria bacterium
ATGATATGCACCTAAGTTTAATCCCAGTCCATTGGCAATGGTTACACCTTCATTTCCTCCCAGGGAGATGCCACCCCGTATATCCAACCAACTCAAAAGTCGGTATTCTGCTCCAAGAGAAGCTCTTAGCTTCCTGGATACTCCCATTGCTTCTTTTATGCCCTGTTTTAGATCAAAAGCTAAAAGTGTTCTGTTACCTTGATAAGCCACTCCCAAATGAATAAGTATGGGCACGCGGGTAGTAAAAGGATCTATGTCTGCGGTATAGGAATCTTCAACTACCAAGGAATCTACATCGAAGTCTTCCGCCAGAAGTGAATCTATTTGCACCCGATATCGTTTTTCCTCAGTTTTCTCATCCCATTTAATCTGGTTTGTCAGATTGATGAAGGATATGCCAAACGTCCAGTTTTGTTTGCATTTCAAAGCAAGCCCAAAGTCCAAGCCATATCCTTTTCCGCCTTGTGCCGACTGGAGGGCAAAATCACCTTCACCATCCACTCCTGTCTCTAAAGCGAAGACTTCACCTTGAGCTTCTTTCACATTTTGATAGACCAATCCCCGGATGTATCTTGTATTTATTCCACACATAATTTCTTTTTCACCCTTTTTCCAAATGGATCTCCCATAGGAAAGACCCAGGTCCACCGATGCAAAGACTTCTCCATCGGAGCCAGAAAAAAGTATGGTATCGTTTATTTCGTTTCCGAAAAAGAGAACATGAATCGGGTCTTTGGGAAATAGAAGGTCAGATGTTCCTCTTCCGGAAATGGTGAGGGCAAAATTACCCCAGGATAAGCCAATGGCTAATATATCTGTGAACAACGATACCTTAAGCCCTTCTTCGGGGATCGAATTTAAAATAGTTTGCTTGTCATCCGTGGTGAGAAACTTGCCGTTATATTGGTTGTAGTTCTTTAGATTGAAGCTGTTGTTGTAAGCATTAACGCTTAACGAAAATATCATCAAGCTTTTTTCTGAGCCTTTGGAAAATCCCAAGTTAGCAGGATTCCAAAAGACCGACTCCACTCCCCGGGCGATTTGAGTATAAGCTCCTCCCATTCCTACACTTCGACCAAAAGACAGACCAGAAGCGCAAACCGGGTGAGTTGTCAGCCCGGTCAAACAAAATGCCAGAACGATTGATTTATACTTCATTTAGTCTTATTCCTTTTTGTTTTTTACATCCAGCTCTAAATAGGATGTTATCTTTATAAAATCGGCTGCCGAGGCTTTAATGGTTTCTCCATTGGTGCCCGGAAAATCAATGGACCCTGCCATGTAAAAGGGTGTATTCGTAAATACCTGAAGCTCCTGCTGAGTTAAATTGATCTCGGTCTGAGAAGAATTCGATCCCTTCACCGAACCATCGTAGTTTAGCTCTCCTTTGGGAACATTCACCGGACCGATGATCAGATCCGGATTTGAAAAAAGATATTCCTGATTCTGGGAGAAAAATATCCTTGCTTTCGCCTCTAAGGGGAGGTGACTTTCTACTTTTAAGATCACTTTAGCGAAGTTAATCTGATCTTCGATCATCTGCCTCACATCGTCCTCCACCTGGTCTGAATCTTGGTCTATCTGAACCTGACAGGAGTCTAAGATCAACTCCAGAGGAGAGCTGACCATTATTTTGCCGAAGAAGAAATCCTCCTCCTGCACTATGCCGTATACTTGTCCGTCTCCGCAGATTATTTCGCCTGTAACAGTGAGCCTTTCGGGAACCGGACTGAAGAGGGATTCGGTCTGGTCCTCGAAGATGGAGGTAACTGCGGTTCTAAAGGGGCCACCCGCTTCGATCTCTGCCTGGAGGCTCAGATTCTGTCCTTTCTCCCCCTGAATAGTCACAGACAAGTTAGCAGGAAGATCGACCCCATTATGAATTTCTAAGTTTAAGCTGGCATTGGTGAGGTGGGCGGATTCAAAACCAAGAGGAATTTCCAGCTGACGAGTGATCTGGTCTATTTCCACCCTGGTTGATTCGATTATCCCGCAAATCTGGCTAAAGATTATCTCAGAAAGAGTTGCATTCACACTGACAGAATCCGAGGAGTTAAAGTCAATCAAAGCCCCTTCTGATCCCGGTGACCAGATCCTGGTTTCGACTCTAACTTTGTTTCCTTCCGCGGGCCTGAAGACGTAGCCATCCACAACCAGATTAATCTCAGAATGGCTTGAAGCTGGTAGGTGGCGCACAACCGATAAGATCTGATCGTCCTTTTTCAATCCAGGGAAGTCAACCTGAACATCCGCCTCTAAATTGGTGAAATTTCTTAACTCCAAGGAGATTGTGCCGGTTTTGATCTGGGCACTGTCGATGATGCTGTTAGTGGGGAGGAGTATGTTTTCCTGCCTGGATAAGTCAAAAGAAGGGATTTCAGCTGTTCCCTGAATAACCTTTAAACTGTCCAGGCTGAAATCTAAAAGCAGATATTTGTCCTCTAAGGTTTGAATTTCTCCGCCAGGAGAGACTACTTTTACCTGAACGCTCATTAGGTTGGAGAATGTTTTGTCGGTAAAGATTACATTTTGTGTGTTTGAGTTATCATCATCAATCCCATTCGGTAAAATTACAGTTTGCAAAGTATCCTGAAAGGTTCGGTCGATTATCCTTACCTGGACGAAATCCAGATTCAAGCCCAGGTGATTACCCAAGGTTAAAGTGGTAAAAGCTTCTTTGACCGTGACCTGTGAGAAAGTAGAGAAAGCATCCAGATCTTTTTCTATGGTGGCAGTACATGGTGGCACTTCACCAGGTTCCCCATCATAGAATTCCGTTATATAAAATACCATCTGTCGGGATTCAGAGGGGTGGAGGTTTATGATCCCCAGCGTATCTTTAAAGTTAACAAAGGTAGAATCGCAGTGCAATTTGTCCACTAATCTGATGGTATCCAAGTCTTCCTCAAAATAAAAGGAGGGATTTCCAAGGCTATCTACCTTAAGATATGGTTCATCTATTTTTTCTATTAGAGTCTCCATGTCATAATATCTGTTTACTAAAGGCACGCTCAATTTCACGTTCCAAGTAGGGGCAGTGGGCTTCTCTATGGAGCACCGGAGAGCTACAAGTGACAAAAGAACTATCAATAGAAGAAGTGTCCAAAATGAGAGCCAACGTTTAATCTTTTGTTCATGTCCTAAAAAAACAGGGGACTTATTATGCCAAATCATTCTGCCTTTCGTGTGATAAATGATTAATTACCTTTTTACTCATTCAAAGAGAAAGCCTATGTTTTGATTTTCCGGCCAAATTTTTTTGGAAACAAATTTTGTAGGGGGCTTAAATTAATTCAAGCAATTGATGTGCCAAGACCGGACAGACTTGATAAATTGGTTTAAGTATATCAGCTAAGTCGCTTGTTGGTTGTTGGTTAGTTAAGATCAGACAAAAAAGAGGAAGGCGAAGTCAGGCTTTCAAAATTCACCGAAGTTATGGGATTTGCTCAACAATCTGTGGGCAATTAACCAGTTTTCCGCGATTTACCCAATTTAAGTTATCGACAGAGTTCTGTTTGCTACAAGGCGGATGTTATCATCCGCCTGCTTTCCCGCTGGATGATAACATCCAGCGGGAGCTCGGTCCCGTGGGCGATTAACTAACATTTCTGGCTTCCCAACTTAATGTATCGACACAAAGAGGAAAATGATTTAGGGTATTGATTAGGGTCTTTCGAAAAGAAGAAAGAGAGGGAAGGGGTATGGGTGCTCGACCTATTTTGCGGTAGGGTTGAGTTTTGCATTTTTACATTTTTTTGTCTTGACGAGAGTTGCTTTATGAGTTATTCTTAATATAAGAATACAGTTTATTTATTATCGAGATTAAAAAACCAAAGCAAAAGTTGGCGTTCAATTAACCTAAAACTTTTATTCACCCCAAAAGGAGGTGAAGCATCATGAAGTTCGTTAAATTCAGTTTGTTAATTACGGTGGGGCTGGTTTTGCTCGTGGCCACCCCTGCCCAGACCCAATTCGTGAAAACTCTCGGAGGAATGTATCATGATTGCGGATACTGTGTGGTAGAGGCTTCTGATGGGGGGTTGGTTGTGACAGGGTGGACTGAAAGCTTCGGCGCAGGTGATCGGGATTTCCTGCTTGCCAAGTTTGACACCTGTGGGAATCATCTCTGGACGAGGATACTCGGAGGAGTGGGTGTGGATTATGGCTATTCTGTGATACAGGCTTCTGACGGAGGGCTTGTCGGGACAGGGTTTACTGAAAGTTTCGGCGCAGGTTCTAGCGATTTGCTGCTTGCCAAGTTTGACGCCTCTGGGAATCATCTGTGGACAAGGACCCTGGGAGGAACGTCTTCTGAGCAAGGCAATTGTGTGATAGAAGCTTCTGATGGAGGGCTTGTTGTGACTGGATATACTACAAGTTTTGGCGCAGGTAGTGGTGATCTGCTTCTCACCAAGTTTGATGCATCAGGCAATCATCTCTGGACAAGGACCCTTGGAGCAATAAAAGGCGATATAGGCCAATCTGTGATACAGGCTTCTGATGGAGCGCTTGTTGTGGCAGGATATACTCAAAATTTCGGCGCAGGTTATACTGAGTGGATGGTTGCCAAGTTTGATTCCTCTGGAAATCATCTCTGGACAAGGACCCTGGGAGGAAACGGAGAGGAACGGGGCCTCTCTGTGACACAGGTTTCTGATGGAGGAGTTCTTGTAACGGGATGGTCTGGTAGTTTTGGCGCATGGGATTGTGATTTGCTTCTTGCCAAGTTTGACGCTTCAGGAAATCACCTCTGGACAAGGAGCCTGGGAACAAACTTAGGAGACTATAGGGGCCAATCTGTGATACAGGCTTCTGACGGAGGGCTTGTCGTGACAGGGTGGGCCGAGAGTTTCGGCGCAGATTCTCCTGATTTGGTTTTATCCAAGTTTGACGCCTTTGGGAACCCTCTCTGGACAAGGACCCTGGGAGCAATAGATTGGGACGAGGGCCGTTCTGTGATAGAGGCTTCTGATGGGCAGTTGGTTGTGACAGGACATACTCAGAATTTCGGCGCAGGTTATTATCATGATTTGCTTCTTGCCAAGTTTGACGCCTCAGGAAACACCTGTTTAGCTCAGTCTGTCAGTCCTGAGTTCGATACAGTCTATCCCACGATAGACACCGCCATTTGGGAGGCGAACGAGGTTTCGCCGGATACTGCAAGTTGGGCTCCTACAATCACTGAGCCAACTCCGGAAACTACCACGGTGTGCGATGTAGTGACAAGGATTCTTTCCATCACGGATGTAGGAAACGATCAAGGAAAACAAATCAGAGTCAAATGGGCTGGTAATTCTTATGACACCGAAGGCTCTATTGTTACCATAACCGAATACGGCCTGTGGAGAAGGATTGATGAGGATAAAGGTCATAACCTGAGCAAAGAGATTCTCTCATCCAATTCAGGAATGTCTGTTAGTGGTCGACTTTATCCCCCTGGCGAGTGGGATTTTATTAAGACCGTTCCAGCAATAGGAGAAGAGGAATATAATACTGTATGCCCCACGTTGGGTGATTCCACTCTGGCTGAAGGAATGTATTGGTCGGTATTCTTTGTGATCGCCCACACACAAGAACCCCCGGTCCACTATGACTCCGATCCTGATAGCGGTTACTCCTTAGACAACATTCCGCCTCTGCCAATTCTGGATTTGGGCATCGATCCGGGCTCCTGGCTTACCCTGGAATGGATTGTTCCCGGCGAGTATGTGGGAGAGCAACCTATCACCAGCTATGATATCAGATATAATACCATACCGGTTGGTGCCGATACCCAAGCCTGGTGGGATAGTGCAGAGACTTGTGCTGGTGAAGGATTCTTCAATTTCATAGTAGGGAACACGGACAGCCTGAAGGTGGCAACGCAAACCTGGTGTCATCCTGATTGCTATTTTGCCATCAAGGGTCTGGACAGCCGACCAAATGCTTCCAAAATCTCCAACATGGTCCATTTCATCTGTGGTGACGTTACGAGCAACGAAGTGGTCGATATCGGTGATGTAGTCAAGCTGATCAACTACCTCTACAGAGGTGGAGATGCTCCTGAACCAGTTGCAGTCGGAGACGCCACCTGCGACGGGGTGGTTGATTTAGGTGATGTGGTTTGCCTTATCAATTATCTCTATAAAAATGGAGATCCACCGTGTAGTCCATGAGTATCTCAAACTCAGAAGAGGTGGGCGTCCCGTGAAAAATGGGGCACCCACCTCTTTTTTTAGCTTTCCAAGAAACTCGAAAGAGAGAGCTCTGAAAAAATCAAATGGGGTTCACCCTGAAGGGAAAGGTTTTGTTGGAGTGTCAAGCTTTAGCTTGACCTGTCCTATGGATCCTGCGGTATGAACCGTATGGTTCACACCTGCTGAAAACCTCTTGTTACCAGGATCCCGCTCTGCGGAAAAAGACAACGAACTTTTACATGGTTCACCTAAAGGTGAACACTCCAAATTCTTTTCTCCTTGCAGTTTTTCAGAGA
>CAYOFL010000151.1:0-6346 GCA_964403165.1 uncultured Ignavibacteria bacterium
CAGGCGTCCGTGCAAACAAGTACATATGTTTGGGTTTGGGGTTAAAATTTAACCCCAAACCCAAACATTCTCTTTAACTCCCTCTTTCCCTCTCTCCTACTAACCCTCTCTCTACAAAAAACACACAAAAAACAAAAACAAAAAACACACACACGCAAAGAAGAAACTAGAGCTAAAGAGAACGGTGAATCTTTTTGATAAGCTCTCTATATTCCAAGAAGTCTTTAACTGCGTGGTCTTGACTCCCATACCTGAAAACTTTCCTTCAAATTACCACACATTTTTTAGCAAAATTGACCAAAAGACTGGAGCTAGTCGCGTTGCATCATTTTCTGCATTTTTCTTAATCTTGAACCTAAGTCTTTCTGAAGCCTTATTATTTCTTCTTCAGTAATTTTCATCTTCAAGATTTTGGCAAAGTATATATCAATTTTCATTCTTCCTTTGTAGCTTGTCTCTAATTGGTCAATTAGACAAGGAAAGTTCATTTTATTCAATTTTTCAAGTAAAGACTTTGCTAACCCAATTTCTTTTACAGACATCTTATTGACATCAGGAACGGGGAGTTTTTCGATATCTTTTTTCCTCCATTTGACGTTCGTTCCTCGTACTTCGGTTCGATTTTTTAATAAATTGAATAATGCAAAAGTTGAATTAAGCCACAAAGCCATTACAACCGCATGATCATATTTTAGACAAGGTAATGACCAAAATGACCAAGTGGGGGCGATTTCACGTTTAGAGCAAAAGGCAATGAAAAACGTACCTGGAGACGACAAATCAATATTTCCATACCCCCCCATAACTAGGTTAGATTTTCGTGAATCGATATGTTCTCGCCGTTTTACTAACATTTGTGCAACATCTGACTTGCTCCAGAATTGGTCATCTCCGTCAAATCGTTCACTGATTACAAAATCCCTAGGATGTATAATCTTAATATTTTTTTCCCACGATTCAGTTCTAATTGCTGGAAATAGAGCATTTTTTGGAATAATCAAATTTTCTTCACTATTTGGATTTTGAACAATTATTTTTGATTTGCCAATTTCTAGAATTTGAATATCGATTCTAACACGCTTCTCACGGGGCAAGGAGATAAGAGTGTCTTGTGTATTTACATAGTCACTACTTTTTTGGTAGCGAAATCCTTGAATAACTTTTTCTACAACTTTGTCAAGGCTTGTCGTTTTTGAGAACTCTTCTAAATACTCCTGATCAAATTCACCTGGGAGAAGTTTGTACCAATCGTCGTTTAACTGTAGTTTGTTTTGACTAATTTTTTCGGCATTGAGCAAATAATTATTGACTTTTTTGCTTTGACTTTCTCGGAAACCTTTAAGATTTTCCCAAATTTCGTTACAATTCGTAATTGAGGGAAGAACCTTTAACATCACAAAAACAGCGGGATTTTTCTTGGAATTCTTTTCGTTTTTAGTGGCAATAAAAAGCATGTCTCTGAATGATGTGTCCTCTGAGAAAGCTGAACGAAACTCATTCAATATGATAAAATCAACAGAATAGTTCTTCATTATGAATTTCCGAAAGAGCTTAGAACTTTTTTGCTTAAGCATTGTAGCAGGTAAAACCATTGCTATTTTTCCATCTTTTTTTAGAAAACGGTCAGCTAAATATACAAAATATACATTATAATTTTGCTCGGAAGTAAGATGTGTAGAATAATCTTTGAATCTTTCCTTTAACTCAATTCTAAGTTCTTTTGGTATATTCTGTTTTCTTGAAAATGGAGGGTTCATCAGAACCACATCAAAATTCCCCATTTTAAAAGATGTCCCTTTTCCTTTCCCTGAGATCGCACCTTGTTTCTTTCGAATTTTGAAGATATTCTCCTTATGATAATCTTCAATTTTCCTTTGACCTAATGGCATCATTGAATGCAATGGGTTAATTACTGATTTAGGATTAAGGAGTGTTGAATCCCAAACACCTATGCGGACTTTATCCGTCATATAACCCGGGTTTTTCAAAGCTAGTTGGACGACAGCCAAATGTGCTGCAAAAGGCATAACATCTATTCCAGTCAAATCTTTTTCAACAAATCTTTTATGGATTTTCTGAGTGGTTTCTCCCTGACTTAAATCCGCTTTCCTATTATAAGCAGCTACCAAAAGTGTACCTGAACCACAGGCTAGATCTGCAACTTTGGAATTAGGGTCTTCAATAGCAATGTTAGCCAGAAGACTTGCAGCAACAGGATTAGTGTAATAAGCTGCTAAAGGTTTCCTAATCTCTTGGGGAATAAGTTTATGAAAAATTGACCCTAAGAGATTTCTTGTAAAATCTTCGGGTGTCAGCTCCTTTATATTTCGAACTAAATCTACAATAAATTGGTTTGCTTTTTTTGGAAAAAGTGAAGCTACATCAAAATCAAATATTGCGTGATAGTTTATGGAATCAGTAATTGGTCTAAAATATTCTGTAAAAAGTTGAGTGGGGCTCTTTAGCTTCTTCTCATCAATTTCCGTTACTTTGTTCTCTTTAGAAATTACGTGATAAAATACAATTTGGTTTAGCAACAAATACGCAGCTGCCTTTCGAGCAGCTATCTTCGTTCCTTGCTTATTAGCAATAGATGATACAACAGTTTCAAACAAGGATTGAAATTGCGCGGGTTCTTTTTCTATGTACGTAGATAGTTCTTGCACTATATCACGCATAATTCGGACATATTCATCTGGGTCTTTCTTATGTATCTCAGATAAAGCATCTTCAATCCACTTGCTGATTTCTTCGGCTCGTCCCTTGAAAATACTAGAGGGCATATTTTTTAGTTTAAGTAAACCACGAAACTCGGTTTTACCAAATATTTTTTCTGGATTAATTAATTGAAGTTGTTTGGAACGCACTCTTTTACGGAGGGACTCAGGATATCCAAGCAAGAAATAACCTGATGCTCCAGCAATATCTCCATATTCTATAGCTTGGGTCATTCCCTTCAGATATGACCCATTCCACTCACCTTCACCATAGATAATTTTTCCATTTGAAAGTTCAAAATCGGGTTGCTTCCTTCCAGAATACGCGCTAGCCGATACTTGAGTTGTTACTTTAAGCCCTTTTTGTCGCAAAAATGAAGCAATTAAATCATTGATGGTATCTTCAGTTGCAAGAGGCATAATTCACTTATCCAACTCCGAAAATCACCCATTTCTAATTTTTTTTATCTTTATGCTTGGAATATCTGATAACAGCATCTAATTAGGTGTAATTTAGACCGTGTCTTTTTATAAAATTTGGTATTACATTTAAAGGAAAGTTAGTTTATAATTAGCGCTAGTCCATTCTTGGATATCCATTTCCAAATTTATCTTAAGGACAGAATGTACTTACAATTCTGGGAATCCAATTCTTTTTTCGCTTCTCAAATATTTTGCTAATAAGAAAGACTCTTCATTAATCAGAGTTTCAAGTGTTTGTTTTTTGCCATTCTTTCAACTCGGCTTTAAGTTGGGCATGGGTTTTTTGGTCTAGGTCTACGTCTTGTTTCTCCAAATACTGCAAGTATTGAAAATAGCCACGTTTTCCGCAATAATGACGGGTTTTACTATGTTTTACTGAGAATCATACCGTGTCCATTACGGAATCGTTACTGAAATCACGCTCCAAGCACCCGAAAACGTATGATTTCTTGTGGTTTCCACAAAATAGCGATGTGTATGGATGTATACTTCTTAGTATATAATGGATGGTTATTAGACCAATAGAATCTCACATAAAAAGACATTATTCGTGTAAATATAAATTTATACGAGTGGATAGAGAAAAACCTTTAAAAAAACCTTGTTTTTACAAAAGAACAGTGTTTTGGCGGTTTCCGCTATCCACAAATCCATTCAAGATAAGACATGAAACCATTCAAGGGAACCGTTGAAATGGCATTTCCCATGGTTGAAGTGCATTTTGATTCGAGGTTTCTTCTTGATTTTCCTTAGCATCATGTGCGCGCTTGCCTTTCCGCTTTTTCAAACCATACTTTTCAGCAAAATAATAGACATGCCACTCCTTCAAGGGTAGCCATGGCGTGTGTGGAGGGTCGTTGAACTGCATTTTCTCGTAAATCTCTTTAGCCATAAGCCCCTGTTCCCAATAGAACGTGAACTCTTCTTTAAACCAGTCTTCCCACTCGTTGGGAATCAAATTTCCTTTACCAAACGTCATTTTATTAAGCCCACCTCCTTGAATCTTTTGATTCTTTCTTTATCAAAGCTTTCTTCAACAACTTCAGGTGCCATGATGTATTTATCTAGTGCAGAAGGTGTCAGCCTACATTTTGACTTTAGTTTAGCGATAGTGACACCTGGTTGGTTTGCTTCATATGTAATAAAGTTGAACCGAAAAAAGTGTGGGTAAGCATCAGGAAACACTTCTTTTGTATAGTTTAGTGCTGTGTCATGGCTTATCTCCCATGGACGCAAATTAAGCACAACTTCACCTTTTCGGTTTATCTTTTCCTGCTTCCATTCTTCACCTTCAAGCCAGTCAACAACTTCATCAACGAGCGGAAACACTCGTGGAATACTAATTGGTTCATTTTTATCTGTTGGCTTATGCCGTTTCTTTTTCCTTAGCAGGTTGATTTTGATTTTTGTTTCACTTATCTCAAAGTCGTCTATTGTTCTTTCGTAAATTTCACTTGCCCTGAGAGGTGTATAAAATTGAACAATTAAATAACTCCTCGCACGTCTAGCATAAAATGAGTCAATGAGTGGCAGTTTTTTATTTAACGTTTCAATAAATTCATCTAGTTCCATGATGCCGAGTTCCTCAGGTGGGTGTTTGTACCGCTGTTCACCTTGAGCGAAAGAAGGTTGTTTTCGAATTGGAAAACCATCTGGGTCTTTTTTAGCAAATTTCTGTCGGTAGTAATACACGTAGGAAGGCTTCACTTTTTTGTATTGTGTGCCTTTAACCCCGAACCGCAATTTTTGAGCTATGTTTTTACCCAGCATGCCTGTTAACCAAAGCGGACGCATTTCAGCCATCAACTTATCTTCTTCAGCCGCATTGAGTAGAGGTTGCCGAACAAAGCTCATCTATTTCACACTTTACTTTATATTGGGTGTCCTACATATTTCTTTAGATAATTTCGTAACCTTTTTTTAGCAAAACAATACTAAGTTGTATCATTAATGCAAGTTTGGTGATGCTTTTTTGGTGTTTCGAAAGTATATTCACAACGGTAGAAAGTGGGGGTACAAAGTGTTGAAGTGTTTTGATTGTGGGGTAGAAATTCAGCTTGACGATGAATATTACTCACGCTGTTTCTACAGAGCCAGCCATCAACCTCAGCGAATATGCACAAAGTGTTATGAAGCAAAATTCGTTGTGGCTTGAAGTTTGGGAAGGTGCGGGTTGAAAAATGAGAGGAAAAAGGACATTAAGCATAGAAGATGAAAACAAACTTCAATTTATGCTGGAAATTCTTTGGGTGGAGGAATTCTATGCTGATAGTGCGGTTGCCGCTTTGCTGGGTTTTGGGAAAAAGGGTCCTTTTCAGTCATTGACCAAGGAGCATGTTCCATATTATGTTGATAAGTTTTGTTTGTGCTTGCATCATGGTGTGCATGGAAGAATATTGAAGGAGGAGCCAAATCCGAAAGTGATTGATTTGATTTTTAGCATGTCATGTGCTGAGCTGGAGGTTGAGTGGGATAGGTGTGAACGGTCTTGGACACAATTCACTGAAACATTGAGTTCTCCTCAAAATCTAAGCTAGGGAACTTTGTTGTTTTTTAGCAAAAAAATACTAAGTGCGTCAATAATGCAAGTTTGGAGGACATCTGATGGTGTTTTATAAGTATGTTCACAATAAAAATGGTTCCAATCGTCGATTCAAACATTTACTGTGTTCTGAATGTGGAACAGAAATTAAGGCTGGGGATGTCTTTTATAGCTATATCAAAAGAAGGGCAGGCAAAAATCTAATTGAGCACCTTTGTGAAGCATGTTATGAAAAGAAGTGGATTGTGGCTTGAGCTTTCATTTAAAAACGTCTTGATTAGGCGTATTGTAGGTCGCGCGCGCATGAGAAGAAATTATTTAGCCAAGTATTACGAAAAGAATTAGTGTGGATTTTAATCCCCACTTCATAATAACTATATTTTTATATTTATGAAAGATTATGCATGAAAAATTATTATTATGATAATCGGTTTATCGGTACCCAAATAGAAGAATTGATAAAACAATTGCTGGAAAAGTCAGGATATCATGTGTATAATTATGGATATGAACATACTCTGCCACAAATTTGTGAAAAAGTTAGAGGAAACCGGTGCAGAAGTTTCAGGGGATGCCGAGAAAGCAGAAGGAGAATCAGAGAAAT
>CAYOFL010000152.1:0-6326 GCA_964403165.1 uncultured Ignavibacteria bacterium
AGATAGACCACTTTTTTGCCGAGACTGCTGGAGAAAAAAAAGAGATCAAAGATTTGATCGTTAATCTGGCACGATAAAAGCCTCGCAAGATTTTTTACGGGGCTTTTTGATTGCCCCGTGAGACACAAGTATTTTACGGGGTTTTAGCAATAAAAAAGAGGAAGGCGTTGTACTTCCTCTTTATGGGTTTCCTTATTTACTTTTGTCAAAAAGCTATAGATTTTAAGTTAAAATTACACCTCTGTCAATAATTTGTCAAGCGAAAAGATATTAAAAAACCGATTCATAAACAGAATCGGTTTTTTAGTGGGGTCGGATAAAGGACGCATTTAGAACTGTAGATTGGAAGAGTATAAAGCAAGAACTTGAGCTTAGCGGCATTCTTGGGCTAATGAGTTTAAGAGGTTTTACTACCGCCTAACCTTCTTGGTTTCAAGATGATTTTCCCTTATTGCTACAACATAACATCTTCCTTCTGGTTCAATATTAAAATAAAATATCCGAGCATTCTCTTGTAGTTTGGTTTCTTTAAGTTCAATATCTTCTGGAAGTCCACGATATAATTTTTTATATTCGCCTTTATAAAGAATTGATCTTTGAGCAATGCAACATTTTTGATAATCAGCTTCAGAGTAAATTTTAGTTCCAATGGTTTTGAAAATCTCCAATGCTTTTTTAGCTTTATTTTTACTAAGTTCTGAAATTTCACACATTTTTTGTTATATTTCGCAAAAGAGATTACATAAGGAATTGCCTCAGGTGCTTCTGTGTCCTGAGGCAATTCTTGAGCGATTTGAGAAAGTTTGTCTATTTTATTGCTCGGCCCTATAGCTTGTTTTGGAATATTCGTCATTTGTGCTTATTGGCTTCTTTTAGTTTTTCAGAGTAGTAGTTTTTCATTACCCTGAGAGATATTTCATTTCCTGAGCTCTCGTGGTGCTGAAGGCCCTTTCGTGCCTCTCGCCACGGTTCCTCAGAGTGCGTAAGCATTTCTAAGTAGCCAGCATCAAGTTTTCCGTATGCTCTCCAGATAGTATCAAGAAACCTTTTTGTCTTTCCTGAAATCTTGATTGTGTCAGGTTTTATTTCCTCTTGTATCGGGGCAAAACCAAATTTCTTATACTGGACATACAAACCTCGAACTGCTGGCCCGTGAACCCAGGCCTCAATTGGTTCGTTGAAGAGCTTTTTATTTTTCAATACCAAAGACCAAGCCTGTGCGTAATATACGAGCTTTTGGAGTTTTTTGTTCGTTATCGGCTCTTTTTCTTGACTTGCGAGGTATAAGAAATACCGTCCTACATCGTATGCTTTCAGAGATTGTCTAGGATGTGAGGTCATAGATATTTTTATAATAACAATCTAGTAAAAAAAAGTAAAGAGTTGATATTTTTGGCCGATGGTGTAAACTAATATAAAGTATCAAAGAAGTAATGAAAAATGTAATTAAAAATCTAAATAATTTTTATAAACCCGTAAAAGATGCAAAAAGAAGCCGAGAGCTTTTCTTTTCTCTGGCTGATTATGTTAATTATATCAAGGAAACACCAGCTACAAACAAAATTATTAAGACGGTATTAAAAGAGAAAGAAATAATGCTAAAAGAAAGGGACGAATACGAAATCAAGGCACTGCAAGAATTAGCACAATCAAAAAAAGTATTATTCAAAATCATCAAAGAGAATAAAATATCCTTTGAAGAACTAAAGCAAGCATTAAAGGAGCTTGAGTTATACGAAAATGGTAATATTGTATCGTCAGGCGTAAAATCAGATAATATAAAACGCTACTTATGGGAAATAGCCAAAATTTTATTTCAAAATGGTTATAAAGAAGCCCTGAAAGAATTTATTGAGGAAAAACCAACTACTCCAAATATTTATATTGGTAATAAAAATTTTGTTTTCTCAAGTTCATTACCAAAAAGGCAAAAATTAGATGGGTGTATCGTTGAGTTAAGAAAAACCAAACTGTGGGGTTGCTGGGATTATATAAACCTTGTGCCCATTATTTTGCTTGAAAAAAAGGAATTTCCTGAAGTCGTATCAAAAAGAGATTTAGGCATAGGTAGTATATTTGTTGAATTAAGGGGAATATTTAAAGCAAGGAATTGTATTCAATCAGAAGTCAACTCTCTGCCTCCGCAAACTAAGCCAGAAGAAGACCGTGAAATGCAAGAATACAAACTCTATGCGTCCAGAATTCATAATTATTTGATAAACAATTATTTTAGTAAAAAATGGTTTTTGATAGGCAAATTCACTAAGTGGTATATTGCAGGTTTAATTCTTGCTATAACTACTTTTTTTGTTTGGTATTTTTTAGGAAAAAGATTTAAATAATAAAAGCAGTAATTGTTGGATTTGGTAATCTTGAAATAAAATTAAAGTAATGAAAAATGTAATGAATTTAACGCCAGAAGAAAAATTTAATCAGGAAGTTTGGTGGATTTTACAGCAATTAAAGTATTTGGAAGTCTCTGGAAGAAAGAAAGAGATTATCACCCTTGTTATTAAAGCCAGACCCTCTAGACCTTCTGATGAACCATCGCCAAGTGCTCAAGAAAGTGCCCTTCTTAAATTGGAAGAATGGAAAGCGATAAAAATTAAAGATAGTGAAGAACAAGAAGTTACTTATGGTAGAGATTTTATTTATACTTTAGAAATTTTACAACAGAAATTTAATGAAATTTATGAAAAATTCAGAAAACTAACCGAGAAATATCAGCTTAAATACAGCCAAGTAAAAGAGATTTTTACCAATGAAGTTATACCAGACCATACCGCAGAAACAGAAAGGCAAATGGACGAAGCAAGAAAGTGGGGAGCAGAACGATGGGAACGAGAAAAACTACATAAAGAACAACTAAAACAAGATAGGATATTAAGAACCCCAGTTGATAAATATACTCACGCCTTAGATTTAATAATTGAGAGAGCCGAATATGCTGAAGATGGCAATAGTTTCAGTATAGAATTTTACGACTTTAACTTTGAACAAATGATTGGCTCAAAAATGCTGGAAAAGTTTCTAACTGAAATGCAAAAAGATGGTTGTTTTGAAAAATACGCAAGGACAAATTATGCTGGGGGCACACGATTCGGGTTTATAAAACCGAGTGTAAAAAAGCTTAAAGCATTCAAAGAAAAAAGAGGAAAGCAAGAAACAAAGACGGATAGATTTAGCGAAGAAGTTTTAAAAACAGAACAACTATTAGACAAATTAGAAAGCGATATTAACGAAAAAGCACGAATAATAGAAAGTCCAGCCAAATATGAAAATGGCATATTGAAATTTATGGGTAAAGAAATAAATTTTAGAAATAAGCCAAACCAAAAAGATTTGTTAGCAACAGTATTTGAAGAACCAAAAAAGAATTGGAGCTATGACGAAATTCAAAATAAGTGGGATGAAATGATAAAACTAGAGGTAATCGACCGTCCAAAAGATTATTGGAAGAAATTTTATAGTGCTGGTGATGACATAAACAAGGCGGTAGCGATAGAAGCTCAAGTAAAAGACTTTGTTATTAAAAACACTAAAGAGATAAGAATAAATCCAAAATACATTTAGCTGAAATTCAGCTGAATTCAGCCAGCAGTCCGTATTGTAAAATAACCTTGTAAGATAGGTTATTTTTTATGGTTGAAAAACCGAAAGGAAAAGAGAAACCATTAGAGGATATGGACTTTGAAGCTAAACAGAATTTAGTTGGATTTTTTGATTTACTTCTGGAAATAGACAAAAGAAATAATCCTGAAAAATACAAAAACAATGAAAATAACAGAAATACAAATAACGCCAATTAAGCCGAGAGATGGGCTTATAGCCTTTGCCAGCGTAGTGCTTGAAAATAGGCTTTATTTGGGCTCTATTGGGGTTTACACGAGGCTAAATGGCACAGGATATAGAATTACCTACCCTACCAAGAAAATCGGCGATAGAAACATAAATATTTATCATCCAATTAACAAAGAGACAAGCAAGGCAATTGAAAAAGCAATTATTTCAAAGGCCGAAAAAATATTAAATTCGTAATCTTATAAAGAAGTAATGAGATGTTAGACACAGTAATATTACAAATTCCAATATATTATCATTCAATAACTGATCACGAAAAATTTAGCCCTTCAACAAGAGGAATATTTAATGGTTTTAAACCGTTCTTTAGATGTGTAAACAATCCCACAGAAGCAGATAGGAAAAGGTGGGGTTATATGCCAAGATTAACAGTTATAAAACGAGGAAGGGCATTGTATTTGAAGATAGAATTTTCAGCTCCTAAATTATTATTCGGCAATAATTTAGACGAAATAGAAGAAAGTGATTTTGATGAAATTGCAAGCAAGCTACAAAAGATGATTAAAGAAATGGGAGTTAGGCTTTGGACTTTTCAAATTGAAAATGCCGAAGTAATAGTATTTCATCCGTCAAAAAATATTCCTCTAAGCGAAGGATATACTTCATCGTTCGCTATTGGGGAATTATCAAAAATCAACCTTAGTCAGAAACTTGATTTAGAAAAAGTCAACTTTAGAAACAATGGGGAAGCTTTACAGTTTTATTCTAATCGGCATTCTCTTGTTTTGTATGACAAGATAAACGATTTGAGCAAACCAGCAAAAAGGGCAATAGATAAAGACCAAACAAAACAACAGTTATCGCTATTTGATTATATTAAAAAAGAAAAAAAGCAACTTGAGGTTTTAAGATTTGAAGTAAGATTAAGCCACAGGAAAAAAATGAAAGAAGTTTTAGAGAAAGTTGGCTATACAGATACTTTCTTATTTAAAAGCATCTTCAAAAAAGATTTATGCCAAAAGATACTTAAATTATATTGGAATAATCTGTTTGGAAAAAATCTGTTCCTGTTCAGCGTAAATAATAATCCGCAAAAGATACTACAATTGATTTTAATGAGATACCCCAGAGTAAATATAGGAATAGCGATTAAGTTGGTAGGATTAAACTTGTTATGCAAAGATGATGAAGGTATTAGAGGATTCAGAAGTATTGCTAAAAACTATAAGCCAAAAACTAATTGGACAACATTAAGAAGATATTTGAAGAAATTTGAGGATAGCATTTTTGAAAAGCCAGCACACGGATTTATTAAAGATATTGAAAAAAATCTTAACAAATTTAAGGCATTTAAACTTGAAAAGGAAGAAAAAAGTTATCCACTTGCAATGTAAAGAATTGTAAAGTATAATAGAATAAAGTAATCAAAAAATATTAAATAATTAAGATTAAGAAATATGACCAAAGACATAATCAATATAAATGTAGTGCAAAAAACAATAAATAAAGAGAAAAAACGATTTGTAAATGCCAGAGAATTACATAAATGGCTAAAAGTAGGCAGGGTTTTCGCCAACTGGATAAAAGATAGAATAGAAAAATATGACTTTGTAGAAAACCTTGATTATTTTAAAGTAATACCTCATAGAGAACTAAAACAAGACAAGAATTTTGATTTGCCAAAATTGGCAAATCAAAAAAACAAACGAGGTGGAGATGTAAGGAGCATAGAATACATTTTGTCTATTGGTATGGCAAAAGAAGTAGCAATGCTTGAAAATAACGAATTAGGCAAAAAGATAAGAAAATATTTTATAAGAACAGAGGAGCGTTTTAAGCAAGTTATGCGAGTGGCTTTAGAAAATCCGAAATTCGTAAATCAGCTTTCTAAAGATTTTAGGGAAACAAGAGAAGAAACAAAAAATTATAGAAAAGATTTTACAGATAGCATAAAAAAATATGTATCAGTCAAATATTACGGGACTTATACAGATATGCTTTATCAATTTTTATTTGCCGAAAGAGCAAAAGAATATAGGGAGTTGTTAAAACTGGCAAAAGGGGACTTAACCAGAAATACAATGTATGAAGAAATTTTATTTGTTATGGGCAGTTTTGAAACAGGATTGGCGGGAGAGCTTGAAAAAAAATACAAAGAAAAGGGAAATTCTTTAAACCAACAGGAATTTATAAGAATTTTCAAACAATTTTCTTCAACACGAAACTGGGACGCCTATAAAAAGAGAGTTAGAAAAATAATGGCAACATACGACGAGGAACTGAGAAATGTTAAGCACGCAAAGTTAATTGATTACAAAAAAGAATTTACAAATGAAGACATTAAAAAACTCTTAGGACAAAAAAATGTTTAAAAATAAAAATTTAAAAAAGAATAAAAAAGAATTTTATACAGCTAAAGAATTGGCTGAAAAATTAAGAGTAAATATAATGACCATCTATCGCTATATCAAAGCGGGAAAATTAAAAGCGTATAAAATAGGTAAAGAGTTTAGGATAGACAAAGA
>CAYOFL010000153.1:0-6292 GCA_964403165.1 uncultured Ignavibacteria bacterium
CACCTGAGCTTTAGTGAATAAGTTGGTCTTGTGATCTCCGGTATACCAGATCAGGCACTTGTATTGGCAGAAGGAGAAATTTGGATCTCCTTTCCCCTCTGTATCCCAGATGTCATAGATTTGCTTTAGAGAATCCAAAGGTTGGGTATAGTAGCTCTGGTAATCTGCCACTGAGCCTGAATCATCGTCTACAACGAGAATCTCCATATTCCCTGCCCAGACCTCTACATCAAAATCAAGCGCATAGGAACCACCATTCCCCTCCACATGCAGGGTGAAGATGGTCGGTCTTCCGGGAAAGGCAGAATCCACCTCAAACTCCATGAAATCAGAATAATTGTTGGCAGAGCCACCGGTTCCAATATTCCCTAAATAAGAGTAATTATCGCTAAAAGTTATTCCAGCGGTATCAACTGATCCGGTTACGGCGGTGCCATTTATGGGAAGCCAGATGTTGGAGATGGTAAAGTAAATTTTGGCTGTCTCTCCTCCTTCGGGTCTGCCATCGCCATCTCCTCCCGGGGGAGAGTCATCCACAGTAAAGCTATCCAAAAACAGGCAGGGTCGGGACCAGGTAACGTCCAGATTGGCATACATCACCGAATCTGAACCGGAGATATTCCACACCGCCACCTGAGTGGGATCATCGTAGTAATCACGTGAGCTGGGGGTGGTGGTATCATCGAAAGCCCTCTTGTCCGTATTTCCGGGAAATGGATCACCGGCATCCCCCTGAGTGGAATCACCATAACATCCCTCTATGTCAAAATCCCCATCTGCCTGCTCCAAAGCGGTCTTATAGTGCTGGGAAGGCGTGCCTCCCGGACACCATTCAAGGTTATTGTCAGACGACATGTCTAGGTCCACATGATAGATCAACAAACCACTACCCGGAAGGTAAGAATCAAAACCGGTCTTCTGTCTGTTCTCTACCATGAAAAATTGGTTACCCACCTGGCCAGAAGTCCAGAGCCGATAAGAAACAGGCGAAGTTTCAGCTTGAACGATTTCCACATTGGTCTGATTTGATTGCACCGTGTCGATTTCTGTCCATCCTAAATAATACTTACAATAGGCACTATGATGAGCTGGAGTTTTTCCGCCGTTATTATAACAGCCGGTCGCCATCACGCTCCAATCACCTAATCCCCATGAGCTGTAATCCTCATCATATTCCTCCCAGTTGATGCCCAGCTCGTGCCCCCATTCATGGCAGAAGACGCCGATATCGATTAAAACTCCACTTGCATGCCTCTCCGGCTGTATGGTGTAAGAAGATATATGAACACCATCTCTGAACTGTGAGTAGTAGACGTACCACCGGTGCGACCAAATGTGCCAGACGTTTCCCGTCTCCTCCGCTCCAGGACCAGCATGCACAATAATCAAGCCATCGATCCATCCATCGCCATCATAGTCATATTCAGAGTAGTCCACATAAGGATCAGCCTCAGCCAATGCATCCTCGACTAACCTCTGAGCATTGTGTGGATAGCCACCAGCCCCATAATTCCCCGCGGTGTAATAGGTATAAAGTTCAGGTGCTTCAACCCATCCATATACACCGCCGTTGGGATCATGTTGGCCATAAGAGTTTTCCAGGTAATAGTCCCTGAAACTGCCGGTGGGAAAGGTGAAGCCCTTGGAGAAAAGGAGTGTGGAGAATTCGCTGGTGTCGCGAGTATGCACATTATCGCTGAAATCTACACAGAGAACCAAGGGTCTTAAGGTGTCAACGTCGCCGAATTTTTTGTCTTTTGATCGAATATAGGTGCCAGGAGTGATTTGATACATCCCCCGCTCTTTGGCAGACTCCCAAATCCTTACCGCCTCCTTTAGCCTTCCCTCTTCTCTTAGTTTTTCCACCACCTCCGGCGTAAGGCAGACTGAGTAGGAATTAAGATGCCAGGTTAAACAGAAAAGAAGAATTAAAAAAAGCGTTCTGATGATGCTGTATCTCAAATTCTGCTCCTTTGCTTCTAAACTAAATTTCTTGCCCGAACCAGGATATTAAACGACCATTTTATTATACGAATAATCCCAAATCCACGCAACCATTTTTAGTTATTCTTCTTTTTAGATTCTAAAAACCTCTCCCCCGCCTTCGGCGGGGGAAGAATCTCAAGAAAAAGATGCTTCACTTCCCAGACGGGAGGGCAGACGCCCCGGCATACGCCCCCGTCCGGGCGTCTGGGCGTCCGCTCGTTCAGCATGACAAGTGGTAGTTGCTTCTTTCATAAAACGGCCAGAACCTAACTTAAGTTAGGTTCTGGTTCCATACTACATCAAAACATCCTATTGTCGCTTTGAGTCATGTAGGTCAACCCCGCCTTTGGCGGGGTTGACAAATAAGGATTTGTCAAGCAGGCTACACCATGTTTGACCTACAAAACTTTGAGGACTCTGGGATTGTATCCCCGGTGATTTTATTCGGGATGCAGGAGTGAGATGTAACGTCGCAACTCAACCTGCCACGCTTTTTCTCATTTTAGCAAGATCATCTTTTTCGAGATGTGGCTCTGGGAGGTTTTGAGGCGATACAGATAAACACCCGAGGCAACCTTCCTCCCACCCTCATCTGTTCCGTCCCAGATCACCTCATATCTTCCCGGAGACAAGCAGTCCTCAATTAAGGTTTTCACCAACTGCCCCCGGATGTTGTAAATCTTAAGGGAGGTAGGGATGTTTAAGATCTGCTCCATTTGAGGCACGAGCGATTCGGAGTTCTTTTTGGGCGGGAAAGGAGCGGTTGAGACTTGATATTCGGGGCTCAATTCAAAGATAATGGTGGTTGCAGGATTGAAGGGATTGGGAAAATTCTGACCCAAGGAGAAGCGCTCTGGTAGGTTGTTATCTTCATTCTCTGTCTCCATGCTGGTGCACATGCACTCATACTTAGCTTGGGCTGAGGAGATATTGGCTTTAAGCTCATCCAAACTTTCTCCTCCAACAATGGCAAAGGCAACCACGGTGCTCTCCTCTAAAGCCAAATCAAACGGACCACAGGAGACTATTCCAGACCAATCCTTTCCTGCCGATCCTGCAGATTTCCCCCAGCTTAAAAATTCGGACTGGTTGCCAGTGGCCCCACTTCGGTTTTCATTTGATTCAAATGAGTTGTAAACAAGTTCTTCGACTTTGCTTTCCGACGTCTGCCCGCTTAGAAGCTGATATTTTTCCTCATCGGAGAATCCATCATACAGCCAGGAGGCATTATCTATCCGGTTTGAAAAAGAAATTCCCCCGGAGAGTGGAATCACGGTTAAAAATATTTCGCTCTTCGGGTCAAACTGATAATACAACGACAGGTCCGGGTCAAAGCCGATCTGGTCATCATCCGGAGAGCTTAAGGGGATATCCCAATCAAAAAACAGACCCATGTAGAAATCGTAAATTGGATTTGAATTTACATTCTTTATGGTGTATTGCAGGATCAGATAATCGTCGTTAGCTGGATCAGCATAGGCGAAACTTCTCTGCAAAATCTCCAGGCCTAAAGGATTTTCTGCTCCTCTGTCTGAAAACTTGCAGAATCCGTCCTGATTTGATACAGAACCCGGTGTCTGGATGGAAAGTTCTCCATCTAAAAGCACCTCAAAATCCTGCTGTGGAGTTTTTCCGTCCTCTCCCCTTGCCCCATCAGAGACCTGATTCGGACCTGTTCCTATCAAAAGCGCCGCCTCATAGAGATTGTTCTTGCCATTTTTAGGATACACCCAGCCTTTTCCTCCCAGGGGATTAAAGGACTCATCCCCCAGACCATATTGACCGAAATTGGAGAGGGTGAAGACGAAGTTTCCCACGTCATGATTCCCGATAGAGAAGGGAGGCAGGGAACCCACGGTTATGGAGAAGCTCATCTCACAGAAGTAGTCCGGCTGTTGCCCTATTATCCTGAGGGTGAATTCAACCTTTCTTCCCGACGGCATATTCTGATCAAAGCTCAACTGAAAAGGAGAGCTTTGATTGGAGACCTCCTCGCCTTTATTAACATCACCCAAATAAAAGCTATCTGAAATTACTTCAACCAGTGAATCGGAGGTGCAAAGAATCGCCAAAGCGCCATCTACATCTTCTCCGGTATTCTTAACCTCAACCACCAGGCCAGCCTCATCGCCCGGCTGGGGAAGGCCTCCCCCCAAAACGTAGAAGTCGGTGAGATACAGGTTGGGCATATGAGGTTTGGGTAAGATCTTAAGCGCCCTTTTGATATTTATCAAGCCTCTACCATAACTGTTATCCTCGCCCGGAGCTCCAAGATCAGAGCACGACTCTAAGAGCGCTGACTTGATCTCCTCCACCGTGGCGTCAGGATTGTACTGCCTGAGGATGGCAACAGCTCCGGCTACAAAAGGAGCGGCCATGGAGGTGCCGCTCATCAAGCGATATTCTCCATCTTTATAACAAGAATAAATCTTCACTCCGGGAGCACAAACCTCCGGCTTTATGGTCTGGTTGTCACAGCCAGAGGGACCGCGCGAGCTGAAAGGCGCAACCGGAAAGCCGAAGCTTAAAGCATCCACAGCACCCACAGAGAAGCAGTTTGTGGACGAGGAGATGCGATCGGCCGGGGTTCTCAAGGTGATAGGTTCTGGACCTTCGTTTCCTGCGGCAAAGATGACCACCACCCCGGCGTTCTCCACGTTGTCTATGGCGTTCCAGAAGGTCTGATCACATGCAGGTTTATATCCCGGAGGAATTCCCCAGGAGTTGTTGATCACGTCCGGAACGTCGTTTATGGTTTCTGGATTTCCGTCCGGATCTAAAGCCCACTGGAAAGCGGAGAGTATGTCGCTAATTGTCTGAGAGATGGAACCCCCTCGATCTATGACTGCGGCGGCTATCCATTCAGCTCCGAACGCCACTCCAATGGTGTCCCCCTCTGAAATTCCAACCATGATGCCCATGGTATGAGACCCATGTCCTTTGGTGTCCTTGGGAAAATCTGACCCAAATGGATCAAACCAACAAGCTGAAGCTAAGCCTCCGTTGTTGCCTCGCCAGTTTGAAAAAAGAGCGGGGTGATCTTTGTCCACCCCGGTATCGAAATTGCATACTAACCGTCCCTGACCGGTATATCCCGCATTCCAAGCCTCCCGGGCGCCGATGGCAGAAAGACACCTTTCCCTTTCCACCATGTTCCCAGCAGACCTTTCCACCGATACCGGATCAACCAGTGTTACCGGGTAATTCTCGTAGACCGCTTCCACATCCGGAAAAGAGGCGATTTTTTTGATCTCATCCTTGGTGGCGGTGACTAAAATCGCATTGGTTATCCAGAAGGTTCGGAATTTTTCCACACTTCCTTCCGAAACTTTCAGGTTCAGATAATCGATCATCCCCCTTTGAGAGTTCTCTGCTTTGTCTTGTAACGATTCAGTTATCATCTGGTGTCTGACTCCTCTGGTAGCTTTTTGTAGATTGAGCTTGAAACTCAGGTGAGCAGTATTTGTCTGATCTTTCATCACCACCAGACAGGAGGTAAATTCATCTGCCCTCAGTTGGCTTAATTTAAAGACAAGATCCGGGCTGACCTCACCGCCGAAGGCAACAAAGCTTTTAAAGAAAAAGAAGATCAAAAGAAAGAAGAGGGCTGTTTTTCTTAACCTGGAGGACATCTTTTGCTCCTTAACCGTTTTTCACTTACCCATAAAAGCAAAGCCTTTGCCGCTAAATAGCCTACTTTTTCGGGTAGAAGTTTTTAGAGGTCTTTGTAAAAACTAAGTGGAGAAAGTGATAGTAACGGGCTGGCTTACAGAGGGTTAATCGGAGAACAAAACTGGATGACTTTTTTAACAGCAAAGATCGGCGTAAAAAAATTGATCCTTACTCTACAAAATGATTTCATATTATATGCAACCTGATTCAACTTCTGGGGGCACAAGCAGCAGGTCGGAAGTGCTTGCTTGAAGACAGACAAGCCTTTTTTACCTCACCCCCTTTGTCCCCTTCAGGGTGAATCCCCTCAGGGTGAACCCCTCTCCACAAAATGTTGGAAATCCCGCCACAGGCGGGGGAGAGGGGGATACAGAGGGAGAGGTCTTTAACTGTGATCTTTTCGTCCAAACCCCCGCCGTTGGGGCAAACCACACGGACTTGTTGAAAAAGCTCCCCTTCTGGGCGGGATATGCGTATGCATTCATACAAAAATTCCCGTCCCTATGGGCAACAATGACTTGCAGCCCATAGGGCAGGGTTCATCCTGCCCTTCTGTCCTGAGACCTCAGGGTCGAAGGAAAGGGATTTCCCTCGATCCTGAGATCTTCGGGATCGAAGGACACCCTGAAGGGCA
>CAYOFL010000154.1:0-6251 GCA_964403165.1 uncultured Ignavibacteria bacterium
ATCTGCTTTTATATTCATTAGACAGTTTTCCATTATACAACATTAAAAGTTTTTTATCGTTAATATTTCCACTTTCAATCAGATTTTTTAAGAATAGAAAATTTGTTATTGATTCTTTATTTTGTATCTGCAGGTTTGGGTTTTTGGGTTCTTCGATTTTTAAGCTCTTGAATACAATATTATTCTTTTCTTCATCGATGTTATTATTTAGATATAAAATCCTTGATAGTCTCCATTTTTCTTTTGGTATTAATTTGAACTGGTCTTTTCCAATTTTATACCTTTTAACGTTATAAGTTCCTGCGATTTTTATTCTTCTACAGATATCCTTTGTAATTGAATCTATTTCAACATTTTTTGTTTCAAATTTTTTTAATAAATTTTCCAGATAAACCAGTTTTTTATATTCTGAGGTTTTATACCATTCATTTAGACTTTTACATGTTGGAACATCTAAATCTACTTTTATTCCAATATGGAATCCATTTCCTGAGAAATTGATATAATCTACATTGAATCCGAGATTTTGGAGTTCGATAATACATTTTTTAACAACTTCGAATTCCTCTTTTATAAGTTCAATTGAAGAAACCCCTTCTATTTTGAGATTCGATTTTATATCGATGTCAAATGGCAACAAGTTCAACCTGTTAATTCCATCTGATATTTTTGTTTGACCAACTTCTCTTTCATTAACACTACAGCAAAGAATTCCTTGTTGCTTATATTTCTTGCATAAACTAATTAGTTCGTTTTGATCCGAAACGTAATATTCTTTTGTTGGTAATGAAGCTTTGGATGTTATTTCCTTTTCAGTTATTGCGAGAAAGACTTGAAATAAGGTTTTCTTCTTATGGTTTAGCAAGTTAAAGAACTTTACTATATCATCTTGATTTTGTTTGAAAATTTTTTCAGGTTTAATATAATTAGTAATATCAATTTCTTCTAAACAATCTAAGACTTTTGTTGATATATCAGTTTTAATCATAATCATCCATCCACTCGTAAAATTCATTTATAGATATCTTATCTAACTCTTTTTCTATTTTCTCAATCAAGTTTTTATCCTTTATTTTATTCTTTTTTATCAATCGTTCTATTGCAAATTGAACATATAACCAATGGGTATCCACACCATCACTTATTCCATTATTATATGCTTCATTTATCGTTATAGGTTCTAAACTAAGTTCATTTTCATCTATATAGATTTTCTTTTTACTCATTTTACTTATTTACCTCGTTTATTTTTTTTGATAGCACTTTCTCTTGTTTGAAAAAAAAAATTGAAAGATGGAAAAAAGTCGGAATAATCCAAGAACGGATTTTTCCAACAAGTTTTTCCAATGGTAGTTTCAAAAAGAGAAATGATAAAATTTTGTTAAATAAATAACAAAGAAGGCGATCGATCTGTCGTAAGAAACTCCACCGCGAAGAAAAGTCTCTTACAACAAATCTATATATGGGTATATAAGACTTTTTAATCTTATAAGCGTGATAATGATACAATTATATCGCGGTGTTCATAATATATACCCAATATTCTTTTCACTACAATTCTATTAACAGAATTAGTTTCGTTTTTATTCATGATTTAAATTACCTTAAATTTTATTAGACAAAAATCATTTATAATCTGGAATGTGTTGTTCAATCAATCGATTTAACACATCTTCTATATGTTTTTTGTGTTTAACCGCATAGATTTTAATTCTTATATGATTTTTCTCTGAAATGGTAGCCGATTTTCTTTTCATATTTAAGATCTCTTTTATATTCTAATAATGTTACAAAACATATTTAAACGTTTAATCGAAAAAATTCACTTTTCTATTTTTATTTCATCAAGTCTAAATCTCTAAAAAACATCCCGTTTCTACTCGGCATACAAGTAGGAAATGATTTAAAAAAACTCTCAAATATAACATCCATATCTTCAACTTTAAATTCTTTATCTGATTTATTTATCTGTTTGAACAATTCAGACAATTCTTTATATGTTTCACTGATTTTTTTGCTTATGAATTCTCTATCTGGTCGTTTAAACAAGTTTATTAACTCTTCAAATTCATTTCTGCATTTTTTTCTAATAAATTTCCCCGAACTAATTACTTCACTCACTCTTTATTTTTCACCTCTTTTTTATTTTTATTTTACCTCTTTTTTATTTTTTTCATTTTCTTCAATTTTTGTTTAAATGATTCTGGAAGTTTTGGCATTACTTTTGGTATATTTTCAACAAGAAACCACGGACTCTTACGTTCTTTCATCCATATTTTTACTTGATTATATCCTTTCAAAGTTTTATTTCTGAATTCAACTAATTCAGATTCGATTTCTGAATCATCTCGACCAGCCCAGATTTGATATAACATCTTTATTTGTTTTTCTATGGTTTTTAAGAAATTAAAAATCATCATAATTACTAATCGGTTTTCATGATGCATATGTTCAAGATACAAAATCTCTCGTGTTGTTAGTTTAGCTTTTCGATCCTCTCGTATTTTCTTTCTCAGATTCTCAATTTCTTCTTGACTTAAAATCGAGTTTTCTTTTAAAATCATATCTTTTAGATGTTTTCTGAAAAATTCTTTATCGTATTTCTTTTCTTTTTCGTTTTCTTCACTCATTTTTTTTCAATCCCAACCACTCATTCGAAAAATCTATAAACGGAAAAACTCTTTTCTCTTTTAAGATATTATCATATTTTTTAAGAATTCCTAACATTCGTTTCAATTCTGAAGTGTTCAAATCTCGTTCTTCACGTTCTTTAATTACTTTCTGGAAGAAATCAATCTCTCTCTCAAAATATTTTTCCCACATCTTCAGATTTGTTTTGAAAGTCACTTTTTCCTCCAAAGAAATTAAACACAAACTGAAATTTATTTGCTCTCATTTCTGGATTTATTGAATATAATTCTGAAAGTAAGTTTTTTCGCATAGAATTATTAAATCTATTTATATTATCAATTAAATCTGAAAAATCTGCTTTGCACAACCTTCATGAATATTCTCTTTATTATTCAATTTTACTTGCTTCATTTTATATATTTGAAAATTCGATAAATTTCTCATTCCAATTGAACTTTATATTAACAGAGTTTATATTTCCGATTTCCATTAGGGTTTTTAAAATTTCACAGATTTTATCGAAATCATCAGAATCTAATTTTAATGTAAATACTTTAGTTTCTAATATTTCTTCAAATTGCTTGTTCCAACCTACATTTTTACAGACTATTTCGATTTGTTTTGTTTCATTCACTTTATTTACCTCTTTTTTAATAAAAAAAAATAAAAAATAGATTGAATTTTAAATTCCGTTTACATTTTCAAGAATTCTTGTTAATTTTTTTGCCCCATCCATCACTTTCTTATAAATAATAACTCCGTACGAATCCTTCATAGATACTTTCTTATTAATAACTGTATAGAAGATTTTTCTTTCATCAGAAATCTTTTTTCCACGTTTTAATTGAATTTTTGTGGGTGGAAAATTCAGATTCACAATTTCGTCTATTTTGGCAGTTTCAATAAAATCTAAGAGGTCTCGGATTATATCGTTCATGTTTTCGAATATTTTAACTGTTTCTGGCACTGGAATTGTAGTAATTTTAACTTCTTTAAATTTTTTATTTCAATCACGCACTTCATTTACTTTTTTAACATTTTCTAACATTTTCTTTTTTTCAAATACTTGCATTTTTATCACAATTTTTATTATATTGTTTATTACAATTTTTATTGATACAATTATAGAAAGATTAATCAAATATAAAAATGTTGTTATTTTTATAATAATTAATAATACAATAATTATGGTGAGATGTGAAAAGAAATGAATGGAAAAACCTCAAAATATTATCATTATGAAAAAACGGGTTCGGGACGTATAACAATACCAATTTCTCTTGCGAAAGGATTAGGTTGGAAACATAAAGATGATATAGAGATTGTTATCAAGAATCTTAATGGGAATTTGGGATTGTTTTTATATAAAAAAGAGAAAAAATAATAAAGAATTGCATTTTGTAATAAAAAATTACACTAATTGTTTTGATTTTAACAAAACATATATTTTCATTCGTTCTAAGCAATTCTTTTTCATATTATAATATAAATATTATGAAATATTTTTTCTATGTCTTAGAATGAAGATTTCGAGTTGGACACTCCTAACACACTTTCTGAATCGGAAAAAATCTCTCTGAATATAAACGAAATGCTTCCATTTTGACATTTTCTCAATTCTACAGCATGATAGAATAATTTGTTACAATGTTTACAAAAAATTACATCCGATTACAAAACATTGAAAATAGTATTTTTATCAATTGCAGAAATTTTATCATATAAAGATTTTTTAGACAATTTCAAATATTTTTGTGTGGTATCGATACTCTTATGTCTTAGAATTTTTGAAACTATATACAAATCTAATCCATCATCTAATAAGTGAGATGCACGGCTTCGTCTAAATGAATGAGTGGTTATTTGTTTATCAATACCTGTTTTTTTTGCACATTCTTTAACAATCTCAAAAGCACGTGAAAAACTAAGTTTCTTCTTTCTATTAGATTGGAATATATAATCTTGAGATCGGATATTATTATCTTTACAAAAACGTTTAACATCTCCATAAACAGACTTATCGATTACCTGTTTTTCCCAATTTTTTTTATCGGTTTTTTGATCTCTTAAAATCATAAAACAATAACCATCTTCAAATCTATAATCTTCCCATTTAGATTTTAAAATCTCGCCCATTCTAAATGCACCACTATAACAGACTTTCATTAATAACAAATCACGTGATGATATTTCTGTATTTTCGAATAGCAGATCAATTTCTTTTTTACTAATCCATTCTTTATTATAAGTCAAATTTTTTAATCACCTTTTCTATAATTTTTACTGCAAAATTTACGATATTTTCCGGATTTGGTCGATCTAAAATCGATAGAACCAAAAATTGTAATTCGATGTTTTCAGAATCGTAATTTTTTGAATAAAAATTACACTTTGTTAAAATAATATCGAAAATTATTTTTAAACGATTAATTCAAAATCTACAGATGTTTAGAATATAATCATCAAAAGTATTCATTTAAAAAATTAGTTTAAATCGATCCGATTTAAAATGAAAACATTTTTTTTAGTTGATGAATTTTTATGTCAAGAGAAGATTGACAATTAATGATTTACCAGAAATTCGATTGACAAATCTTTTTTTAGATTTTTTTTAATAGAAATAACGATATTATAATATTGAGAAAAAATGATGGAATCAAATTTAAAAATATGGGAAATATTACTAAAAAAACAATGTGAACAATGGGAAAGATGGATCAAAGATTCTGAACCCGATGAAAAATTTATCATAACTTTAAAACAGTTACAGAATATTAACAAGAAACATATAAAACTTATTAAAACAAAAAAGAGTTTTTTCCCATTAAAATATAGTAGAGAAATTTTAGATTTGAGAAAAATGAATAAAAAATAATATATTCTCTGTATAAAAATAAATAATAATAATTTAAGAACATGGTTTTAAGACCAAAGGGGAAAACACAATGTCCGTTTTGTAGAGAACCATTATCATATAGTATCTTTTGGTGTCCGTTTTGTGATTTTAAAATGGATTTTGCGTTATCTGAAATTTTACTAACATATAATGGAAACCAATTATGGTTATCAAAAAACGCTATGGACGGACGAAAATTATTCGGATGTTTAAATCGAATAACAAATATAGAAACTGTATTCCCATTATGGTTTAAAAAAGAAAAAGACGAAACTGTTTTCGGATTATGCACCCGATGTCATCGATATATAAAACTGTATTCAAAAAAATGTGTTTGTGGTGCATTAGTTAACTGGAAATATTTTAAAAATGGATCGTTTGACAAATAAAACGTTTAAAAAATCTCAAAATTTAACGACTCTAAATTCTTAAATAATAAAATCAAACTATTAATTATCATAATATGGACAAAAATGAAAATCTAAAAAATAGTATTAAAGAAGATTTAGACACATTATTTGAACTTTTCTTTCTGATAGTGGATTATCATGAAATAAAATTAAATGATTTTCTTATTACTAAAAAATTCAAAAAATATACCTTATTTGTCATTTTTAGATTTTTCTTCTTAGTTGTGATATTTTTTAATTATTTTTATCTCCCATTATTTATTTTTATTATTCCATTGTATTGTATCTTTGAATATATTTTTTATAACAGATTT
>CAYOFL010000155.1:0-6222 GCA_964403165.1 uncultured Ignavibacteria bacterium
GCTTACTATAACAGATTATATGATAATGAAAATAGTTTTGGAAAGACATATGGAGAACATAGAGAATTTCTAGAATTTGGTAAAGATGAATATTTCGAACTCATGAAATGTGCCAAAGAAAATAATGTTGAATTTATGTGCACTGCATTTGATCATGATAGTGTAGATTTCTTGGAAGAATTGGGTATAACTAGTTTCAAATTTGCATCAGGGGACTTAACAAATATCTCACTTCTTACATATGCTGCTAAGTTAGAGAAACCTCTTTTTATATCTACAGGTGCTTGCACTCTTGATGAAATAAAAATAGCTTATGAAGCTGTATCAAAATATAATGATAAAATATGTTTACTTCATTGTACTGCTATATATCCCACTGACTATCAATATTTAAATCTAAAAGTTATTGAAATATTAAATGAAGAATTTCCAGATGCTGTTATAGGTTTTTCTGGGCATGATAATGGTATACTTGCACCAGTGATTGCATATATGTTAGGAGCTACCGTTTTTGAAAAACATTTTACATTAAATCATGCATGGAAGGGGACAGACCACCCCTATTCTCTACAACCTGAGGGACTTAGAAAACAAATAAGAGATATTAAGAGAGTGGATATCTCCCTTGGAGATGGTAACAAGAAAATCTTTGATCTTGAAAAACAAGCAAGAGAAAAAATGGGTAAGAGTATATATATTTCAAGAGATATTGAAAAAGGATCAATAATCACAGAGAAAGATATTGCAATAAAAACTCCCGGTTTAGGATTACCACCATATTATTTAGATAAGATTTTAGGAAAAATGCTAAAAATCTCACTAAAAGAGGAAGACTTGATAAAATTGGAAGATCTAGAATGAATATAGAATCAGAAATTAAAGAATTGATTGAAAATTTGGAAATTATTTTTTTTGACTTTGATGGTGTTTTTACTAACAATTTGGTTATTATAGATGAGAACGGTAAAGAAAGTGTAGTATGCAATCGTAGTGATGGATACGGTCTTAAATTGCTTAGGGAAATTGGTATTGAATTTCTAATAATATCATCTGAGGTCAACAAAGTTGTGGAGAAAAGAGCAATTAAGCTTAACATTAAATGTTATTGTGGATTAGAAAATAAGCTGCTTAAGCTTCAAGAGATACTTGATGAAAAACAAATATCATCTGAGAGGGCTGCTTTGGTAGGTAATGACATTAATGATATTGAATGTATGAATTATGTAGGTTTAGCTGTAGCTGTTCCAGACGCTTATCCTGAAGTGATTAATATATCAGATCTGATTCTTGAAAAAAAAGGGGGTTATGGTGCTGTGCGAGAATTCTGTGAGTTGATTTATAAAATAAAAACAAATAACAAAGAGATTAGGTTATGAAAGATAAATTTAAATTGGATAATAGGATAGCTATTGTTACAGGGGGTTTTAGTCAGCTAGGCATACAATTTTCTGTTAGCTTGTGTGATTATGGTGCTAAGGTAGCTGTAATTGATATTTTAGAAGAAAAAAAAAAAGAAAATCATGATTTTGATAAATATTTAAATATTGGACGTATTAAGATATACAAAGCGGATATAACAAAAAGAGCTCAAATTGAACAAACGCTTGAAAATATTAAAAAAGATCTCGGCAATCCAAGTATTCTGATAAATAATGCGGGAATTGACTCTCCTCCAGGAGCAGATGCAGAAGAGAACGGTCCTTTTGAGAATTATCCAGAAAAATCACTTGATAGAGTTATAGATGTTAATTTAAAAGGCGTTTTTCTTTGTTGTCAAGTTTTTGGTGGAGAAATGGCACAAAATAATTATGGAAGTATAATAAACATTGCTTCAATATATGGTATTGTTTCCCCAAATCAGGATATATACGAATATAAAAGGAAAAACGGCCAATTGTGGTATAAACCCGCAAGTTATGCTGTTACTAAATCCGCTATCTTGAATTTAACAAGATATCTTGCCACATTTTGGGCGAAAAATAATGTTAGGGTCAATACGCTCAGTCCAGCAGGTATTTTTAACAATCAGGATAAGGAATTTCTTGATGAATATAGTAAACGAATGCCTTTAGGAAGAATGGCAAGAGAGGATGAGATGAATGGAGCGATTATTTTTCTTGCTTCAGATGCATCGTCCTATATGACAGGATCTAATTTAATTATTGATGGAGGTTGGACAGCATGGTAGTAAATTTTAAAATACCCGAATATGTTTTGAATTATATTAATAATCAGTATGTAAATCCAGAAAATAATTCTTTTTTTAACAAATTGAATCCACATGATTCTACAATAATATGCCAAGTTGCTCGATCTGATAAAAAAGATATTGATAAAGTAGTGAGTATAGCTAAAGATGCACAATACGTTTGGGGTAATTACAACCCTATTAAAAGAGGAGAAATATTGTTTGAAATAATCGAAAAGATGATACAAAATAAGGAATATATAGCTAGGATTGTAGCTCTTGAAACAGGCAAGTCTTTTTCGAATGCATTTGGTGAAACAGGAGGCGCTATTGCATGTGCTCGTTTTTTTGCAGGAGAAGGTCAGCGCTTATATGCTAAAACTTGCACTAGCGGAGTTGATAACAAATATGCGATGACTATAAGAGAGCCTGTAGGTGTTACAGGCCTTATTATAGCTGCAAATACACCCATTGCAAATATAGCTTGGAAAGTATTTCCTGCGTTGATTTGCGGAAACTCAGTAATACTTAAATCCGCCGAAGACACGCCTCTCACTGCCTGGATATTTAGTAAGATTGTAAACATGACAAAATTACCTGAGGGTGTTTTCAACGTTGTACATGGTTTGGGACCTGAAGCTGGAGCACCTTTAGTTGAACATAAAGATGTAAATTTAATCAGCTTCACAGGGTCAACATCTGTAGGTAGATATATTGCAAAAACAGCTGGTGAACGTCTCGCAAGGATTAGTTTAGAACTTGGTGGAAAAAATCCTCTTGTTGTTTGTGATGATGCAGATCTTGAGAACGCTGCGAAATGGGTAGTATCATCTGCGTTCAGTAATGCAGGGCAAAGGTGTGCTTCATGCAGTAGAGTAATAATATTTGATTCTATTTATGAGAAATTTAAGAAGCTTTTATTAGATAAAACCTCAAATCTGAAAGTTGGTCCTAGTGATGAGGACAACTTAGGACCTGTTATCAACGAAAAACAGCTTACAAATATGTTAAAAATTGTAAACAGGGCTTCAGAGAATGGCGCAAAAATATTAATCGGTGGTAATAAACTTGATAGTGAGGAACATAAGAAGGGATTTTATATAGCACCCACAATTCTTGAAAATGTTAATCCCGAAGATGAAATAGCAACTACTGAATTATTCGGTCCTATTACTATTCTGTTTAAGGTATTTAATTTCAAAGAGGCTCTGGATCTTGCTAATAACTCTCCCTATGGTTTAACAGCTACAATTCATACCAGAAATTTTAATAGAGCTATTGAGTTCACTCGTAGAATACATTCTGGTGTTGCTGTTATTAATGGAGGTACTTATGGAAGTGAGCCCCATATGCCGTTTGGAGGAGTTAAGCAATCAGGTAATGGTACTAGAGAACCTGGTACAGAAGCATTGGATATATATTCAAATTTAAAGGATATATATCAATTTATAAATGCTGATGAGTGTTATTAATTTTTTGGAGATATTTCAATGAATATATCATTTATACCAAAAGAGGAATTTATTAGAATTTACAGTTCAGATCTTCCTAAAACTGAACGGTTGAATCTCATAGCTGATATGTGCAGATTTAACACTCTTGTAGAAGTAAGAAAAGCAGGATCTGGACATTTGGGCTCAAGTTTCAGTGCAATGGATATTGTAGTAAAACTTTACTATGATTGGATGAACACTAAGGATGTGGGTATTGAGAATCCAAACCGTGACATATATTTTTCATCAAAAGGCCATGACGTACCAGGATTGTATTCTGTTCTTTATGCATTAGGAATTATTTCAGAAGAAAAATTTCTAAATTTAAGACGGCTCGGAGGCCTTGATGGCCATTCTGAAGTCAGAAATCCTGGTTGTGAAGTGAATTCAGGATCTCTTGGTATGGGTATTTCAAAAGGCAAAGGTATAGCGATTGCGAAAAGATTAAACAATTTTGGAGGGAGAGTTTTTGTGCTGATAGGTGACGGTGAATTACAGGAAGGACAAAATTTTGAAGCACTACATTCTATGATTCCGCAAAAAGTGTATAATTTAACTGCAATTATGGATCATAATAAGGTACAGTCAGATAGACCGGTTGTTGATATCGTAGATCTTGGTAATCTTGAGCGAAAAATGGAAAGCTTTGGATGGTATGTTGCACGATGTGATGGGCATGATTTTGAACAACTGAGTCATGTGTTGCAGCAGCTTGAGAGTATAAAAGATAAGCCCAAATTTTTAATATGCGATACTATTAAAGGAAAAGGAATTTCTTTTATGGAGCATCCAAAAGCTTTACTTGATAATAATGGATTCTATAAATGGCACTCTGGTGCTCCTGATGATAAGTACTTTATTCTTGGTTATAATGAGCTCTTAGATATGCTAAAGAATAAATTTAATGAATTTAATTTAGGTACTCTAAAATTAAAGTACGCTACAACAATCGATCTAAACAGAATTAGATTAAAGGATATCGCTGAAAATGTTGTTTCTGCTTTTGGTGAAGAATTAGTGGAACTTGCGAGAAAAAGAAAAGACATTGTGGTGCTTGATGCTGATTTATCAGGGGATTGTGGTTTACTTCAATTTGAAAAAGAATTTCCAGAAAGATTCATAGAATGTGGTATAGCAGAGCAAGATATGGTTTCAACTGCAGGAGGTTTAGCATTACATGGTTTATTACCAATTGTAAATTCATTTGGATCGTTTCTCGCATCAAGAGCCAACGAGCAAATTTACACAAATTCAACTGAACTTACAAAAATAATTTATGTATGTCATTATTCAGGATTAATTCCTGCAGGTCCAGGGAAATCACATCAGAGTATGAGAGATATATCGCTCTTTGGTGGGTTGCATAATTGTATAATAATTGAGCCATGTAATTCACTAGAAACAAAAAGTGTTTTAGCATGGTGTGTTAATACTGCAAAAGATAATTGTATGATAAGACTAGCCATATCCCCGTCACCAAGACAAATTTCACTAAAAGATTATAAATTAGATTTTAGAAAGGGAAATGTGCTTAACGAGGGTTCTGATGCTTTAATCTTTTCTTATGGTCCTGTAATGCTCAACGAAGCATTAACCGCTGCAGATATTTTAAAAGATGAAAATTTTTCTTTAAAAGTTGTTAATCTTCCATGGTTAAATAAGATCGATCTAAACTGGTTTAAAACCATTACAGAAGGATTTAATAAAATATTTGTTTTGGAAAATCATTATGCATATGGTGCGCTTGGTGATATAATTCTCAATCTAACGAATGATAATGATCTTAACTTAAAAGTTATTAAATTTTCTGTCAAGGGGTTGCCGGAATGCGGCACTCCAAAAGAAGTGCTTCTATTTCATGAACTTGATGGCGCAAGCATAGCTAAAAGAATCAAAGAGCTCAAATAAAATTATGAATACAGATTTAAAAATTATGGGGCTTATACCTGCTCGAGCATGTTCTAAAAGAGTAAAGAACAAAAACATTCGCAACCTTGGGGGAATACCTCTTATTGGTTATAAGATTAGAGCAGCTCTCGAATCAATGTATATTAATAAAATTATTATAAGTACAGATAGTAAAGAAATAAGAGCTGTAGCTGAAAGTTTTGGAATAAGGGTACCTTTCTTAAGACCAAGTAAAATTTCAGGTGATAATTCAACTGAACTTGAATTTCATCAGCATGCTTTAAAGTGGTTGAGTGAAAATGAAAATTATGTACCTGATTTGATTGTTAATCTTTATCCAACTTCGCCGTTTTTAAGCTCAAAAACTATAGATTTGGCAATAAAAAAGATTATAGATAATCCTGATTGTGATTCCTTGAGAAGTGTTGTAAAATGTTCAGAGCATCCTTATAAAATGTGGATTGAAAAGGATGAAAAATATCTAGAACCCTTTATAAAAAGTAAAGACGATAATACTCATACATTATCTTATCATTTGCTTCCGAAAGCCTATATTCAAAACGCATGTATATATATAACAAAGCCAGAAACCATTAATAGATACAAATCAACGATAGGTAAAAAGGTTTTGAG
>CAYOFL010000156.1:0-6145 GCA_964403165.1 uncultured Ignavibacteria bacterium
AGGATATTGTCCTGTTGTATCTTGTGATTATCACAAACAAGGAATATAAACCTTACTGCTCAAAAAAGGAGGTGATCGGACAGACTTTTGTTAATAATGGTGGGTCTAAGGACTCACCTGTTAAAAGGTTTTTGTTGAACAAAGCTTTCTAATCAAAGAGGGAGGGAAAAATGTCTTTAGTAAAAAATAAAACGGTCTTTTTGTTTTTGGTAATTCTGTCCTCTCTTTTGGTCTCGACTACAATCTTTGCGGTCGAAAAAAGAGATTTCTCTTCTGGCACAAAAGCAGATTTCCAATCCAAAGCTATTTCTTCGCAAAATGAGGATGAGGCCAACGCACCCACCGCCGAGAACCTGTGGAAGGCGAAGCAAGCCGGAGATTTCGAAAAAGCCGCTCGCATCCGGGCTATCATGGATGAGGAAGCCAAAAAGTTCTGGCGATCTCCAGGTGGTGATGAGATGGTGATCGATCTTCCCTGTCTTGCACCCCCGGAGAATGATGAAGCATTTTTCAAATCCTACATGTGGGGTAATGACATTAAAATTGCCTCTGGAACAGTTTCGGGCGGGATATCCACGGATTATGATGACAGTAATAATCTCTATGCAGTCAGGTGCACAACATACAGCGGGACAGCTAATGCTAAGATAAAAGTTTACAAATCCACCAATGACGGAGCCTCCTGGTCCTATCTATGCGGTTTTTACATCTCCGGCGGATTCAGCTATTCTTACCCGGTGGTCTTGACAGGAACCAGTGGCACACCGGACAAGCTATATATTTTCTATTTGAAATCCAGTGGGAATGGGGATATAGGATTGGCCCGCTATACCCAGAGCGGAACACATGAAGGATTTTATAGCGTTAAAGTTGATGCCGATACCATCACCTATTTTACAGTTTGCGCAAACTATGGACTTGGATCTCGTCTTATGGTAGCTTACCAGAAAGAGGATGACGCTCACAAAGTTTACACCATTACATCCAGCGATTATGGGGAAACCTGGGGTAACCAAGTAAGCATCGGTAGTGGGGCACACCCCGATATCGCTTATGGCAGAAATGGATGGGTTTATTTGGTGAGAGAAGTGATCGAAGGTTCGGACACCGATGTCAGATTTGGCAGAAGCTCGAATTACGGCGAGTCTGTGTCGTGGTGGCGGGATTTCGAGTCTCTCACCAGTGACTCCTATGATGATGACTATCCCAAGATAGCAGCGCTTCATACCCTGCCGGATAGCACACCTCATGTCTGGGTGGCATATAACCATGACTATGCAAATAGTGGAAACTGGGATTTACGATATGCATACAGTACCAATGGCGGAAAGGACTGGTCCAAAAACCACAATCTGGCTAATTCTACCACTTATAATGAGATGGCGTGTGATCTGTGGGTGGGACGAAATTCCGATTTCACTTATACGAATATCTGCTATCTCAAGACCCGGTATGTTTCTTTTCTCGAGCGATACTACGATATTTACTGGGGATTTGCCAATACAGGTGACCCTACCGATTGGCATTCACCCAGAAAAATAAGCGACTTTTGGGGGGCTTTCGATTATGACGGGCGAAAAGTGTGCCAAGGGACCTATGGTAATATTTCAGCTTACTGGAGCGGGGTTGTGTACGCCGGCCATCCATTCATCGGTAACTATACCAATCTTTACTTCGATAACAGGCAATGGACGGATGTTGAAGATGAGATAGCAGAAGGGGAGCTGCCCGAGAAGTTTTCGCTGTCTGATAATTATCCTAATCCCTTCAACCCAGAGACCAGAATTCAGTACACAGTAGGCAGTAAGCAGACTAACCCCGTTGTGCTAAGAATCTATAATGTCTTGGGGCAGGTGGTGAGGACTCTGGTGAATGAGCCGAAGGAGCCGGGAACCTATGAGGTGATCTGGGACGGAAAAGATGAAAGTGGAGATGAGGTTGCCAGCGGAGTCTACTTCTATAAGCTGGAGGCGGAAGACTTCACTCAGACCAAGAAGATGGTTTTGATAAGATAGTCAACGGGTTTGTCAACGGATGGAGCGGATAAAACGGTCAACGGATTAAGCGGATTTCCGGGGGAATTATATAGTTTTTGTATGGAGTGCACCAGCTTGCTGGTGCGGTTTTTGACGCTTGAGTTGGGACAGAGGCTCGCCCTGCACTTCGTCTCCCGCCAAAGGCGGGATGTCGAAGGAAAGGCTCTCCCTGAAAGGTTCAACCCCTGTCTGAACAAATGGTCAACGGATGGAGCGGATTAAACGGTCAACGAATTAAACGGATTCTTTAAAGAACAGGAAAATATACTTGTCTGAGGATATTGTCCTGTTGTATCTTGTGATTATCACAAACAAGGAATATAAACCTTACTGCTCAAAAAGGGAGATGATCGGGCAGACTTTTGTTAATAATGGTGGGTCTAAGGACTCGCCTGTTAAAAGGTTTTTCTTGAGCAAACCTTTCTAATCAAAGAGGGAGGGAAAAATGTCTTTAGAAAAAATCAAAATCGGATGTTTGTTTTTGGCAGTGTTTTCCTGCCTTTTATTATCATCCACAGTTTATGCAGTTGATAACGATGAAATGATGCCACCCGAAAGAGACAATGTCTCACTTAATGTTTTATCACAAAACAGGGGGGAAATGGAACTGCTTGTAAGGGACGAAGGGCTCTACAAGCCCTGGATGTGGGGAAATGATGTGACCATCTCCACCGGAACAGTTACAGGCGGAATATCGGCAGATTACGACACTGCCGGGAATTTGTACGCAGCTCGGTGCTCCACTTACTATTTCAAAGGCGTTAACAGCAGGGTAATTGTCTACAAGTCCACCGACAACGGGGCTTCGTGGTTCTATCACTGTAAATATGGTCCATTTGCACAGACTTTTTCTCATCCAGTTATTTTGACTGGTAGCATTGGGAATCGCTTGTACCTTTTTGTCTGGGTTAGCCAATTCAACGGTGAGGTCTGGATGGCTCGCTTTAACGCTCAAACTGGACAATTCGAGACCTCAATGGGCGTTGCCACGGGTGTGGCGGATACCATTTCTTACTTTACAGCCTGCACGAATATGGGTAGAGGGGACACCATTGTGGTTGTCTATCAAAAGGATCGCACCGGCGCTACTCCATATCTATATTCCCGCATGTCTACTGATTATGGGTCGAGTTGGTCCACCCCTCAAATACAAAGCTATGATGGAGAGCATCCCGATATTGCGTATGGACAGGGAGGGAATGTATATCTAACTTACCACAAAACAGAAAAGGACGATATAGGCTTTTTAAGAGGTAAGACTTACGAAACTGGAATGTGGGATTACTTTGAATTGCTCACCACTGATACCACTTCTCGTCATGACGATTTTCCTAAGATCGCCGCCTTACATACCTCTCCGGTCGACAACGCCACAGTCTGGGTGGTTTATAACCACACTGAGCCAGGTGACAAGTTAGAAACCGTTGATTTGAGATTTGCCTACAGCACCAACAGCGGAGTTGACTGGACCAAGGACCAAATTATTGCCAACTCACCCACTCATCATGAGATGGCATCCGATTTGAAGGTCTACCGGTCACCCGTCCTTACCGTTGTAGACCTGTGCTATCTTAAACACGCAATTATTCGTAAGTCGACTCCCGATGTCTGTTACACTTGGGCGTATTCCACATCTCCCGATCAATTCCACACTCCCCCTGAAAAAATAAATGACCATTGGCCGTATTCGTCTCCAGACGGTCGGGAGGTCTGCCAACTGACCTTTTCAGTCACATTTGATGGTCTTCCGGGAATCGTGTATGCGGGAGTGCCACCTCTGAAAGGTGGTGGGTGGAATCCTGTTGATGGTGCTTGGAATCTTTACTTCGACTACCATTCCTGGACAGACGTGGAAGAAGATGTGGCAGAAGAGGAATTACCCGAGCAATTCTCTTTGTCGGCTAACTATCCCAATCCGTTTAACCCGGTTACCAGAATTCAGTATACAGTAGGCAGAAAGCAGACGGAGGCGGCGGACGGCGGACAGTGGACAGCCGACGGTTCTCTCGTCCACACCACCCTAAAAATCTATAATGTTCTGGGGCAGATGGTGAGAACTTTGGTAAATGAGCCGAAGGAGCCAGGAACCTATGAGGTGATCTGGGACGGAAAAGATGAAAGTGGAGATGAGGTTGCCAGCGGAGTCTACTTCTATAAGCTGGAGGCGGAAGACTTCACTCAGACCAAGAAGATGGTTTTGATAAGATAGTCAACGGGTTTGTCAACGGATGAAGCGGATGGAACGGATTTTTTGACAGAAGATAATTTAAGTTGGGACAGGGGTTGAACCCCTGTCCCAACAAAGAGAAATAGTTCTTGACAATTCATGGTGGTTCTGTTAATTAAGTTTCTGTCAATATCAAGAAAACAAAGATGCATAGGATGCGTAGCAAGTGAAAACATAACCTAAGCGGGCGTAATTCAGCGGTAGAATGCAAGCTTCCCAAGCTTGACGTCGAGGGTTCAACTCCCTTCGCCCGCTTTTTTGGTTAATCTGGTTAGGAGGGGTTTAACCCCTCCCTTAACAAAATGCTAAGAAAAGCTAGGTGAAGAAAATGATGAAATGTTCGATAACTATAATGAACAGTAATTACCTAACCTATTTGCTAAGGAGGGTGGGATGATAAATTATACCAGGGCATTTTCCTTCATGTTCGAGGACAAGAACTGGGCTGTGAAGATTTTACTGGGAGCGGTATTCAACCTTCTTACCCTGGTTTTGGTTGGAATTCCCTTCATCTTAGGCTATCTTTTGGAGCTGGCTAAGAATTCAAGTGAAGGAAAAGAGATTCCTCTTCCGGAATGGGACAACCTGGGAGATAAGTTTACCAAAGGCTTAGTTTTTCTGGTCATCTTGATCATCTATTATATGCCGGGGATTATTTTGTCTTTTATCCCTTACATAAAAATTTGTTTTGGACCTCTGTATCTTTTGGCTTTTCTGTTTATACTTCCTTACATCACGGTCAAATATGCCCAGACCGGAAGTTTCGAAGAAGCTTTTCGCTTCAATGAACTATTCGATTTTGTCAAGAAAAACATCAATAATCTCATCATCGTGGTTTTGCTCAGCATAGCTTTGACTATAATCGCCGGTTTCGGAATTATAGCTCTAGGGGTCGGGATATTCTTCACCATGTTCTGGGCAAGTTTAGCCATCTATTATCTATATGGAAAAGTATATAGAGAAGGAGAAAAGGCGGAAGGAGACATCTCCGGGCCAAAGTCGGATTCTCAGTCGGCAGTTTCTTAATCTGGACTCAGAGCGGTTTTCTGCCTGGCTTGGTCAGTTTCTCTCCAGACATGCGGAGAAGCTTGGCAGATGGACATACGATTTTGTGCGCCACCACTGGCTGGGGATAATTAATTTCCATCTACTTATATTTGTGACTGGTGCGCTTGAGGCACCCCTGCTTTTGCATCTGGATCAACAATGGATATCCAAATTCATCTACGGGTTTTATAGCTTTTTTTGCCACCAGGAAGCATCCCGCTCTTTCTTTCTTTTTGGGAATCAGGTGGCAATCTGTTCCCGCTGTCTATCATTCTATTCCTCTGTGCTGATTTTTGGTCTGTGGGTGAGTTTAAAAAGGACAAAACCTCTGGACGCAAAACTGGCGCTTTTGCTGATCTTTCCAGCCCTGGTGAATGTCATTTTGCAGATTTTACGTATAAAAGAGAGCACCAACTTGATCAGGGTTACCTCCGGGTTGCTTTTGGGGATGGCTGTTTCCCTTTATTTGTTTCCCCGCGCGCAGGAAGCTTTAGGACGCTTAACTACCGACAAACGTCAGATTCAGAAAAATAAGGCAGAACATTAAATATTTCTTTCTCTATCTCTCTTTGCTGACAGAGCCCCCATCCGGGGCTTTGTCGTTTTTAGCATTAAACCAGGTTTTTGATCATCGAATATAAACTTTATCGATAAAGGAAAGAAACTAATTGGGTCTGCCTGAAGGGTTTGTTGAAAAAGTTACACTCCAGGGCGGGATAACGGAGACCCGTCTGGGAATTCCCGCCCCTATGGGCAACAATGACTTGCAACCCATAGGGCAGGGTTCACCCTGAAGGGATTTCCCTCGATCCTGAGATCTTCGGGATCGAAGGAC
>CAYOFL010000157.1:0-320 GCA_964403165.1 uncultured Ignavibacteria bacterium
CATTATGAATGTAAACAAGACATACAATATCTTTATGTCTATTATATAGCTCCCATTTCACCAGATGATGTAGAATTTGAAGAATGGAAAGATCTTCGTAAAGAGCGGCTATTAAAATGGGCGAATTATCACTCATTAAATAAGATCTATTTTGATTATATTAGCAACAAAGTATTAGTTATAAAAACTCTTCCTGTAGTAAAGAGAGAATATGATTTGGAAAGAGAACATAATAAATTTATTATTTGTGATGGAAATCACAGATTTGGATTCGCAAAAAGGAATAATATACCTACTGTAATGTGTTTGGTTCATGATAT
>CAYOFL010000157.1:330-6115 GCA_964403165.1 uncultured Ignavibacteria bacterium
TCTTGGGTTGAGAAAAATATTGAAAAAATGAAAAAAGAGAAAAAAAAAGATTTTGAGAAAAAAAGAACAGTAATCTTATAATTTTTAATAATAATCCATATAGAAATTTTAAAAAAGAATGGAAAGATATATTTCTATTGCATTTATTATAGGTTGAGACAAAATTATGAATTATAAATTCATTTCAAAGTGATAATAAATGGAAATAAAAAAGGTTATTGAAGCAATAATATTAGCTCTGGAAAATATGAATCAAGACTATTGTAAACTATCAAAAAAAGATTATAAAAATATTGAAGTATCAAAACCTCTCATTGATTATCTCAAAAAAGAGAAATATTTGGAAAGGCCCATTGCCTATGAATTTTATCATCAACTCCGAAGATTAATGAATGAGGGTGGTGTGGATTTTGGTGGACCGATAATTCAAGCAGAAGTGGATAAAAGGTATCAGCACTGTTTTGAGAATGGTAAAATACCAGATTTTATAATTCACATACCAGATTCTAAGAAGAATCTTGCAGTTATAGAATTTAAACTAGCTACTAGGGTTAAGGAGGATATTAAAGACGATTTTATAAAGATTGTAAAATTTAAAACAAATTCAAACTTGAACTACTCCTATGGTGTTGAAGTTCTATTAGGAGCCAAACATTCTTTAGAGAATCGTAGAAAAGATATTAACGAATCGAACAAAACAGGAGGAGAAGAAATTATAATTATTGAGTTTAATACTGATTCTTGGAAAGCGGACCATTCAGTTATACAATTTAAGGAATGAAAAGTTAAGATTGAATATAATCCCTACTTTTTTAGGAGGCAACACGGGCGAGGGAGATAATAATTGTTAATAAGAATGAGGAAAAAATTATATAACTGTTGTATTTATTATAAATTTAGACAAAAGTGTGTATTATAAATCCATTTCAAAGTGATAATAAATTTTCCGAAATTCTATGATCTAAACTAGTACTTTTAAATAGTGTGATTACTGATAAATCTAGAGGAAATCAAAATAATTTTCTAAATTAATCGTTTGAGAATATTAACTAACTAAAATGCTATATATATAAGACTAAAAAAAGGTATATTATTATATTAGGCAAATAAAATGTTTGTTCTTTCTAGATTTTTTAATAGCAGAAGATTTTCAGGAGATAATAATTCTATAAATTCTGATTGGGAACATACTACGTATAAAGATTTATTATATGATTGGCTAATTGATTTTTCAAATTATTTAGATTTAAATTATAAACCTTTTGGGAATGAGGAAGAATTTTGGACAGATTTGGACGAATTTGGTGTACCTCTAGAGAACCCAAAAGATACGTATTTTCCTAGTAAGGTTAATATTCAAAAAGGAGACTTAGGAGAAGCGATATGTAGTTTTCTTTTAGAAAATAATTTTAATATGGAAGTACCTGTTTTACCTTGGGCTAGAAAAATTAGTAAGAATAAGGCATTATCCAATTTTGATTTAATCTGTTATAATTACAACAATCAAGAGATTGATAATTTTATAATCTGTACTGTTAAATGTAATCCAAAGTTGAAAAATCTTAGATCAAATATTTCTAACGCATCGAAAGAATTTAAGAACCTTAATTTTTATAAAATTATTTCTAAACTAAAATTATATTACCGTGCTTTTCAAAATGAGCTAGATAATGATTTATTAAATCATATAATATCTAATCATCTAAAGGGTAAAAGAAATGTAATAAAAATTATTGGATTTTTTATAAGTTCTTTAAGAGCTAATCATATCAATTGTGCTACTAAATTTAGTGATCTTAATCCTCTTATCCCCGTTAAGAAAAATATAATTAGACATCATTTTATTAGAGCAGCATTAAAGTTCTTTTTTAGAGGTATAAATAAATAATGGAAGATAATACGAGATATGAAATTTGGAGTATCTATAATGATTTCATGAGTAAATTTGATTTTCATGAAAAGTTTATGGAGGGAACAATAAATCAATTAAGAAGATTTTATGGTGAAACTGTAGATATATCTTATTTTTTAAATATAGGAAAAGGAATTACCTCATATGAAGATTTGATTGCATCTTCTATTTTTTTATTATACCTAGGTATTGAATTAAATAAAAAAAAAAATATAAATAGTTCAGAAACCCTAATAAAAGAAACATTTTCTTTATCTGCAAAATTTCTTGATTTAATCTTAAAATATGATAAAGATAATTTAACTATAAACCAAAAAAAAGAATTTTTATTACTTTCTGCTATATCATATGATCTTACTAACAAGATCGCTAATTCTATTGTTCAATCTAAAAAGATTAAGCATTTAAGAGAGAATGGTGAATTTCCTATAGATATCTTAGCACAATTTGATTATTATTTAAATTGTGCTCTTGAATACCTATTTGGTAGGAAATTGAGAGATTGTAAGGAATATTGTAAAATCATGCTTAAAATGAAGAATTACTTTGATGAGCTTATGGAAAACGAAAAAAAAAATGAAAATTCAAATGCCCAATTTGTTGCTTACAAATTTCTTTCATACTTGGAAATATCTTCTGGTTTAAATGCAATAGTTGATTATATATTAACTGGAAAGTCAGAATTTTATATATCTGCAAAGAATTACATTAGTAAGAGTATAAATTATTTTATAAAAACTTCAGAAGATTTTTATACACTTATATCAGATTTACTGATTTTGTTTCTCAAAAAAGAGAAGAAACGAATATTATGTAATTTTTTAAACATGAAAATTCCAATAATTAGGAATTATGTTAAAATACTTCAAAATTCTGGAATTTATGAATTTTGGCCTTCACAAATTGAAGGACTTAAGAAAGGATTATTATCAAAAGATAATTTCTTAATATGTGCTCCTACAAGTGCAGGAAAGACACTCATGGCTGAATTAGCAATAGTTCATACTTTATCAAGTAATCCGGAATCATCTTGTTTCTATATTGTGCCAACTAAAGCTTTAGCTAATCAAATTGCTCAAACTTTAGAAAAAAGATTAACTTTTTTAAAATTTAACATATCAAAATTAGTAGGAGGTCAGAATGAAGAAATAGATAATCTAATTTTACAAAATTCACATATTTGTGTTTGTACGCCTGAAAAATTTTACCAATTGCATAAAAAATCGCATATTTTATTTCAAAAATGCGCTCTAATTATTATTGATGAAGCTCATTTGATCGGTACAAGTTTAAGAGGATTAGATTTAGAGTTTGAAATTACAAGACTATTAAGAAAATATTACAATAAAAGAATAATTTTAATTTCAGCTGTAGTTAAAAATTTTAATGATTTAATAACTTGGATAAATTCAAGAAAAAATTATGTTTTTACAGAATGGAAACCAACAAGAACTATAAATACTTATTTTAGCCTTGATGGGAATTTAATTTTTTTTAATGATTTAGAAGGGTTAAAAATTCCTATAAGTACTATTAAAAAATCTGATTCTCTCTATCTTAAAGCGTCAAAATTGGCATATCTTTATTATAATCGCCTTGGTATGACCCTTATATTTTCAGATAAAAGAGAGAGAGCAGAAACAATTGCGAAAACGATTTATGAAGAATTTCCTTTTAAAGAGATTAAAGATAAGGATAAGAGAATGAAAATAGATTATGTATGTAATATAATTAGACGAATTATCAGTGAAGAATATGATTTAATTAAATATTTAAAGAAAGGAATTGCTTTCCATCATGGTTCCCTACCTAATGAAGTTAGAGAGGGAATTGAGCAATTGATTCAAGATGGAATAATCAAAATAATTGCTTCCACAACAACTTTGGCTGAAGGAATTAATACCCCTGTATCTTGTCTCATAATTCCCTATTTAAAGTTATATGATCGTCTTAAAATGAAAAGAGATTTCATTTCAATGAGATTATTTAAAAATTTAACCGGTAGAGTAGGAAGAGCGTTAATTTCTACAGAAGGATATGTGATATTAATCGAATCAGATTCAATTCATCAGCAGAAGATAAAAGACTATATTTATTCTGATATTGAAAATTTAGAAAAATTAGAAAGTTTCTTACTTTTTTTAATTGAGAAAGAGGAATTTAAATCCAAATTGAAGATGAGAGATTTTGAATTCGAAAAAAATTATCCGAAAGCTTTATTTCAAAATAATTTATTATCTATATTGTTAGACTTAAAAATCTCAAGTGAAAAAATAGAGAATTTTATAGATTCTACTTATTTTAACTTATTATATAAAGAAAAGACTATAACTTATCAGAAAGCAAGGGATCTAATAAAAGAAACACTCTCTACTATGGAATATTTGCCGATACCAGTTATTTCACATTCAAGTCCATATCATATTACTAAATTTGGAAAATTATGTTATGAGACGGGTTTATCACCTATAACAATGAATAATTTTTATTTTGAATTAAGAAATCTCAAAAAATATTTCAAGACTGAGAATTTTTTAGACAATGAACACAAGAAAGACGAATTTCTAAAAGAATGGTTTGGTATATTTAGACATGCTATTGAAATTAAAAATGCAAGACTGAATAGACTCCCTTTAAATAATGAGGAAATTCCTCAAATATTACTAGATTAGCTAAATGGAGAAAGTTATATAGCAATATTTAATAAATATTTTGAAAAATCTGATAAAGGGTTCAGGAGAACCGTAGATTTTATTCGACAATATATCATTTTTTATGGCCCGTGGCTTTCTTTTGGTTTAAATGAATTATTTAATTTTATGTTTAGAAATTTAAAATTACCTCCATTTTTAGAAAATCTCCCAAATTTTCTTTTAGCAGGTACGAAAGATTGGGTTGAGATGATGTTGATTAGTCTTGAAATATGTAATCGTAATGAAGGAAGTAAAGAATTAGCAAAATTTTTCAATATCCAACGAGAGAGTGAAGAAATTATGGTTAAAGAATTTATTAATCAGATCCTTAAACTCAATGAATATGAGGTTCTAAAACTATTGGAAAACTATCATAAGGATTATATTAATAATGTTTGGGAAAAAATTCACAAATGGAAGTTTAAGTTTAGGTTTCAATGATTAATCCTTAATTAAATTTCCATAACAGTTTACAGTGATACACTTTTTTTATGTGGTTTTCCTTAGAGTGAAACTGAAATAGATTCATAATTAGAACTTTTAAAATTTCTTACAATAATCATAATACAGGAGTAATATTAAATTAATATGCCTTTGAAGTCAATAACCTATACATTTCCACTATCATTAGTAATGAATTTTTCATCGAATAATAGATATTCATATATCTTTTTAACTATTATTGAATTAAATTCAACTGGTCTATTTTGCACTAAAAATCCTTCGAAATCAGACTCTGAATTTACCTTTCGGGTTGATTTATTTGATTAAAATAAAAAGAAAATAAAGATGATGATAATTTAAGGTATAATTTAATACTTTTTTCAAATTATAATAACCATTTCGCGAAGACTTATAATAAAGAGGTATATTTGAGAGAGTTATTTAAATAATATTACGTAAGATAATGAATTAGATCTGGTCTGAGGAATTAATTCTAATAGCAGAGAGAGCTGTCTAATAACTTCACACTCAATTAAGATTAATGAAAACATCAACAGAGAAATGGTCTGATCCAGAGCTTGCATGTGCAGTATCTCCAGTGGTAGAGTTGATAATATTGGAGGATAAAAATTGATTGACATAAATAAAATCGATACGGGAATCATAGCTTGGGTAAGATACTCCCCAATCAGTGGGATTCAATGTTCGATGAACATCAGTCCAATCATGAATTGCA
>CAYOFL010000158.1:0-6084 GCA_964403165.1 uncultured Ignavibacteria bacterium
ATCGTTGCGAGGACGCTACGCGCCCACGCAACGGGGCTGCGGCTTGCCATTGATGAGTAGCAGTGCAGCCGAAACGGTCAGTAATTGATCGGCAATTTGCACCATCAGGGGGAATGCTCGATGAGCGACGAAAAGCAAGAACTCTTCTCAGAGAAAGTATCAGCCGGAACCCGGACTTACTTTTTCGACGTGAAACATTCCAAAGATAATGTGCCCTATTTGGTTATCAGCGAGTCCAGACAAGTTGGCGACGATCACGAACACCATCGTGTGATGGTGTTTGAAGAGAACTTGAAAGCGTTTTGTACGGGCTTTGAGAAAGCAACGGCTTTCTTGGGCGTGCGTGGCAAGTCTAAGCCATACAACCTGGATCAGATACAACAGAGGTATCCAAAGGCTTATGAGAGATGGTCGTCAGAAGAAGATGAGCAACTGAAACGGAAACACGCCGAGGGGATGAGTGTTTCGGATTTAGCGAAACATTTTCTGCGACAACCAAGCGCGATTCGGTCACGGTTGGGAAAATTGGGTTTATAGCACTTCAATTACGTCGCTCTGGTAAGATAGGCAGCGAGTCTTCAACCAGAAAATGCGGCCTAACAACTCGCTGCAGCCGACCGCCAAAGGCGGCGGCTGAACGCCAAGTTGCGAGGACGCTACGCGCCTCCCAACAACGGATGAAGCTGACGTGCGTTCTGACAAGGGGACAAAGGGGTCAAGGGGACAAAGGGGTCAAACCTTCATTCTTCGGATCTTGTCCGTTCAGGGCAAGTGGTGCTTTGCTCGGCAGGCCCGATGGACTTGGTCGAACAACTTCATGGCTGTATGGTGTCATGCGAAGATAGCAATGTCAATATATGGGAGTATGAGAGGTGACAAAGGCGGCGTGGATGGGATTTACGCTTCAGGAGAGGCGACGATGCTGGTGCGCGGGGGGCGCACACTAATCATTGTTGGGCATATAGAGGAATACAATGTCGAAGGATACAACTAATCCATTCTTCGTTGGAGTTGGCGGAGCAAGTAGTTCGGGTAAGTCTCGAGTCCTACGATCCCTCACGGCTCTACTGGGGCGCAGGTACACAGCACACGTAGACCTGGATGGGTATCACAGACACGACCGAGAAGAAAGGACACATCTCTGCGAATACCCAGACCAACCTGAAGCCAATGATTTCGAGACACTCTTCTCGGACCTAACAGCGCTTCGCCGTGGTCTATTAGTAAAAATACCCATGTACAACCATAAAACGGGACGCTTTGACACGCCACGGAAAGTCAACCCGAAGCCGATTATATTTGTAGAAGGTCTGCATGCGGCTGCAATCAACAGTATCTGCGGCAAGAAGTTGATAGACTTCTCGGTTTTCCTTCATCCAGAGGAGGATCTTCGACGCTCATGGAAAGTCAGGCGCGATGTTGCTGATAGATCTTATCGGTACATGGATGCCGTCGAGCAGATCGAAAGACGGAGACCGTTTGTCGAACAGTTTGTTCTAACTCAGAGAGAGATGGCTGATGTTGTCGTCCAGATGGTAGCTCATAGCCCTCAAATAGTGCACCACCGTATCTTCCTTAGCCCGACAATCGTAGATGTCGTTAAAAGTCTGCAAGACCTTTTCGTTGTTTCCCCAGTTGCGCCGCCTTGGAGTGTTACCCCGGATTCGGGACCGTATCTTCTGGTAATCGATGTTAGACAGGAAAAACTCACAGAAGCTTTGCAGAGCTTTGGGCTTATTTTTCCCTCTTCGGAGCACAATAACCTTAAAAGGCACACGCGCCCGGAGTCCTATACGAATGCGGTCAGATGCCTTGCCGCTACTATAATCGCGTCGATGATGAACTCTCGTAAGAAGGAGTAAACATATGGAAATCCTACTTGCGGTGGTTGCGATAGTTGGCCTCATTGGAACATTGCCTCAGTTCTGGGGTTCTAGCTGGGGAGACATCTACCAACTTTTTGTTAAAGGAACAATCCCTTGGGACCTGGTCCATGAAGCCGCCCTTAAACTTCTGGACAAGATGCGCAATGACGATTTCAGTCCCACTGTGGTAGTCGGCATTGGGCGGGGGGGTATCCTCGCTACAGGACTGATCTGTAGTGAAATTACCCGTGGAAAGCTCCATGCTGACATGCGCAAATCGGACAAAGCACCAGAACTTCCCTTGCTACGAATTGCCACGATCAATACCAATGTTGTATTCAAACAGCAGCCGGCTGGGATGGACGCGGATTCTCGACGAGCCTTAGTAGACAGGATCGATCTACACGAGATTGACTGTGTCCTCAGCTCGGAAGATAGAATTCTTCTTCTCGTAGCACAGAATTTTACGGGTACCACCTTGGAGAAGGCGGTCGCCCTCATTTCAGCCAAAGGTATACCACGGGAAAATGTCAAGACAGCAACCCTCTTCTGGCAGAAGCCCAAGGTAGAAGAGCACCACCTGGCAGATGCACATGAGCCTGACCTTTTCGGAATGGTAATTAGCGCGTCGAGGACGATGCCCTGGAAAAGCAAACTGACCAGCACCGATAGAATCTAATTGGATTGCAGTAACTCGAGACAGTATTGCCCAACAAAAGGATGCACTTGACGGCTATTACGCTGGCGCTCCATAGCCGCAAGTGATCCAAGTCGTTGGGGAGGATGGAGGCAACGTGACACAAGAGGGTTCCGAGGGAGGGGGCATCTTCCTGACTGGCCGTTCTCGCCTCATCTTCCCTGCCGGCAGCATCACGATCTCCGCTGGCCCGAACGGGCTGTCCATGTCGGTGAGTGCCGTTCATGTGTCACGGGAGATGTGCCCAGTCTGGCTTGGGCTCGCGGTGGAGCACCTCTTGGAGTCTGAGCGTGCTCATGAAGAAGTACTGGTTGCCCTTGACGCAGACGAGAACGAGACGCTTGCCGCTGCGCTGGAGCGCGAGTCCGCTGCTGGGATGCAGGCGATTGTTGCCGCGGCAACGGCACTCGATGCGCTCTACGCCTCCACGAAGGACAAGATCAACCTGCCACCGAGTCTGGTTTCCCGGTGGAATCAGAACGGCACGGCTCGATGGCGTCGAGTCGCCGAGGTGCTGCGCCGCGGCTTCCGCGTTCACCGCGGACGAGACGCCGAACGCCTCCGTCACGTTGCGAAAGAGGTCTATCGGTTCCGTGACATGGCCGTGCATCCATCGGGTTCGGCTGCACAGGTCGTCTTCCATCCGGATCTCGGCAAGGGCACTGATTGGCGCTTCGTGTCGTTCTCGTTCGCGAGCGCTCAGCAAGGTGTCTGGGCTACGCTCGCGTTCACTCGCCACCTATCATCCCGGCCGACGGAAGGCCTTTCAGAGGCGATGCTCGGGCTGCGCAGCGACCTCAACCAGATGCTGCAAGAGACATCCGCGACTTGGGAAGCTCACTATGGTTCGCTGGGAACAAACCCGAGCCTCGACGCACCACCTGCCCAACCAGCGGATTGGGCGGACGCGCACAGAGCGAGAACATAGAATGTGAACGAGCGGCTCACGCCGCTCATCCGCTCAACGTTAGGCAGACAGGGGGCTCGATGAAGGTTGAGCACGCCAAGCGGCTGGACAAGTAACCAAAGGGGTCAAACCTTCATTCTTCGCGTCTACTCCGTTCAGGGCGTGTAGTGCTTTGCCCGGCAGGCCCGATGGACTTGCTCGAACAGCTTCATGGCTGTATGGTTTCATTCGCGAATGGTAGTGTCAATATGAGGAGATGGAAAGCAGGTTAAAATGGTCGGGAACGGATGTAGCGGCGAACGGTGCCCGGCGGCGCTATGGTGTAGTTTCGCACACTAATCATTGTTGCGAGGACGCTACGCGCCCTCGCAACGGGGCTGCGGCTTGCCATCCGCTACTGGTCGGCGCGTAGCGCCTCCCAACAACGGATGAAGCTGACGTACGTTCTGGCACGCAAGCGTGCCTTCCGCTCGCAGCTTATCCGCAGCCCCATTAGGCGGAATTTTCACCACTTGATAACAGGAGGGGAGAGTGGAAGATCATCATCCAGAGATTTCGGAAGATCGCCTTTTCTTCTTTGAGAGGGAAAAAATCGTTGTCGATGACTTCGATGCTACAGGGTTCATTTTGGACATCGGTGGAGGTGGCAGAGGAGTGATAGGGAAGCTCAAAGGCGAACAAGTTATCGCCATTGATCCTAGCAAACGGGAACTGGAGGTGGCGGCAGCCGGTCCATTGAAGATCATAATGGATGCCACGAATTTGCAGTTCCTTGACGGGACCTTCAGCACGGCGACCTCGTTTTACACGCTGATGTACATCAAAGGAACTGATGATCATAAGAAAGCGTTTAGTGAAGTGTTCAGGGTTCTCACCCCCAGTGGGAGACTCTTGATCTGGGACGCGGTCTTTCCACCACGTTTTGATGAAGACAAGGATATTGCCGTATTTCCTCTCACAGCCCAATTGCCTGACGAGGAGATCGATGCGGGATATGGGGTGCTATGGCCAGAGGAAGGGCGCGATCTATCTTACTACGTACAGTTGGCTGAGAATGCAGGATTCGAAGTTGTTTCGCGGCGGGAAAGCGACCAAATGTTTTTTCTGGAACTGCGGAAGCCATAGGTTTTGGCCAATGAATTCTGCCTAACCAGCGGTTGGCTGGGAAGCAGAGGATATGCGACGAAGCGATAGACAGATAAACGACAGAAGGACCATTGACGACATAATCGGACGTTGCCGCGTTTGCCGTCTTGGACTGTCCCATGACGGCCAACCGTACATTGTTCCCGTGTGTTTTGGTTACGACGGACACGCACTGTACTTCCATGCGGCAACCGAGGGGCGGAAGATCGATATTCTCAAGAAGAACAAACGGGTATGCTTTGAGTTCGACATACCAGGTGATGTCATCACAGGGGACCAGGCTTGCGACTGGGGTATGACGTACGAAAGCGTCATCGGTTCGGGAACGGCAGAAATCCTTGAGACTGCAGAACTCAAGAGAGAAGGATTGGCCTACATAATGCGCCAGTACTCCAAGGCGAACTGGACATTCCCTGAGGAAATGTTGAAAAAGACCCTCGTTGTTCGTGTGGAAGTAGCTGAAATCAGCGGCAAGGCGAAACGATGAACGTGCTCAGTCAACAAGGCGCTCCAGCGGACGCGGATAAGCCGCGCCGCTGAGCTTCACGTAGGTCGGCAAAATTGAAGGAGCAGAATTGTGCTTGTGGCCATCACGCGTGAAGTCAGTCCAAGCATTGCGAAGTGTGAACTCACGCATCTGGTGCGTGAGGCGATTGATGTTCGTAATGCCAGGTTGCAGCATCGGCAGTACGAGCGTTGCTTGGCTGATCTTGGTTGTAGAATTCATCGCCTGCCTGTGGAGGCGAGTCTGCCTGATTCGGTATTCGTCGAGGATGCGGCAGTTGTGGTCAATGAGCTGGCGGTCATAATGCGCCCCGGAGCTGAATCACGGCGAGCAGAGGCAGCGTCGGTGGCGGAAGCGCTGGCAGGGTATCGGCAGCTGTACCACATTGAATCACCGGGCACCATAGATGGGGGAGATGTGCTGCGTGTGGGCAAGGTGCTTTACGTCGGGTTGTCAAGCAGGAGTAACCTGGCGGGCATCGAACAACTGCGGTCGTATGTATCAGCCTACGGTTATGAAGTCGAGATGGTAGAGATGGAGGGATGCCTACACCTGAAGTCGGCGATGACGCAAGTCAGAAGAGGCACGTTGCTGGTGAACCGAGCCTCGGTGGATGTGAGCGCGTTTGAAGGGATGGAACTAGTGGATGTTTCACTAAGTGAGTCGATGGGGGCGAACGCGCTACTGATCGGTCAGACAGTGGTCTATCCGAAGGCGTACCCGGAAACACGAAGGCGGCTGGAGGAGCGTGGGATGGAGGTTGCGGTCGTTGATGTTTCGGAAATGGCAAAGGCAGAGGGTGGTGTGACGTGTTGCAGTCTGATTTTCGACGTGTAGAAGCTGTGCCTGCCTAACTCTCGCGGACGTGCATTCTGGCACGCAAGCGTGTTTTCCGCTCGCAGCTTATCTGCAGCCCCGTTATACGCCATATTGCTCAGCAGCCTGAACAATAAGGAGGGTTGAC
>CAYOFL010000159.1:0-6060 GCA_964403165.1 uncultured Ignavibacteria bacterium
AAGATAAGTTTCTGGTGATAAGCGGAAGGGTATCCTCGGATATAGTATCCAAGCTATGGAACTGTGGCTTGAGCGTGGTAGTTTCCCGAACCGCCCCAACCAGCCTGGCAGTGAATATGGCTCAAAAATTGGGGATAACCCTGATAGGCTTTGCGCGGGGTAAGAGGATGAATGTATATAGCTTTCCGATGAGAATCAAATAATGAATCCAGGGGCGATTTTTTTCCCTAACCACCAAGAGAATTCTTATCTCCAGGGTCACTTTTTTTAAATTCCTCTGAGAAATCTGGATTAAAATCTAAAATTAGGCAAGAATTATTTTTCCTGGTGAAGCTTTGCCAAATAAAGAGATAGAGATATAATCCAAAAGGACCAGCACCTAACTTAAGTTAGGTGCTGGTCTTTTGAACAATCGATATTTAACGGATGCTCACCAAACTCGGTGTCGCAAAAAATGGCGAATAAAGCTTGCCTCAGCCCGATTTTAAAAAAAGAGAAATATTCTTGCAAAATGTGCTTGACAATCAATTTGAAAACCAATATAATTTAGATTCGATTTTGGTCGCTTCAGCTTAGATGAGGCGAATCTGAAGAGAGTCGAAAAATTAACTTTAAGCAAGGAGTAAGATAAAATGAGGTCAAAGCTTCCAGGTTTAATCATACTGGTTTTTCTGTTCGTCTCCGTCTCAGCCTCAGGTGGGCAAAAATTTGGTCCAGAGGTGGAGGTAGATACCACGGAGTATTTTAGCATACAGAATTATTTTCTTTCTCCATTTCAGCTAACTGATTATAATTTTCTGGGTGGTGGAGCTAAAGCCAGAGGAATGGGTGGTGCATTTTTTGCCGTCTCGGATGATCCCACTGCCGCCTCGTGGAACCCCGCCGGACTTACCCAGTTGGACAGGACTCAGATGAACTTAAGCTTCAGTTCTTATATGTACCAAACAGAGTATACCTCCACCCTCGATTCACCCGCCTTAGAATATAGTGACAAACTGCAGTATGATGACAACTCAATTTCATTTGCCAGCGTCGCCGTTCCATTTAAGATCCGGGGTAGAGAACTTGTGGGAGGCGTGCTTTACCAGAAATTGGCGGACATTTATCAGGAAGATAAGTATCATATGGTTGTTGACTCAGCTGTCTTTACGAACTATACCATCAAAAACTATGTGCCTCCTCCAATAGAAGAAAAAGCAACAGGCAGGTTAAGTACAGTTAACATCTCTTTAGGAGGAAAGCTTTTTGAGTCTTTTTCTTTGGGAGTTGGAGTTAATATTTATAGTGGAAAGTTTACCACTGACATGAACTTCTTTGCACCTTCTGTTGATACTACAGGGCTTAATGGAATAAGGTTTCATCCTAATATCGTCAGCGACTATTCTGGATTCAATTTTACCCTGGGGGCAATGTATAAGTTGGACAAACTTCGGTTGGCAGGCATAGTGAAGACCCCTTACACCTTGACAGAGGATAACGATGTAAAGCTTTTTGCTGATATCATCGAATTGGGGATGATTCTTGAAAGCGAATCCATTTTGGCATCACCATTCTTCAAAACTGACAGGAAATGGAAGATGCCCACCATGTTCGGATTTGGTTGCTCCTACGAGATAAATTCCCTGACACTTGCCGCAGATTTAGAGTTCAGAAATTACTCCAAGACCGAGGTTACCTATCGAAGGAACATTGCTAATCCTTCTGACGATGAGGTGACCACAGGCGATTATTTGACGGACAAATGGTGGGGAAGCGAAGGAAATAAGCCGCCGTTCGTTCCCAGCCTGGAATGGAGAAACCTGTCTCAGTTTCGCATCGGGGGAGAATACATGATCAACACCAAATTTGGAAGTATTCCTTTAAGAATTGGCTACAGAAACGATCCCAAACTTTTCACCACACAGCTCGACACAAGCCTGGTATATCTTCGAATGGACATGTATGTCTTCGGCACCGATACCTTCTATTCCCCTACCTTTGTCCAATCTAACTACGGAGTTGAGAAAGGTTCGTGGGTAAATGGTAGTGTTCTCTCCTTCGGAACTGGGATAGCCTGGAGCCAGATAAAGTTTGATATTACTTATGAGTATGCTCGATATGACGATGTTAACAAAAATATTTTCACTGGTCGAATTCCTTTTGATCGTGGGAACAGAGTGCTCCTTGAGCCGACAGAATTAAATAAGTTCTCCAAAGAGGAAAGCAATAATTACAGCCGTATAATGATAAGTTTCACGGGATTTTTCTAAAAAAGTAGTGTTGAAAGATAAAAAGCGAAGTCTACCCCTGAAAAGAAGGCATGGCTTCGCTTTTTTTGTATGAAACAACACCAACACCCTGTCCTATTTGTTAAAAAAAAGAAAAGGAAGAAAAAGATCATAGTCAACCAAGATAGACTCAAGGAAAAAAACACTTGCTTTGATAAAGTTTTCTCGTAAATTCTTGAAGTTGAAGGCAAAAAATTCAAAAAGCTTGCGGAGTAAGTAAATTTTTACGCTTCTATGAAATTAGAGTTTGTCAGCTTAAAATAAGGAGAAATGTATGAGTCCTCGAATTACCAAAAAGGAGATGAAGCAGGATAAGTTTGTCACCTACTCTCTGAAGGTAAGTGAATGGATACAGAAACACCTAAATCAGGTGCTTATGGGGGCGGGTGGTGTGATTTTAGTTGCGGTGATAGTGTTCTTTGTCCTCTCCTCTCAAGCCAAAAGGCAACTAAAAGCATCTGAGCTTCTGGGAAAGTCAAATCTGGAACTTCAAGCCGGGAATATCGGGCAAGCGGTGGTTGACCTTCAGACTGTGGTGAACGAATACGGTGGCACCAAAAGTGCTAAGCAGGCAACGTTCTCTTTAGCAGCCGCTTATTTTTATGCTAAGGATTATGTTCAGGCACAGTCCATGTTTGAGAAATACCTTAAAAAATATAAAGAAGACGTTCTGCTTGCCGCCTCAGCTCAGGCAGGGATCGCAGATTGCCATATGCAGAGGGGAAACTATAGCCAGGCGGGAGAAAACTTTGTTAAAGCGGCCTCTTTAAATCTCCAGGGTTTTTTGGCGCCCCAATATCTTCTCCAGGCGGCTTTTGCCTACCTCCAAGCCGATCAAAAGGATAAAGCCAGAGAGATTTTGAACAAATTGATAACAGAGTATCCTGATTCCAGGGAGGTTCACCAGGCAAAGATACAGCTGGCGGAAAACCTTTGATAAAAATCCGCATGACTGCAAGAAAAGGAATTTCTTCCAAACCATCCAGACCCGGGGCAAATCTAAATTCTTCTGCTTTGTCGATTGCTTTCCTGTGGCACATGCACCAACCATATTACAAGGACGCCAAGACCGGTCAGTATCAAATGCCCTGGGTGCGTCTGCATGGACTTAAGGATTACTACGACATGGTGGCGGTGTTAGATCATTTCCCGCAGATTCGCTCAACCTTCAATCTGGTCCCATCTTTAATTGAACAGGTACAGGATTACGCGCAAAATCAAGCTTATGATGAGCATCTCCTTCTTACAGAAAGACCAGCTAAAGATCTGACCGATGTGGAGAAGGAGAAGATACTTTCGAGCTTCTTTAGCTGTAGCTTTAAAACCATGATCTATCCTCGTTCTCGCTTCTATCAACTCTTCGAGAAAAGGGGAGAGGATCTGCAAAATTTAAAATCAAAAGTTCGCGACTTTGATCTGCAGGATTTTCTGGATTTGCAGGTTTGGTCCAATCTGGTGTGGATAGATCCCATATTCAAAGAAGATCCTCTTATCTCCCATTTGCTTAAAAAAGGAAGAAACTTCACTGAAGAGGAAAAAAAGAATCTAATCCTCAAACAAAGAGAGATACTGGGAAATGTTCTTCCCAAATATAAAGAATTACAGGACAGAGGACAGATTGAGATAACCTTTTCTCCCTATTTTCATCCTATTATGCCTCTGATCTGTGACACAGAGATAGCCAAATTCAGCCTTCCCCATATTCAATTACCTCAGGAGAAATTTTCGCATCCGGAAGATGTGGAAGCTCAGATTGATCAGGGGGTCAGATTGTATGAACATACCTTTGGCAGAAAACCAAAGGGGATGTGGCCCTCAGAAGGGAGTGTAAGTGAGCAAATAATTCCTCTGATAGCAAAGTTCGGAGTCAAATGGATTGCCACCGATGAGGAGATCCTATTTTTAAGTCTTAGAATGGACAAGGGGAAGACGCACAAGACCATCTCCGAAGATGCTGATGCCCTTTATAGACCCTATAAAATAGCTGTGGAAGACAAAGAACTTTTTGTCCTATTTCGAGACCATACCCTTTCGGATCTCATAGGATTTGTCTACTCCAGTTGGGATGCAGTAGATGCCGCCGATGATTTCATCCAACGGCTACACAGGATAAGGGAGAAGATTCCCCAAGAACGACTGCCTAACTCTGTTGTTCCCATAATCCTGGATGGAGAGAATTGCTGGGAGCACTACGAAAACGATGGGCATGATTTTTTGTCTGCGCTTTATACTAAGCTTTCGGAGGACAAACTGCTTTCCACCACCACCATAAGTGACTTTCTGCAAAAGTCGAGAGAACCACACACGCTTCCTCATCTGTTTGCTGGCTCGTGGATTAACCACAACTTCAGAATATGGATTGGCCATCCGGAGGATAACTTAGCTTGGGATCTGCTGAAAAGGACCCGGGATGCTTTGGTTGAATATGAAAAGAAAAAAGAGAGAAGCGCTGAGACGGAAGAAATTTTGAAAAGGGCGTGGAAAGAAATTCACATTGCTGAAGGCAGCGATTGGAACTGGTGGTATGGGGATGAACATCAGACTGCATTCATGGAGGATTTTGACAGGATCTTCCGGTCACATCTGCTTTACGTTTACGAGCTGATCAAAAAAGAACCGCCGGAGGAGCTTTATCAACCCATCAAGTCCAGATTCATCTCCACTTATTTTCTCCCGCCCACTGGATACTTAAAGCCAACAATAGATGGGAAAAGGACCCACTATTACGAATGGCAACAGGCAGGATTTTTTGATCCTCTCAAGGCGGGAGGGACAATGCACCGGGTCTCGTCTTTGATCTCAGGTATTTACTTTGGCTCAGATAAGGAACGGATTTATTTTAGAGTGGATACTGCAATATCTAAAGAAGAATTTGATCGGAAAGACTACGAACTTATTTTAGAAATTTTGGAACCTTCCAGATACAAAATCGTTCTAAAACATGGAAAAGCTGACCTTTTTGATCTAATAAATAAAGACGAATGGAAGCTGATCTCTTCTGAACTGGAGTTTTCTTTTTTAAAAATATTAGAGCTGGCAGTTCCGATGAGACTTTTGCAGTTTAAGAAGCAGAAGGAGATACGGTTTCGATTGATAGGGGAGAGGCAGAAAAAAGAGATAGGGAGATGGCCAGCTATGGATGTAATCAGATTCGATCTGCCCAGTCAAAAGGGAGAACCAATATTCTGGGAAGTATGAAACTGATAAAAAAAAGAAAATACCATCAGGAGGGATGGTGTCAGATTGAAGACCTCACCCTCTATCCCCTTCTCCATTTCATGTCGAAGATCCCGCCAACGGCGGTGGTTGAAAATCCCGCCAGAGGCGGGGGAGAGGGGCTCACCCTGCCCTTCGGTCCTGAGACCTCAGGGTCGAAGGAAAGGGTTCACCCTGAAGGGATTCACCCTGAAGGGATTTCCCTCGATCCTGCACTTCGTCCCCCGCCATAGGCGGGGTGTCGAAGGAAGATCTTCGGGATCGAAGGACACCCTGAAGGGGAACACGGAGACCCGTCAGGGAAAGGGGGAGAGGTAAAAAACGGCTTAGGCTTATGCATTAGCAAATTTTTAGAGAGGGTCCATAAAAAAGAGAAATTATCATCAGGAGGTATGATGGCAGAACAAATTTTTGGAACCGGCGAAAATGAGGAGAAAACCAAGGATTCCGCTAAACCTGAGATGGATGAAGAGGCAAAAAAGAAAATGATAGATGAGGGGAAAGCCGCGGCTATCTTAGGCTATATTCCGTTTATGTGTTTTGTCCCCTTGGTCAAGATGAAGGACAATCCCTTTGC
>CAYOFL010000160.1:0-6010 GCA_964403165.1 uncultured Ignavibacteria bacterium
GACGTCTAAGCCCCAGTATCTTTGGGTTATCTCTTTCGCCTTCTGGGTGTTGAATACCGCCGTCTTTCCTAAGAGTTTTAAGAAGTTCTCTGATAAGAAAGCTAAGAAGATCACAAGGCTTTTGGGAATTTTTAAAGGTATGGTTCTTTTACTCAAAACATTGGCAATGATGTTGAACGCTTCTCTCCACGAGTAGATTTTGTCGTCTGCAATAAAGTAGGTTTTGCCGATGCTTTTATGATTTTCTGCCGCCAGGATGATTCCATTAATTAAATCCTTCACGTAGCACAAACTCAAAAAGCTTTCCCCCCTTCCGAACGAAATCTGAAATCCTTTATTTGCCACCTTAAAAAAACCTAACATATCTGAATCTTTAGGACCATACACTGCCGGGGGACGGATAACAGTTACCGGCAGTTGGGTAGCGTATTGTAATACTATTCTTTCTCCCTCCAACTTGCTTTCACCATAATGGGTGATGGGTCGGCAAAGCACCGTTTCATTTAAAGGCTGTTTATCTTCACCGGGCCCCACAGCCGCCTGACTGCTTACGTAGACGAATCTTTGGACACCTGGATTCTCTTCCAGACATATTTCAACTAAATTTTTCGTCCCTTCTGCGTTGGCTTTAAAATATGCTTCCCTATCTTTAGCTTTGGTCAAGCCGGCAACGTGAAAGACCAAATCTACATCCTTGACCACATCTTTAAGCGAGTTTTTTTCGGCTATATCTGCGTAAGCATATTCCACTTCCAATCCCGAAAGCCATTTCAAGTTGCTGGTTTTCCTGACCAGGCACCTGACCTGATAACCTTTGTCTAAAAGCTCCCCCACCAGATGGCTTCCCACGAAGCCATTTGCCCCAGTGACCAAAGCTTTAGCTTTCAAATTCTTGTCCATCCGGTACCTTTCTTCAGGTTAACCAACTGACTAAAGCGCTCAAAAGATGTCTCAATATAAGCAAACCTGATTTCAAATTCAATCAAAAGTTCTGCTGCCAAAGATTCAAGACCAACAGAAAGCAAAAAGCCTTTGGTGTATGTAAACCAAAGGCTAAAAGACAAGTCTGGTAGGGGCAATTCCCCGCCTCTGGCGGGATGTTCCACATGAATTGCCCCTACTTCTTCTGTTCTTCCTTCATCCTCCTCACGCTGTTGGACAGGCATTTGGGACAGGCGCGTTCCACCATGGGCCCCTTGGGATCATAGGGCATCTTAAACTCGTGCCCGCATCTTAAACATTTGAAGGTTGCTTCCTCTGCCATGTTTACTCCAATTTAAAATGCAAAATTAAAAATTCAAAATTGCAATTCAAAATTCAAAATCAGAAAACCAGAACAATGAGACAATTTTGAATTTTAAATTGTAATTTTGCTTTTTGCTTTTTAAAGTTTTAATTTTCTTTGCTTAAGTCGCACGAGCAAGCTGAAGCACTTCGCCGATATTTACGCCGTTGTCACTTTCTCCATCTTGGCTCTGTCGGCTGCCAGCTTGGCTATTCTTTTTTCGCGTTTGAACTTGAGATCTTTAAGCGCCTTCTTGGTAAATTCTATCTCCTCCTGGGTGACCTTTTTCCTCATCTCCTCAAGCTCTCTCATCACCTTGGCAAATTTCTGTCCCTCTGCCGCGCTGATCCACTCCAGTTGAAGCCTTTCCGGTCTTACACCCATTTTCTCCAACTTATCCCACAGCTTCTCCACCCGCTTCTGAGTCCAACGGTTGGCGTCGATATAGTGGCAGTCGGCAAAATGACATCCAGAGACTAAGACTATGGGTGCTCCCAGCTTGAAAGCATAGAGCACAAATTCCTCGTCCACCCTTCCGGAACACATGGTTCGGATGATCCTCTGATTGGGAGGATACTGCAGACGGGATATGCCGGCGAAATCCGCCCCCTGATAGGAACACCAGTTGCAGGCAAATATCACCGTCTTCTCCTCGGGATTCTCCTCTAAGATTGCTTCTATCTGGGCGAGAATCTGCTGGTCAGTGAAATGCTTCATGGTGATCGCGCCAAAGGGACACTCCGCTCCACAGGTGCCACATCCGGCACAGGCGGCTTCAATAATCTCCGCCGGCATCTTTTTCTCCCGGTCCACCTGGATGCACTTATAAGGGCAAGCACGGTAACAGATCTCGCAGGCGGTGCACATATCCTTGTCCACCATGGAGGTTATCGCCTCCACCTTGATTCTATCTGAATTCAAGATGATCTCTGCTCTTGCCGCGGCGGCACTGGCCTGAGTAACGCTGTCTTTAACGTCCTTGGGAAACTCCGCACAGCCTGCAAAGAAAACCCCTTTGGTGGGAGCATCCACCGGTTTGAGTTTGGGGTGAGATTCCATAAAAAATCCATCCGCGGTGCGGGAGAGGGTCAGAAGCTTCTGGATGGTAGCTCCATCCTGCCGGGGCAAAACACCAACAGATAATATCAACATCTCCAGTTCGTGCTGTTCCACCTCACCGGTGGTGGTATTCTCCACCCTTGTTATCAAATTTTTGGTCTTCGGATCTTCTACCACCTCCCCCGGCAAGCCTCTTATATACTTAACCCCTGCCTCCTTGCTTCTTCTGTAGAGATCCTCAAATGCCTTACCGAACGCCCTGATATCCATGTAGAAAACCTTGATATCGATATCAGGATAATGCTCCTTCAAAAGCATGGTGTCTTTTATGGTATTCATACAGCAGATGTTACTGCAATAGCGATTGCCTCTTTTTTCCGATCTTGAGCCCACGCACTGAATGAATCCGATGGTCTTGGGGGGTTCATGATCGGTGAGACGGATAAAATGTCCCTGCACCGGCCCACCGGCACAGATCAATCGCTCAAACTCCATAGAGGTGATCACGTTCTCAAAACTGCGGTAACCATATTCATCCAACTCGGTGGGATCATAAACGTCCATTCCCGTGGCCACGATGATGGCTCCCACCTCCAGATCGATGAACTGATCTTGGGCATCATAGTCAATGCACTTTTTATCACACACCTCCAGACATTTTCCACAGGCGATGGGATTGTTCCCCAGACAGTCCTCCATGTTTATAATGTAAGCGGAAGGAACTGCCTGAGGGAACTGCATGTAAATGGCTTTGCGTGAAGAAAAGCCTTGTTGAAACTCATCCGGCACCGCCACCGGACAAATCTTGAAACATTCGGCGCAGGCATTGCACTCGTTCTCGTCCACATATCTTGCTTTCTTTCTAACCTTGACTTTGAAATTCCCCACGTATCCTGAGACTTCCTCGACTTCGGAGTAGGTCAAAAGCTTTATGTTGGGATGTCGACCGGCATCCATCATCTTCGGTCCCAGAATTCATATGGAGCAGTCCATGGTGGGATAGGTTTTATCTAAAGCCGCCATTATGCCGCCTATGGATGGGTCCTTTTCCACCAGATAGACCTGAATGCCGGAGTCTGCTAAGTCTAAGGACGCCTGAATGCCTGCCACTCCACCACCGATAACTAAAGCCGCCTTGGTGACCGGAACTGTTTTCTCTATCTGGGGCTGCAGAAACCTCGCCCTTGCCACACCGATCTTGACCATATCCTTGGCTTTTTCTGTAGCCGCCTTCCGGTCATGCAGATGCACCCAGCTGCAGTGTTCTCTTAGGTTCACCATTTCAAAAAGATAGGGATTCAATCCGACATCAGCCACACAGGCTCTGAAGGTGGGTTCATGCATCAAAGGAGTGCAGGATGCCACCACCACCCGGTTAAGATTGTACTCCTTGATATGTCTTTTGATCTCATTCTGCCCCGGATCTGCGCAGGTATACTTGTTTAAAACCGACACCGCTACATCCGGCAGGGTCTCGGCATATTTGCGAACCTCCTCACAGTCCAGCGATCCAGCAATGTTCGACCCACATTCGCAGACAAATACACCGACTCTTAATTCATTTTCCTTTCCCAACTTTTTCTTGTCAGCTACCACGTTCACCTCCTAAGCTTTCAACTATCAATAGTCAGTCAAAGAAGCTATTTTAGGTCTTTTAAAATGCTACATCTAAAAGGAACGAATTGGAGTGTTCACCTTTAGGTGAACCGAATTTAAAGCTTTTCGTCTTTTGAAAAGTTCTTGGTCAAGCTAAAGCTTGACACTCCAGTAAAGCTTTCCCTTCAAGTTAAACCTAATTTAACTTTTTCAAACTTGCAGGTCGGATATGCCTGCCAGCCGTGGGTCGAAGACCTATCCGACGGTTTATCCCAATTATGGTGTAGCCTCCGCAAACAAAGTAGTCAAATCCACAATCTCTATCTTATCCTCTTCCGGGTAACCTTCAGCATTCTGGGTACACGAAAAATGAATCTTGCATTTGGGGCAGGCAGTGATTAAAACCTCCGCTCCGGTATTCTTTGCCTCCTTCAATCTATTAGTTTGAATCATCTTTGAATATGCGTCACAGTTGACCCAGGAGGATGTCCCACAGCAGGTGGCATTCTTTCTATTCTTTGGCATCTCCACAAGCTCTGCCCCACAAGCCTTAATTACCTCCCTGGGTGGATCAAACACGCCGCAGAATCGCCCCAGCCGGCACGGGTCCTGATAGGTAACCTTCTTTTTCAACTCTTTCAACTTGGCTTTTTCCTTGGAAAGCGCCTCAGAAATCAACTCCGATATGTGAAGAACCTCATAGTCCTGTTTTCCGAACATCTCCGGATAATCGAATTTAAGCGTAGTCAGACCTTCCGGACATGATACAACGATTTTCTTTGCTCCGGATTCTTTTATCAATTTCAGATTATGCTCTGCCAGTCTCTTGAAATTCTCCATATCCCCCATCCACAGAAGATCGTGTCCGCAACATCTCTCGTTGGGCAAGACCTGCGGCTCGACACCCAGGAAGTTCAAAATCTTAAGAGTCGATCTGGCAGAGTCCAGAGAATTTGCCTTTATATCCGTGAAGAAGACGTCAAAATAGGAAAGACAGCCCACAAAATAGAGGTATTCGGACTTCTCTGACGTTTTTAAATCCGGGGTTATCCATCCCAGTCTGTTTTGCTTGAGATCCGGTGCGGTCATGATCTTCATCAATGACTGCAAAGCTCCGCCATGCGAGCATAAAGCTTCCTGACCGTCACCTTTTGCATCGGTTCTGATCATCTGCGTGAAATGGATGTAGTCGATATCGGAAGGACATCTCTGCTGGCACTGCATGCAGGTTAGGCAGGTCCAGATAGTCTTATCGCTAAACAGATTCTCATTCGAACCAGTCAGCGCCTTGATCATAAGCTTTCTGGGAGAATAGCCCTTATTAACTCGGGAGATGGGACAGATGGCGGTGCATTTTCCGCAATCCAAACAAAGATACGCTCTGGTTTTTTTGAGAATTTCTTCTATCATAGGTATTGTATGGTTGAGTAATGGAGTGCAAACCTTTAGGTTTGCCTTAAAGTAAAGCTAAAGGACATCAAGATCGGAGTGCACCCCGCCTTTGGCGGGGTGCGGTTTTATCTGAGTCCAAGAAACCGCGAAAGCCCCGCAAACGGGATCTCCGACAAGCTTTCGCACTCCAAAAACACTTTTTCAACAATTCCTAAAGCCTTACACTCCGAGTTTATTGAATCTCCTTTTACCACTGTCTGATCAGCGACTAATCCTGACAGTTCATTTTGTACTTTTGACTTCAGGTTTCTCCTTTTGCTTGCCCAAATTTCTCATTGGACTTGGCCCCACTTTTTTCACATCCTCCACAAACTCTTTGATCAGCTGGGCAAACCTTCCGCCCTCAGCCGCTGAGACCCATTCCAATCTCAGCCTCTCCTCTCCCAAACCTAATAACTTGATCAGTCGTTTGGTGATTTCGAACCGCTCCGCAGCCCGAAGATTGCCAAATGTGTAATGGCAATCGCCTAAGTGTCACCCGGACCACATCACGCCGTCTGCGCCTTTTTCAAATGCCCGGATTACGTGTGCCGGGCTGATCCTGCCGGAACACATCACCCGGATGATCCTTACATTGGGCGGATATTGCATCCTGCTCACCCCGGCAGTATCCGCTCC
>CAYOFL010000161.1:0-5937 GCA_964403165.1 uncultured Ignavibacteria bacterium
GATCAGTGTGGGGAGAGTATCGGGAAAGTGTGCTGGTGTGAATACGTCCGCAGTCCTTCGACTTCGCTCAGGACACGTCGGCAGTCCACCGTCCACCGCCTGAAACCGAAAAAACCAGAAAAAAGCTATGAAATTGGAAAAAATTGAGCATATTGGGATTGCGGTTAAGGATATTAGTGAGGCATCAAAGTTTTATAAAGACGTCTTTGACTGCCAGATATCGGAAGAGATGGACGTTCCAGAAAGAAACTTGAGGATAGCTTTTACGGAAATTTCAGGGGTCAAGTTGGAATTCGTGATGCCCACAGATAATGAGAGCGTGATAGCCAAGTTTATAGATAAAAGAGGTGAGGGAATTCACCATATATGCTTTGAAGTAGATGATGTAGAAAAAGCAGTAACAGAGCTGAAAGATAAATGCATAGAATTGGTGGATGATAAACCCAGAATGGGCGCAGAGGGAAAGAAGATAGTCTTCATCAAGCCAAAAAGCACACATGGGGTTTTGATCGAATTGAAGGAGAGATAGTTTGTAATTCAAAATTCAAAGAGCAAAATGCAAAATTACAATGCAAAGTTCAAAATTGTTACGGCTGATGTATTTTTGAATTTTAAATTGCAATTTTGAGTTTTTCATTTTGCATTTTTAATTTCGGCGGAGCCAACGATCATGGGCATATTCGAGTTAATGGAAGAACACGGGCATGATGAGGTTTTGTTCTGCTATAACAAACCCACCAAGCTCAAAGCCATAATTGCCATCCACAACACCACCCTGGGTAATGCGGTAGGAGGGTGCAGGCTGTGGAGATACAAGTCAGAAACTGAAGCACTGAAGGACGCTTTGACATTGTCCCGTATAATGACCTATCAGTCGGCGGTAGCAGATTCCGATACTGGCGGCGGAAAGGCGGTTTTGTGTAAAGATTTTGAAGGGGAGACCGATGAAGCCTACTTTCGTGCATTCGGAAGATTCGTGGAAGGGTTGAAGGGACGATTCATCACCTATCCGGATCTGGGCACGGATACTCAGGAGATGAAATATATAAAAAGGGAGACTAAATACGTGCTTCCCTATGAGTCCGCAACCGGCATCAAGGCAGAGAGCGCCGATTTAACTGCCCACGGGGTTTATTGGGGAATAAAAGCATGTGTGAAGGAGATATATGGAATCTCCTCCCTGGATGGACTGACCATCGCCATTCAGGGGGTAGGAAGTGTGGGAAAAAAGTTGGTCGAATGCTTAAAGCAGGAAAAGGTGAAACTTGTAGTTACCGACTTGAACTACGACTCCATAAAAGACGTGCAGGACAAATACCCGGATACCCAGGTGCTAAAGCCAGATGAGATTCTCTCCACCGAATGCGACATACTCTCTCCCTGTGCGCTGGGACCGGTGATAACCCAGACGAACATCTCCCAGCTTAAATGCAAGATAATTGCCGGAGCGGCATATGACATCGTGGAGGACGTAGAACTTTGCAAAGAGCTTTTTAGGATGGGAATAGTATATGCTCCTGATTTCGTGGTCAATGCCGGAGAGCTGTTTCTAACTGAGGATGCACTGAAAGTCCTCTCTAAACAGGAAGCTTTAGATTCGGTTAAAACTATTTATAACATAATGGCAAAGGTGATTGCCCTCTCCAAAAGGGAAAACATCTCCCCTTATGAGGCGGCTTGTAAGATGGCAGAGGAGAGAATCAAAAGAGTGGGTGCAGTCAAAAGCATACTGTGTTGAGAATTTTTGTAGGTCAACCATCCCGAAGGGCTTGTCCTGAGGATTTTTCCGAAGGGTGGTTGACACTCTTTCTGCCACTCCAGGCAGAAAAGGAGAAGGAAATAATGGAGCAAAAAGATTATGAGATAGCCAAAGAACTGAAAGAAAAGTTGTCTGGGGTTGTCCGCTTGATTGATTTCAGAGTTTTTGGCTCAAGGGCACGAGAAGATAAAGATGAATATTCGGACATGGACATCTTTATTGAAGTAGAGTCCTTGGACAAGGACACAAAAAATAAGATCTCCGATATTGTATGGGAAGTCGGTTTTCAACATCTGATTGTTATTTCGCCTCTCATTTTCACCAGGCATGAGATTGAAGAGACTCCACTGAAAGCCTCTCCAATAGTAGAAAACATTGTTAAGGAGGGGGTAAAGGTATGACAGACAAAGAGGCTCTGTATCTCTGTCGGCTAAGACAGGCAGAGGAGAGAATCAGTGGGAGCGGTGAAAAGCATTTTGTGTTGAGAATTTTTGTAGGTCAACCATCCCGAAGGGTGGTTGACAATTCTTTTTGTCAAGCAGTCCTGCGGATTCATCCTGAATGGATTCACCGTGAACGGACATGCTTGACCTACAAAACTAAAAGAAAACCTTAAAATCACCTCTCCCCCTATATTCCCCCTCTCCATGAAATGGAGAGGGGGATCAAGGGGGTGAGGTTCCAACCGGCAAGTCACAAGTGAGCAAGAGCAAAAATTTCAGAATCTTAGTGATCAATCCCGGCTCCACCTCCACCAAAATCTCGGTGTTTGAGGATGAGACCGAGGTTTTCTCTCGCAGCATCAATCACAGCAAGCTGGAGTTGGAGCCTTTTGCCCGGGTGTGGGATCAATACGAGTTCCGAAAAAAACTGATCAAGGAAGCTTTAGAGGATGCAAAGTTAAAGCCGGAGAAGCTTTCTGCAGTGGTGGGTAGAGGTGGGCTTTTCCGTCCGGTGGTGAGCGGGATCTACCGGGTGAACGAGTTAATGATCGAAGATGGGCGCAATGCTTATGGTGGAGAGCATCCTTCCAATCTGGGTGCGGTTTTGGCTTTTGGCATTGGCTGGGATTATCATATTCCCTCGTTTATCGTAGATCCACCTTCCGTGGATGAATTTGAGTCCATGGCTCGATATTCGGGACTGCCGGAATTCCCGCGAAAAAGTCTGTTTCACGCTTTAAATGTCAAAGCCACCGCCCGGCTGGCCGCTTCTGATCTAAAGAAAAGGCTTGACCAGATCAACCTGATCGTTGCCCACTTAGGAGGTGGTATCACCGTAGCCGCCATTTGCCAGGGAAAGGTGATCGATGCCAACAACGCCTTAGACAGTGGACCCTTCACCCCTGAAAGAACAGGTAACCTTCCCATGTTTGAGTTCGCCCAGTGGTGCTTCTCCGGAAACGCCACAATTGATCAGGTGAAGAAAAGGTTGGTAGGCAAGGGTGGGCTGGTGGCTTACCTTGACACTAATAATTGTAAAGAAGTGGAGAAGATGATCCAGGAGGGGAACAAAGAAGCCCAGAGAGTTTATGATGCTATGATCTATCAAATCGCTTGCGAAATCGGCAGTCGGGCTGTAGCTTTAAAAGGGAAGGTGGATGCTATAGTTCTAACCGGAGGATTGGCACACTCAAACTATGTGGTGGAAAAATTAAAAAAGTGGGTGGGGTTTTTCTCTAAGATTTTGGTCTATCCGGGAGAGGATGAGATGAAGGCTTTAGCTTTAGGCGCTCTCCGGATGCTCAAGGGAGAGGAGGAGGCTAAGACCTATCCAGAGATAGTTAAGGATGAGTAATGCTCTGTTGTTGCGGGGTACCCTTATACCCCGCAACAAATCCGGTTCGGGGTGACGGAGACCCCCAGACGGGAGGGCAGACGCCCCCGTCTGGGCGTCTGCTCGTCAGGGAGGGCACCCCGAACAAACCCATTGAGTGACGGTAGCCGCACCCTTTAGGGTGCGCAACTGGCGCAGGCTAACATGTCCTGAAGGACGAAGTCCGAAGGAAGCCTGCGGCTACCATAAATGCTTTCACGAGAAGAGGAAGAGAATTGGAAACAGAAAACAATCACCAGCCCATAATTGAAGCTTTGCTTTTCGCCTCGGAGAAGCCTTTGTCTGCCGAGCGTATTCAGGCGGTGATAAAGGACATCACACCTGAGCAGATCCAGCAGGCGATGGATTCGCTTAATGAAAAATACCAATCTGCCGGACACAGTTTTGCTGTAAAAAAGGTCGCCGGTGGCTTTCGCATGTATACCCTTCCTGATTTTGCTCCCTGGGTAAAAGCCTTGTTTTCCCATAGCAGAAGAGAAAAACTTTCCCCTCAGGCGCTGGAGGTTCTCTCCATTGTGGCATACAAACAGCCCATTGTAAAATCAGAGATCAATCGCTTAAGAGGCGTCAACAGTGAAGGACCGCTGTTTACCTTGCTGGATCGCAAGCTCATCACCATCGTGGGCAGAAAGCCCGCCCCGGGAAGACCTCTTTTGTATGGCACCACCCAGGAGTTTTTAACCCACTTTGGCTTAAATGATGTGGATGATCTTCCCAGGATGGAGGAGCTGGAGGCGATTCTTAAGAGTAAGGAGCCTCCCAGCTTCGCTGAAGAAGTGTCCGCAGGATCATTTGAGAAAACAGTGGAAGAAAAGACAGAAGAGGGGGACCAAAAGCCCGAAGAAATAGACGAATCAAAAACGGATACCCCTATAAGCATTACTCCAAAAAGCTCCCCTCAAATTTCTCCAGAAGATGAGGCTGAATAAATTCTTAGCCCGCTCAGGCGTCTGCTCCCGACGATCGGCAGACATTCTGATTCAATCCGGCAAGGTGGCAATAAATGGCATCAGGGTGCAAAAGTTAGGCATTTTGATTGACGAGAATTCCGATGAAGTGACGGTCGATGGCAAAAAGGTCACCCTTCAGGAAAACCTCGCCTACATCCTCTTAAATAAGCCCAAAGGTTATCTTTCCACAGTCAAGGACAATTTTCAACGCCCTACCGTCTTGGATCTTCTGGGAAAGGACAAAAAAGTTTTCCCGGTGGGGAGATTGGATAAAGATACTCAGGGGGTGCTTCTTCTGACCAATGACGGAGAGTTGACTTATCGTTTGACCCATCCCAAGTTCGAGATCGAAAAAACCTATGTGGTTACTGTTAAAGGAGAAATGGATCAAAATTTTTTAAGGGAGCTCAAGCAGGGGATAAGATTGGAGGAAGGTGTGGTTGCTTTTGGTCAGGGAAAGATCGTCAAAGCAGAAAAGGAAAGGACTGTGTTTGAACTGAAGTTGAAGGAGGGGATGAAAAGGGAGATAAAGAGAATGTGTCAGATGATGGGATTTGGGGTGATCGATCTGACACGCACCAGGTTTGCCCACCTCACCGCAAGGGGTTTGAAAACCGGACAGTGGAGATATTTGACAGAAAGGGAGATTGTGAGTCTTAAAAAGATGGTAGGGCTTTAGACAAATAAAAAGTGTCGGATAGTCCCCCGTACGGGGGACATATCCGACCTACAAAACTGTTAAGGCAGTAGCCGCCCATCTGTGCGAAAAAAATCCGCAGGCTACCATTTTTGGAATTCCAAGATATGCATCTTTGGCTCATACCTATTTCAACAAAACCATCTTCTTAACTTCGGATTGATCTTTTGTTTTTAATTGGTAAAAGTATATTCCGCTGGAGACCTCACATCCTTCTTGATCTTTACCATCCCAGGTGACCGAATAGACGCCTTTTGACTTTTCCTCATCTACCAGCGTTCTCACCAGTTGCCCCCGCACATTATAAATCTTAAGGTTGATGTGGACGGGACCATGAACCATGAACCCCGAACCATCAACCGCCTTTGTCTGCCTACTGCCTACTGTATACTGAATACTGGTCACCGGATTGAAGGGATTGGGGTAATTCTGAGCAAGGTGTATGGTCTTGGGCAAATTGGCAAACTCTTCTTCCTCATCAAAAACGTCTGAACTGCCCTTCAGCCAATTTAATACCTTCTGCATAACCGCAGGCGGCTTGCTGAGAGTCTTTCCCTGTTGCACATCTTTTTGCTGGTTTATTGCCTCGAATCCAAATCCAAACACCACCACCTTGAACAAGCCGTTTTGAAATTTGGTGGCGGCAAACGAGTCAGTAGCAGGGAACCACCAGCTCTGGCTGTGGATCAAAACCG
>CAYOFL010000162.1:0-5874 GCA_964403165.1 uncultured Ignavibacteria bacterium
TTCCATCAACCATTTTAGATCGTCATCATTAATTTCGTCAGCATTGTTCATATGATTCTACCATCTTAGATACTTATTATGTTTAGCAAGGTATTCTTCGAGGAACTTCTACTTCTAGATTTATTCTTTTTGGTTCATATGTGTATTTGTAGATTAATTCGCTGTAAAAATCAGCTCTTACCTTTTCTTCAGGGTTATTGAGAGGGTAAGATTTTATTCCCTCCCTCGTCCGATATGAGATCTGTTTTTTGACTCGATCTATCTCTAGATAGGTATCTAGTAAGCTCCTTTCCATATAGGCACTTATTTCCATTTTATCTTCTTTTCCTTGATCAAAGTCGTCTTGAAGTATTATTTGAAATTGTCTTTATAACTTAGTTGTTATGAACTGAAAGCCCTTCGAAATTCGTGTACATCAGACAAATAAATTAATGACCTTCTTTGAAAAACTACCATTTTTTGGAGTAAAAATTTAGAAGTATTTTTCTAGGAATCCATATTTCTTTTTCATCCCTCAGATACATAGCGAACACTGATGCTTCTTCATGAATTAACGTCTCAACAGACTGTTTCTTTCCCACTTTTATCCTTGGTATGTTAATGCTAGATGTGAAAAATCTATCCAACATACTTACCAATTCTCTGGTTTGTTTATTGCCAAATTTTATTCGTTGAATATCAACATTGGATTCGAAAAGATTGGTTAGCTTTGCCATAAAGTCCTTTGTTTTACAGTTGTTAAGATATTACCTTTTTCTCTTCTTCTTTCTAGCTAGATTTTCGGTTTTTACAATGAAATCTTTGGGCTTAAGTTTCCGACAATAACCTATCAGAAAGTTATCTATCAAATAACGGTAGAGTTCCATGAAATCGTAAACTAAACTGGGTTTTCCATATTGCACAGAATGAAGAAAACCAAGATATGGTTCAAGTTTGGCTTTGATTAATTCTCAATTAGTTAACAACTATCATTCAGATTTTGGACTAACCAAGAAATTTTCTAATTTTCGATCCTTTGAAGTTTGAATAGGAATAGAACTCAATTTCTCTTTATCTCCATTCCCAACAGTTTCTAATAAAATTCGATGTGCCTCATTTACTCCTTTCATACCACCGAGTGTAGAGAGTGGGGATGTTTTGGTTGTCCAATCGAAGGATTTTAGCGGTTCAAGCATTTTGCCAATTACTTCTTCGTCGAAGCAATTCAAGCCTTCATTTTTGCATTTTCTTAGAATGTCATATGCAACCCAATTTAGGGTATGAAGTCCGAGAGCCTTTAGTATCATGTAATCTTTTGCTGTCTCCAAGTCAAATGCATGAGGTAATATTCTACTTAGAACGGTCCAGAATGTTCTAACGAAAAGTAGCTGTTCGTTAATGCTCAGAGAAGTAAAAGTTGTATCTCGTAGAAGTTTTTCTAAAGAGGAAACAAAAGAATTTAACTGAACTGGTTTTCCTTGCAATCTTTTTCCACTGACATTTATTAGCTCCTTCAGAGGGGATTTGGTATCATTGTTTAAGGAAATGGCTATTGATGCTCCATTGATTCTCCATTTTTCCTTTCTTAGAGCTGGTATTCCATCGATTCCTCCAATGTTTATCCTGTAGAGTAGAGCGTCTTTTAAAGAGGGATTAATGCCCTTCTGCGTTTTATTTACTATAAAGAACATAGCTCTTTCTAGGTCTTCTGCTTCAATAGTTTGTTCACTCTTACTTTTTGAAAAAGAGATTTTTTGGGCAAGTTGCTTGGAGTTCACGAAAACTATTGGTATTTCATAATTCATCAATGATGAAAAAAGATTTGGGGAAATGGTTGGGTTCTCTTCAAAAACAAATTTGTTTCTGATTCTTTCAAACCCTCCTATTCTATGTTGACCGTCAATTATCCATATTGAACCTTTTTTATTGAAAATCTCAAGTATGCCAACATCTCCTGATTGTAGAATAAACTTTGCATTTCTAATGCTTACAAATATCCCAGGCATTACAGCAACAGGACATTCATCAAGATATTCAACTAGTTCAGAGGTTCGCTCTCGGTATACTTCGCGTTGGTATCCTGTTAGTTCTTTCTCCTCAAATTTGTCGACATCGCTCAGTTTGATAAGGTCTTTTGCTGTTAGCTTACCAATGTACATCTCTAAGCCTTTCTGAGTAAGTCTAATAACTTGGACACGTATGAAATCCGGTTGTGATCTATCTTCATTAGCTAGTTCCGAAAGAAGTTTAAGTCGAGAATCGTCCTGTAACTTTTCGGGGAAAAACAAATCAGTATTGTTCCAGCATCTATCACACACAATCTTTTTTCCACCATTCACAGGATGGGATTTTTCATTGACTTCGTATCCACAACAAGAACATATCATTGAACTGTCTCCTCTAAAGGTTCCATAAACTCCTCGAAAGCACTATCGAAAGTGGAATACTTGTTTATCTTCCGGTTTAACATACCCTCATGGGGAAGAAATACACCATTACAACCAATTACTCGACGAGCTCTTTGAATCGCATCTAACCTAGAAGAATCCCATTGACGAGATACAAAACGATTCTTGTGGCGTGCGTTATTGGGTTCATAGCGCTGGGGATAAGAAACTGCTCCCGCTCGAAGGATATCAGATATTCGGGAATAGAAATTATCGGGATTATCTGTAAAATTATAGAGTGTATATACCAGAATGCGACGACCATCTAAACCGTTTGACTTGAGAAGTTCTATGGCTTTCATAACAAAAGGTCTCATCTCAAGATAATCATAAGATAATCTGATCATTCTCTCAATTTTCAACCTAGATAGTTTGCTTGCTACTTTTTCTGTAATTAATCTTGCATCTAATCCTTGGTTGAAGTCAACTTGTAGGTCCAATTCTTCAACTTCATCAATTATCTCATTCCAATGTGGATTTGCTAGGAAGTTGTTGTCAAAGAAAATCACCTTCTTATGACCTGGCCAGATTAGATTTTTTATACTTTTTTTTGCTGAATTGAATGATTTTTCAATTAATGGAACCGCACAATATGGACAAGACCTAATGCAACCTCTTGAAGCAAAAACTATGCTCCCGCCTATTTTTTCATTCCAGTCTGGTACTAAACTATAGTCTGGAAGCAAATCTTCAGCGTCACAAAATATTCCTTCAAATATTCTGTTTGGTTTAATGCCGCTAAGTGCTGCATGTTTTGGCATGAGGGATGCGTATAGACCTCCTAGCCAGACATCTGAGTTGGGAAATTTGTTTGAATAGTATCTTATGGCTTCCCATACTGGTTTCCAAGCCCAAGTAAAAAGACTTGTAATATAGATAATATCTGGTTCGAAAGATATTTTGTCAGTAATTCCTTTGACAAGTTCCGTTTTATTCCCAGAAGCTTTGTGAAAAGATGATAGTTTAAGTAACCCAAGAGGGGGATATTTACTATAATAGTCTGGTTCAACCAATAGAATATTTTTTTCCAACTTTGCGATCCTCAACAATTTTTTTTCTCGTATCTGAGATCGTGATTTTATGAACCATTTTATACGACATGTAGTTTAATAGCTTTTTGACTTTTTTAATGCTAAAATTTTTTATTTACATCCAGAATATAATGCTATTCTGAAGATAACAGAAATGCCTGAACAAATTCGTCTATTGACAGTTTTCGTTTCTTGTCCAATTGACGTTGATAAAGAGAAGAGTCAAGTTAGGCAAGCCTGTGAGATTCTCTCAAATGTTTATCACAATCCGAAGATTCATTTTGAAGTTATTGATTGGAAAGGAAAAGTCAGTCCTCTTATTACGGGGGAAAGGCCACAAACAGTAATTAATGAGCAAATAAAAGATTACGACATATATGTGGGTATTTTTTGGAAGAAGTTTGGTAATAAACAGCCCAATGGTTTGACCCCTACTGAAGAGGAATTTGAAAGAGCACTCGACTCTTTTAAAAAAAATGGAAAACCTCTCGTTTTAGTATACTTTAAAATTGATGATTATTATCCAAAAAATAGTCTCGAAGCTGAACAAATACTTAAAGTAATAAATTTTAAAGAAAGGATTAAACCATTTGGTATTTTCCGCGAATTCAAAGAAGAAGAATTTTTTGATCATATAATAATGAAAGATATTGCGGATAAAATTCGGAATTACGAGTGGGTGAAAACAGCTATTAACGGCTCAAAATAAAAACTAAATGTCAGGCCAATTATCTCTTATGTAAATGGTCGCGTCTTCAATGCCTAATGGTTGGGAACAATTTCCCTGTCTTACATAGAATTTCGTTTCACCTTTATATTTTACATAAACTGGTCGAGGTGACCGATTGACTTGAATGATGGCTATATCTTCTTTTCCTACATTTACAAATTTGATTCCGACATATCTTCTTGGAATTTTACCTAGATATTGGATTACAATGTTGGTGAAATTAATCTCAAACTGATCTAAAGTACCATTTGTCAGTGTTTCCAAGTCTTTTTCTAATCCCCGAATATCGCCGGTGTCATCTACTCCAATTAAAACAATACCGCCTTTTGAATTCATAAAACTTGATAGAGATTTCGCTATTATCATCCCCATTAGTTTATTCTTACCCTTTTTCTCGTAATCATATAACATGGACAATTTGAATTCAATTTTTTCATTTTCACCAAGATTAATCAAATCTTCGACAGATAATGTAAACAATTCCTCGGGACTCTGCTCTTCTTCTGGTTCAATTTTTTTAATTCTTTCGTATTCTCTTAACATTTCACTTTGTAGCTTCTTACTATAAGACCCGAAATCGTCTTCACCCAAAACTCGATCTTTGAGAAGTTTTATGCCGCCCGCTGCATATTGTTCTGCAATGGAAAAGACTTTCTTTTCATTAGATAAAACATTTAAGTTACCCTCTTCAGCGATTGCTATCGAATTGATCAGAGCAATCTCTGGTGGGTCCAAATAACTCTTCATAATAAAGCCTTCTTTCTTCTTCAATTCAATCTTACATTTTTCTTTGAAACCAAACACCATTGCGGCTATGAAAATATCCTTATTCTCATCATTTGCAAAAGGGCTGTCTTTCATCCTCAACCGCCTAAAATCTTCCAAGTCTCTATGATCTACGTTTAGTCGGTCAGCTGTTATTCTTTCAGTCATTTGACACAAACCACTTTTGCCAGTCCACCCAGTTCTTTTTCAATGAAATTAATTTCGTATTTTTTTCCAACACTTTTTGAAAGAGCTTCTTCTACTTCGGAAGTATATTCTTCCTCAGTAACAAGAAGAATAACCTGGTTATTCTCCAAGTATTTCGGCAAATTCTCTGCGATGCTTCTTCTCGGTTCTCTCGAGATCCTTGCCAACAAGGTATCAATAATGACAGGGACTCTAAATCCTGAGACGCTGTTTAATGCAGCCATGAATGATAGGGCACAAACCTGTCGCTCTCCCGCGGAAAGCGTACCTATAGCTTCTCTTCCTGACATATCGGGTACAGATACCATGTAATTGTCATCTATTTTTACGCCAGCATATGTTTTCTTTTTCCATATCAACTTAAGGAACTGTTGACTTGTTTTTTTCTCAATCTCATTCTTCATCTCTTTCATTATTTTTTCTTTTATGTTCGTTGCAGCTTGAATTGCCTGTTCACAAAAAGCAAGTTTATTAGCGAGTTGTTTGTGTTTATCCTCCCTTTTTAATTCACGTCTCAATTCTTTTTCACGTGCTCTAATTATGTTTTTTCGTCTTTCATTATCCCTTTCTTTTAGAGCAATCATTACTTGAAATTGTTGCCGTTCTTTGCCAAAATGTTGCTTTTTATTCTCCCAATTTTTTATATTTTCTACGTTTATCGTTCCTATCTCTTCGGTTATCCTTTGGATTTTTTTATTCTTTTCCTCTTTTATTT
>CAYOFL010000163.1:0-5829 GCA_964403165.1 uncultured Ignavibacteria bacterium
GTCAACGGCTGATGGATAAGATCGATATCCACACCCGGCCTGGCCTCATTGCCTACGCGAAACGAACCAGCCTTGTATAAGCCCATTAAGTGATTGATTGAGTAATTTAACATCCCGCTCTTCCAATCATTCATTCAAAATAGAGTTAGGGATCTTCACTTATAGTGCTTGTTCTGTTAGGCTCACCTTCATGGGTCTACATTCAGATAGGCGGCTAACTTTTGGAGCTGTACTACTCCCCCATAAAGTACTGTCAGCGCGAATCGCGCCATCGAGGTGAAGAAAGATCAAGAATGAAGACCGACCCTATGGCCGCTAAAGAAGGCTCCTCGCTATTTCGCCTGCCTGTCCGACAGGCTGCAGGCAGGTGTGGGTAATCAGCCACGAAGATCGGCTTCGACTCCCTACAGAGGGGCTTTCCCGATAACTAGCTGACCATCTTTCGGGAGCGGACGCGGTTCGACCCGACGTTTGCCGATCTTTACCTCTCGGGTGCGGTCTACCTTGGCACTGAAGAGATCGATGGTGAAGAGACCTATGTCTTCTCTGGGATCCCGATCCGGGGGGCGATCTGTGACACAGTCAAGATGAAGGTTTGGATCTCTTTGCGGGACGGTCTATGGCGGAAGGTGGAGTACTACACAAGCGCGGGGAAAATCTCGCGCACTGAGATAATGTCGAGCCTTAAGCTCAATGTGGATATTCCCGATGGCGCATTCGGACTGCAGTTCCCGGAAGGGACACAGATTCACGATGAGACGCGACGGGCTCAACAAAAGCTAAAAACAAACAAGGAAGGCGGCTGAGATTAAAATGCCAGAAGGTTGTCCCCTGATTTGATGCACAGGATGTTTTTTAGATTGCGAAGTTGATACTCTTGCCACACTAAGGTGAGTGATGTCATAATAAGGGCGTTAGATCTGCGTGGTTGGTGCTGAAACAGTGGTAAAAGGGGTTGAACGATGGCTAATGCGGAATTCACAAGACTTGAGTTTGCCCGAATCCGTAGGATGCTACGCGATCATCTTCGCGAGTTACGTGAGCGATATGGTGTAGACTCACTCGGTATTTTCGGTTCCTTCGTACGTGGTGATCAACGTGCGGGGAGCGATCTCGACCTGCTGGTGGAGTTTGACGAACAACCGCTGACTCTGCTTCAATTCATAGGATTGGAGAACTATTTAAGTACCATTCTAGGCCTAAAGGTAGATTTAGTTAAAAAAGACGCTCTAAAACTGGCCATCAAGTTAAATCTGGCGAGGCTGTAATGACTATAGATCATATCATCGGAATTGATCTTGGGACCACAAAATCGGTGGTGGCCGCCTGGGTGGATGATAAGATTCAAATTCTCCCCAATCAGTATGGGCATTTCTCCACCCCTTCTGTGGTTGTCATTGGCCCAGACGGAAGAAAGTACGTGGGGGAAGAGGCGCAAGAACATCCCAAGAAGTACCAAGGTGAATATGTAACAATCAGCTCCATCAAGCGGAAGATGGGAACCGCTGGGGAGCTCGGTTGGCTCAAGTGGAGAGGGTATCCTCAAGAGATATCTGGCTACATACTCTCCGAGCTGAAGCAGCAAGCTGAGGTCTACTTTGGTGAGCCTATTGAGCGAGCAGTTATAGCCGTTCCCGCTCATTTCGATGCTAACCAACGCTGGGCAACCTGGGATGCCGCAATTATTGCCGGTCTCAAGCCTCTTCGGCTGATGAATGAGGCAACGGCAACTGCTCTAGCTTATGGTTTCAGCAGGCCTGACATCAGAGAAATGACGATCTTGGTTTTTGACTTTGGGGGCGGGACCCTCGATATTTCGGTCATTGAGGCAGGCGAAGGGGTTTATGAGGTGCTGGCTGTTGAAGGTGATACCCAGTTGGGAGGCGATGATTTTGATAAGAAAATTGCAGACTACATCTTAAAGACCCAACAAGAGAGATTTGGTAGCGAGGTCCGATTGGGATCATGTTATCTGGAGCTAAAGGAGGTTGCAGAGGACCTCAAGATACGCTTAAGTACGTCAACACATGCCGAGTTACGGCGCCCAGGGTTTGTGAGGATTGGAAACCAGTATAAGGACCTGCAAATTCGCCTGGACAGGAAAACCTTTGAAGACTTGTCCAGACATCTCCTCGATCGGGCACTAGAGATGGTGGAGGCTGCTTTACAAGCGGCAAAACTTAACGCAGTAGACGCAGTAGACCTTGATGCTCTACTCCTCACGGGGGGGAGCAGCGGTATACCCTATCTGAAAGAGTCGTTACAGCAAAAACTCGGGATTAAACCATCAAGAGTGTTTGAAGAGAAGTTCAGTGTTGCTACAGGAGCGGCAATTCAAGCGGCCGTGTTCGCCGGGCAACCTAATGAAACAGTTTTGCTCGATGTAATTCCGCGTACGCTATCGCTCGAAACCCTGGGCGGGATAGCGACACCCTTGATCGATAGGAATACAACCATTCCTACAGAAAAAACAAAGATGTTCACAACCACTGAGGACAACTCCACGGCAGTCACTGTTAATATATTCGAAGGGGAGAGAAGAATAGCTAAGGATAACGTTAGGTTGGGAACACTTGTACTGAATGGTATCCTGTCTGCACCGCGAGGAATCCCTCAGATAGATGTTACTTTCACTGTTGATCACAATGGCCTCATCCATGTCAGCGCTAGGGACAAAGCCACCGAGACCACCCGGAAAGCAACTATTACTTCCCCCTACAGGCTGAACAAAGCCCAGATCAGCCGCCTTAGGGCAGAAGTGGAAACAAGGGCGGGGAATCGATTGGCCGCAAATTTACTCACGGAGATCGAATACTTTTTGGACCCTAATAGATCTTGGGTAGACGCCACAACGAGAGTTCACCTGGAGAAAACCCGCCAATTTTTGACTGAGCAACTCGAAGCAGGTGTCGTTGATCCGGAATCTATCAAACGAGTCAGTCAGGACTTTATTCACATAAAGGATAAAGTTGAGAAGGTGCACACGTTGATAGAAGGTATTGATAGCTTCCTTCATGAGTACAGGGGGACCTTTAACGGCCTGGTAAAACATCTTCGGGAAGGGCGCAAAGTTATCGAAGAAGAATTGCGGGAGGGAATATTATCAAGTGACCTTGTTGCCTGGATTCAAAAGGATTTCAAGCAAATAAAAGCAGTAGTAGATCATGCATTTGGTCTCACAGAAAGGGTAGAAGCCCTGCGATCAACTGTAGATAATATCACAACATCTGACCGAAAACCATTGATCCAGCTTGAAACAGCGGTACAAGAACTACAAGACCTAGGTATTGAAACCACTGTGGACTTGGCCCAAAGGATAGATCGAGTCACGACAGTTTATCACGCTACTGTGACCTCTCTCTTTACTCAGGCTAATGAAGCCACAAAAGAAAAAATGCTGGAATGTAAATCTGTCAGGACAGCACTTAGAAAAGCGCTTATCTCCAAGCTATTGGGATCTGGCCACAAGGATGCAAGGAAGGTCCTTTCAGGATTGAACATACTATATACCTCATTTCCCTTTCAGCTCACGCAAGACGAAGCGGTACAAGTTCTCAGTGCCTTTAAGGAAAATAACGGGACTGAACTCACCCAACTATTGTTGGGATCGCTGAAGCATGTATCGCCGGACAAATTCTGCGATTTCTACATATCAGCAGAGGATCCAGTAAAGCAAAGCATTCAAAGTGACCGGGAGCTTCGGAAACTTCTGGAGAAGGCCTTCGAAGCGGAATTAGCGACACCGATACCACGGACATGGGTCATTGAGGAAATCTCTAGACTGAGAATACAGCGATTCTCCTCGCGATTCCTAGGGTTACTCGATCACAACCTCCCTGAGGACGTCAAATTAGCAATACTGCGAGGGCTAGCTGAGATCCCTACTCAGGAGGCGGTTATCCCATTGATCAAGCATACTATACATGAAAAAGGAACCCTTCAGGGTGAGTTGCTTTCTTGCTTAACCCATCATGAGCCTTATATGCAACCCGACATCAAGCGGTTCTACCAGTTAATTAGAAAAAAGGTTCTTGGACAACCTCTGAGGCTCGGCCTCACCGGTCGCCTCTTATTGCTGCGTCTTAGACATAGCGAAGTAGAGGACGCGATGCAATTTTTGAAAAGTGACAATTGGGCAAGTTGAGCCAGTATGCTGTTGCTCTCAAGAACAGTGGCGGCTCAAAAAAAGAGGCTCCGATGGTACCGGACGAGACATGGGTTGATACTGAGCTTGCACGGCTTGATGCAAGGTTGGGCACGCCTCGATCAGACCGTTTTTTCTTCGAACCTACTCCTGAATTCTATAAGAGGCTGTCTTCGGGAATGGATCAGGACCTACAAGAAGCTGTTAACGCATTAGCTAGACACACAACAGTCAAACGTTTTCTCCACGGATTAGCCCCAATGGCACGTTACCTCCCAGCTGGTTATGAAGGAGGAGGTGGCATTGGACCAATGGGACCAATAACCGCTGGCATGTATAGGATATCAAGAGCTGGCACTAAGGAAATTCTCGTTCCTTTCTTCCTTCTAGGCGAAGAATACGCATTAGGTGCAGTTTTAGCCCACGAGATGAGCCATTTCTTCTTGATATCCTTGGGACTCGTACCGGCAGATCTCCAAGCAAACGAACCGTTTACAGATCTGACCGCGGTCTTTCTAGGATTCGGCAAGTTAATGTTGAATGGAAAATACGGTGTCACAGGTATGGATTCAGAAATCTGGCTCGAGTTAGGCTATCTATCACAGGAATTAACCTGTTACGCCTTTCAGCAGATAAACAAGAAGTGTGGAGTTAATCAGCGAGAATCACTAGCTTACTTGCGTCCGGAAGCCGTAATCGGGATGGAGCATAGCACTGAGATTCAACAGAACTCACGCGAGGAAACCTAAAAGGAACCTAAGAAGTGAAGCTCCCGCTTACGAAGTGGGACTGATCAGAGAGAGAAAATAAAATGGAGTGCACCCCTCAAGCTGGACACGTTGAGCCCGAAATTGATACATGTCTCTGAGCCGACTTGATCTCTTGCTCAAACTCCACCGGGCTGACATAACCGAGTGCCGAGTGTAACCGCTCTTGATTGTATATCAGTTCGATGAACTCGCCAATCCTCTCCTTCACTTCCGCAAACGTCCGATACTCCGAAACATAGACCTCCTCCACCTTCAACGTTTTCATGAAGCTCTCCGCTTGTGCGTTGTCGTAGGGATTCCCTTTGCGAGACATGCTGATGATGAACCCGTGTTCCTCGAGGATCTCTATGTAGTCCTCTGCTGCGTACTGTACACCACGGTCCGAATGGTGGATACACCCTGCAGAAGGGTTCCGCTCGGCAATGGCTGCCTCAAGCGCTGAGCAGGTCAGTGCTGCATCAATGTGCTGCGACAACGCCCAACCAACAACCCGGCGCGAGTAAGCATCGAGAATCAGCGCCAGGTAGACAAAGTCGTTCAGTAACCGAATGTAGCCAAAGATCTGAGCTCTTCACTTCTGGTGTTTGTCCTGTTAGGCTCACCTTCACGGGTCCACATTCAGGATAGGCAGCTATCTTTTAGGTCTGTACCACTCCCCCATAAGCAGTACCAGCGCGAATCGTACCGTCGACGTGAAGAAAGACCAAGATTGAAGACCCCATATAGTCCCTTCTGACAGGCAGACGCAGACAGGTAAGTAACGTGCCAGGACCCCAAACAACCACACCCGGTTGATACATTTCCCCCATTCCTGGACGTTCCCGTTTAGGGTAAACTACCTGCTAGAGATGAGAACGATTCGGGTGGTGCTGGGAGATGATCATACCCTTGTCCGTCAAGGGCTCAAGGCCCTCC
>CAYOFL010000164.1:0-5812 GCA_964403165.1 uncultured Ignavibacteria bacterium
GAGGATGATGCCAAAAACGCCATACTTGCCATTCATTCAGGAGCAGGAGGAACAGAGTCCCAGGACTGGGCGCAGATGCTTCTGCGCATGTATGCCAGATGGGTAGAGAGAAAGGGATTCAAATACGAGACTATTGATTTTCTGGCAGGCGAAGAGGCCGGGATAAAAAGCGCCACGCTGGAGATAAGCGGAGAGTATGCCTACGGGTATCTGAAAGGCGAAAGTGGGGTTCATCGTCTGGTGCGCATCTCTCCTTTTGACGCCAACAAAAGAAGACACACCTCCTTTGCCTCGGTGTTCGTCTATCCGGAGATTGAGGACAATATCACCGTGGAGATAAACGATGATGATATAAGGATGGAGACCTTCCGCGCCTCCGGTGCCGGAGGTCAACATGTGAACAAGGTTTCATCTGCAGTCAGGATTACTCACATGCCCACCGGGATCGTGGTTCAATGCCAGTCTGAGCGCTCTCAGTTCAGGAATAAAGAGAATGCCCTGAAGGTCCTAAAATCCAGACTATACCAATACTATAAGGAAAAAGAGGAGAAAAAGCAGGAGAAACTGGAGAGCCAGAAAAAGAAGATCGAATGGGGAAGTCAGATTAGATCATATGTGTTCCATCCTTACAATATGGTCAAGGATCATCGCACCAACGTAGAGACGGGCGACGTTCAGGCAGTGATGGATGGTGAGATCGACCAATTTATTCAAGGCTATTTAAGCTCAAAAAATAACGACCAGGGGAAATAGTAACTAGGGAGGCAGGTTCTATGATTTGCTGGAAATGCGGACAAAGCGTGGAGACGCCTGAAAAAATTCACCGGAAGGATACCTGTCCTCACTGTGACTCTGACTTACGCTGTTGTTTCAATTGCGAATTTTATGATAAGGAAGCTTATCATCAGTGCAAAGAACCACAGGCGGAGTGGGTGAGATACAAAGAGAGGGGCAACTTCTGTGATTATTTCCGGCCCAAGAGCGCATTTTTCCGAAAGGAGCAAAAACTAAATCCCAAAGAAGAAAGAAAGAAGAACTGGGATTCGCTTTTCAAAGGCGATTCAGAAGAGAATTAAGCTTGTAGAACCAGGATTCCGGACAGCCACGAGGGTTCATCCTGAAGGGATTCACCCTGAAGGGCTGTTCCCTACGTCTGAGTAAACGTAGGGACAGGGCTTGTCCCTGTCCGCAGAGAATTGAATCATGGCGAAACAGCGCATAGCCGAGGCTTTATGCCTCGGTGCCAAGCTAAAGGCAAGTTCAAAAATTAAAGAGCAAAATGCAAAATTGCAATTTAAAATTGAAAATTTGCAGGGAATAAAGACGTAAGTTTCAGAAATGATTTTGAATTTTTAATTGCATCTTTGAATTTTTCTTTTTACATTTTTAATTCCAACAGAGTTGGTCATGGTCAGATTGGAAAGATTCACAGAACGTTCGCAGGATGCTCTACAAGGAGCATCCTTGATAGCTGAGATGTCCCAAGCCATAACCGCAGAAAATGAGGACCACATATATCAACAAATGAGATCAGAAGTTTTAAATCTTTTGAGAAATTCTCTAAGACCTGAGTTTTTGAATCGTATAGACGAAGTAATAGTATTCCGTTCATTATCTTTGGAGGACATAAAAATATTGTCGATTTACAATTTAAGGAGGTCAACCAAAGATTAGCTGAACAGATATGAGCGCAAGTTTGACCGATAAGGCAAGAGACTATCTGGCTAAAGTTGGCTTTGATCCAGCTTTTGGAGCCAAACTTTTGAAAAGGAACACACAGAAACTGATCGTCCAACCTTTAGCCAATGAGATTCTAAAAGGAAAATTCAAACCAGACGACAAAATAAAAATCGGCATCAAAAAAAGCAGATTATTTTTGTATAAAAAGAAGGAGGTTAGAAAATTGAAAAACGTAACAAGCATTATGGCAATGCTGATTATCGGAAGTTTGATCTTTTCCTGCTCCTCAGATTCTAAAAGTAAAAAGACCGAAGAGGAGCTATATACTGAGGCACAAAACTACTCGGAGAATAAGGACTTTCAGTCTGCCATAAAGACCTATGAGGAGATTTTGAAAGCTTATCCCGACAGTCCGCGTGTTTACAAGGCACAGTTTCTGATGGGTTTTGTTTACTCGGAAAACTTAAAAGACTATGAGAAGGCAAGGGAAAATTACCGAAAGGTGATTGAGAAATATCCGGACTGTGATCTGGCGGATGACGCAAAATATATGCTGGAGACGATGGAGCAAGATAGCCTCCCTACTATTCTGGATACGAGTTCGGCATCACCAGATTAGAAGGACGATAGGGCCCGGCGGCTGTTTTTGCTTGACAGCTTGGATTTTAGTGTTATATTAAAAAGTTTGTAGAAGGAGAAACAAATGAAAACCTATACGCCCAGCCTCTCAGAGATAGAAAGAAAGTGGTATGTAATCGATGCCAAGAATCAGATTCTGGGAAGATTGGTCACCAGGGTGGCAACTCTTCTCATGGGTAAGGATAAACCCCATTTCACTCCCCATCTGGATGTGGGAGATCACGTCATAGTCATAAATGCGGACAGGGTGATCCTCTCCGGCAAGAAGCAAAATACCAAGACTTATTATCGCTACAGCGGCTATCCTGGTGGACTGAAGTCGGTGGTCTTTTCCAAGTATCTGAAAGAAAAACCGGAAGAGCTTTTTTCCCACGCAGTATGGGGGATGCTTCCCAAGAATAAGTTGGGAAGAAAGATGCTCTCCAAGCTTTTTGTGTATCGGGGAGAAAAGCACCCTCATCAGGCTCAAAAGCCGGAGACTTTGAAATTTTAAAGATCGAGCTGGATTGAAAATCTAAGTTATAGGAGGACGAGTTGGCGACTGTTACTTATCAAGCTACCGGAAGAAGAAAGACATCGGCAGCTACTGTCCGGTTGATGCCGGGTGGAGGCAAGATGTTGGTCAACGGAAGACCGATGCGCCAGTATCTGACCAAGGATGATCTGATGCTTCATGTGGAGAAGCCTCTGGAGATAACCGGGGTGTTGGGGAAGATGGATGTCATCTGCTCGGTCCGGGGCGGTGGCTTATCCGGTCAAGCTGGAGCCATCAGATTAGCCATAGCCAGAGCCTTGGTAAAGATGAATGAGGAGTTCAGGAAAGCTTTAAAAAAAGCCGAACTCCTCTCCAGAGATCCACGGATGGTGGAGAGGAAAAAATATGGACAGATAAAAGCTCGAAAAAGATTCCAGTATTCCAAGAGATAAAAAATTTAAAAAATCCACACATCGGCTGATCCTCAGGCGGGTCCACCTGAAGCTGCTGTGGCGCCTGGGGAATTGATGCCGGTGGAGGTTAAAAACCAAGAGAGGAACCATTCATGAACATCACCATCAAAGATCTATTAGAAGCGGGGGTTCATTTCGGGCACCAGACCAAGCGATGGAACCCCAAAATGAAAAAGTTCATCTTCACCGCCCGAAGTGGCATCTATATCATCGATCTGCAAAAGACCCTCCTGTGCCTGGAGATAACCTGCCAGAAGATAAGAGAGGTGGTAGCCGGAGGCCAAAGTCTTTTGTTCGTGGGAACAAAAAAGCAGGCTCAAGAGGTGGTGAAAGAGGAGGCTTTAAGATGTGGAGCTTTCTACGTTACCGAAAGATGGCTGGGAGGAATGTTGACCAATTTTCAAACCATCAGACAGAGCGTGAAACGACTTAAAGATCTGGAAAGAATGCGGGACGACGGCACCTTTGACAAACTCACCAAAAAAGAAGTGCTGAAATTGGAGAAGGAGAGGATGAAGGCAGAAAAGGTCTTAGGGGGGATAAAGGAGATGAATCGCCTTCCCGGACTCCTGTTCGCGGTAGATGCCAAAAAGGAGAGAATCGCTGTGGCTGAAGGGAACAAGTTAGGTATACCGGTTGCGGCCATCATCGACACCAACTCCGATCCGGATCCCATAAACTTTCCCATCGCCGGAAATGACGATGCCATCAAATCCATCAAGGTGATAACTCACCAGATAGCGGAAGCGGCTCTGGAGGCTCAGAAATCAAAGGTGGAGAATAAGGAAATAAAAGAAAAGGTGGAAACTTGATCTGTTCCGTTCCAACTGGTGTGTTTTCTTTAAAAAAATTTAGTTTAGGAAAGAAATTTCTAAATGGGGAAGTTGCTTATTCTTTCCCATTCCAAGCAATCTCTAAAGCCCAATGATTAACTCATCACTTTTGAAAATCCGGTTATGTAGTTTTGCCAGGCTTTCATGGCTTGGACCCCAAGCCGCAAAGGGTTTTTAGTGATTTTTGGCAAACTTGTATTTATTTGTTTGAATTTCCATATATACGGAGGACTGAATTCATGACCATCACTGCTGACCAGGTAAAAAAATTAAGGGAAAAAACCGGCGCCGGAATGATGGATTGTAAAAAAGCTTTAGAGAAGTCCGGCGGCGACATAAAAAAAGCTATAGACCATCTGAGAGAACAAGGCATAGCCAAAGCTACCCAGAAAGCTTCCCGAGTCGCCAAAGAAGGGTTGATCTATTCGTCCATTCATCCACAAAACGGATTAGGAGTGTTGCTGGAGCTTAACTGTGAAACCGATTTTGTGGCACGAACTGATGATTTCAAAAAACTGGCAAGTGAAGTGTCAGACTGGATTATCCAGCACCGCCCCCCGGAGATAAATCAACTCACCGAATCCATGAAGGACCATCTGAATCAAACCATTGCCAAGTTGGGTGAGAACATCACCGCCAAAAGGTTTGCTCTTTTCCAACTGGATGAAAAATTAAATGGGGTGATCTACAGCTACATTCACCCAGGGGACAAGCTAGGCGTTCTTCTCAAGTTGAGTTGTCAAACTGAAGCTGTGGCACAAGATCAGGAATTTAAGCAACTGGCTAAGGATGTCTCCATGCAGATTGCCGCCACCAATCCTCTGGTAATAACCCGGGATGAACTGGAAACTGAAATAATTGAAAAGGAGAAGGAAATATATCGAACCCAGGCGAAAAATGAGGAAAAACCAGAGAAGATCATTGAGAGAATTGTACAAGGCAAGCTGGAGAAATATTTCCAAGAGGTCTGTTTGCTGGAACAGCCCTTCGTGAAGGATCAGGACCGCTCGGTCAAGGAAAGAATAGACGAAACCCAGAAGAAGTTGGGTGAAGAGATAACCGTTGAGCGGTTCGTTAGGTTCAGATTGGGGGACGAGATCAGTTAAATACAAGTTTTGTAACCATCGGTATGAATTACACAGGATTGTCGAAAAACTCCAATGACCGTCTTTGTGAGAGAAGAGAAGTTCTGCATCTTGCGGGACTTCGTCGTCCACCGCCAGAGGCGGGGCACTCCTCGCAATGATATTTAAGACATTTTTCGACAGGCTCATATGGCTCATACCACCAACTGACTTTAGTTTCAGATAAACTCAAGAAAAGAATCCGGTTCGAATCAAAAATCGTGGGCACCCCAATTTACAAAAGGGTACTTCTGAAGTTATCCGGTGAATCATTAGCCGGAGAAAAGGAAGATATTATTGATCCCGGGGCAATAGCCTTCGTCTCAGGTGAAATTAAATCCGCAAAAAAACTAGGAGTGGAGGTGGCTACGGTGGTCGGCGGGGGGAACATTATCCGCGGACAGATAACCAGTCTGGGCGTGATTGATCGGGTATCAGCCGATCATATGGGAATGCTCGCCACCATCATCAACTCTTTAGCTCTTCAAGATACCCTGGAGAGCCTGGGGTTTTCCACCAGGGTGATGAGTGCTATTCATATAGACACATTAACAGAGCCGTATATAAAAAGGGAGGCTTTAAGACACT
>CAYOFL010000165.1:0-5780 GCA_964403165.1 uncultured Ignavibacteria bacterium
ACAACATCCTCATACGAAAAAACATCGGGCCATCGTTCAGCCGCCTTCTTTACTCGGGCTATCTTGTCATCCTCCGTTACCAGAACAGAGTCTATCTCAGATTTTCGGGAATCGTATGAAAGGACGCATCGTTTCGGCTCTTTCCACCAGGTATGCGACTCTTGGTATCTATATTTCTGAAGCGATTCTACATCTTCCCGTGTGCTGGTGCCAAAAATGCTCGTTTTTGTATCTTCACCCCAGAGATAATCAATGACGGCCTTTATGTGCCCCATCGCCCATCCCGTATTCCTGCCGCCTCCGAGGGCCTGTAATTCCTTCTTCTTGGCGGGGTATTCGGCCTCGACCTCCTCCTTAATGACCCAGGGCTCCCAGATGATATACTGACAGCCGACTCCTTTTGTATTGGGGTCGTAAACTTTACAGTTCGGGTCGAAACAAACCTCATGCTCGTTGAGCTTCTCAATCCTCAAGTTGCCGTGCCGGGGGTCTTCGGATTTATCAATGAAAAACCCCATCACTCCAACCCCGCTCGTAAGGCCGGCCTCAAATCTCTGCGTCCGCTCAAATATGACCTGCTCGGAGTCCGTGGCGTGCTTGGCTAAAGCCGTCAAGACTTTGGCGACAGTAGCAGAGCCACCCTTGGTATTGCGAACCTTAAAGTCTTTGGGGTTCTGAGTCTCTGTTCCGACAACCTGCTTTATGCTGGGCTTTATGATGGGAAGGGTAAGACAGAATTTGCCCTTGGCCTCATTGGCCCTCTTAGTACTTGGGTCCCATTGGTTACCTATCTTGAAGTCCTCGGCCTTGCGCATACGGGCAAACAGACTTGCACTACCTGTAATAGCGTCCTCTTTGAACTTCTTGACCTTATCGAGAATGTCCTCTTCAGTCAGTTTTTTGGGTTCATCCATTATTTCTTCTTCTTGGGTTTTTGAAAACCACCCGCAATTGTTTTACCGCCTCGTGGGCCAGCCTTAGACATAACCCTCACGTGAGAATATTTGCCTCCACTTTTAATTGTTCTTATCGCCGTGACTGTCCCTCGGCCTTTTACTTTCCCACCGGGCTTATCGGGTAGCTTTCTTTTGCATCCTTTTCCTGGCATTTTATTTTCTCCAAATACCTTCCTTTCGGGCTTTCAAAGACTTTCGCCTTGCCGCCGTTGCCCGATTGTCCCGAACTGCTTTTCTGATGATGTGGTCGCCAGTATCGCTTGACACTATGCGGTATTCTTCGCGGTGAACAAGCCCGCAATCACAACATTGAACAGACCGCTCAACGCTAACATCCACCCACTCATTGTCGAATCTTACTATTATGACGTTTGCCATTCTCTACGGTATCTCCGTCAATTACCCTTGTTACCAATTCGAGACGCTTTTGCTTTTTCTTTCTTTTTTTTCGCATTACTTGCCTCACATTGACATCGGCGACTTTTGCCTCTTGCGGCGTCTGGCCAGTTCTGATTTATTCGGCATAGAAATATAAGGCCAGGCCCACACGGCTATCACATAGGCGTCTGCGTGGTCAGGGCTTCGGCCCAATTTGTCCTTGATGTCCTCTTTTGGCTCGATGATTATTCTACCTTTTTGCCATTTATAGTGTGGTGTGCATAACTGGCCCCGCATAGTATCGTCAAGGCCGTAATTTTCCCCTTCACCGTGCTTGGTCAAGGCGACAAAACAATTACTATCTTTATCAATAATACCCGAACATAGCACCTTTGCCGTCTTGCTCCACGCCTCAGCGCGGCAATTGGAATATATGTCTGGTTCAGAAGATTTGCCTTGAGGCTCATAAACAAGGACTGAACAACCTAATTCAGTCAATTCATCAACTACGGCGGCCCCTAAATCGCTACCGATAGACTCGACAACGAGCTCACAGTCGTTATTTTGATGTGATAATGCCGCCGCCCTGCCAGAAATCTCGGTGGTCCGGCAATAAGGCATCACTATCTTTTCCTTAATATTGGTGTTGTTCATCAAAAGAATGACCGTCTCGTCATCACCGAACCGGGCGCAGTCAATCGCAATGTACTCCTTGACAAACGGCCAAAATTCGCCATGCCTGTTCAGTGCAGTTTCCAGCAAGGCGTCCAATATCACCTGCTCGGCATCTTCTAGAACGTCCCAAATCCCATCACGATAGGCGGCCAATAATTTAGGGCGGTGCTTGAGTGAATCAATCAGGTTATCGATGTATTTTTGCGTGCAAAATGGATTGTCGGTCGGGAGGGCCGATACAAATTTTCTTTTTTTTATCGGGTTCAGGATAAATTCGTCTTTTAACCAGCAATGGCGGGGATTGGCAGTCAGGAGTCCTTTGCCCGGCACTGCTTTTTCATTGACAACAAGACGCCCAAACGTGGCCAACCTTAATAGTGACATTTCATCACGAGTGAGCTCCTCAGCCTGGTCAACTGCAAAAAATGCAAATTCAGCGCTGTTGAACTTATTGACAAGCTCCCTGTTATCAAATCCGCCGGTCAAAATCTTTACACGATCGTCTATGGTTATTTCGACCGGATTGCCTTTGGCCACGTAGCCATCAGCAGGAATGGTCTTATACCAAGTGTCCAAGGTGGTTTCCTTGAACATCTTTGCGACCTTGCGACCTAAAAATCCGATTTTAAGAGGATGAGCGCTTTTGGGGATGTTGTACTTGTGGGCGAAGTCGCAGGCAAATAGATAGGCCCATACACACAGAAACCAGGTCTTTCCGCCGTATTTGGCACCGCCGTAAAGCACTTCATCAATGCCCCGGGACTTCAGGTGGTCCCAGGCTTTCGTTTGCTTCTCCGTCAAAACTGGGTCAAAGTTTATAATCATTTCTTTTTGTAGGTTTTGGTCATCTTAACATTCAACTCAAGCGGGCCTCCATCTTTGCCCGTCAACTCTTTCCTGTTCGGGAACAAATTGAAACGCCGGCCTAACAGTTCGAGCGCCCTGACCTTGTTGCGGTTCTTTTTCCTTTGGAATCCGATTTTCTCAAGCTCAGCGATTATCTCATCCGCAGTTTTCTGTGCGTTTTTGGTCGCTGTTTCCTTCAGGGAATCCAGGTATGCCTTGACAAGCGGCTTGGCCATCTCCCGTTCAGCTTCCTTCCTGGCGGTTTCCCCCCTGCATTTATAGCCGGCCAGCTCATAAGCTATCCGCTTGTTCGGCTTCTCCATGGCGTGATAAATGTCGCAAAGCCGCTTCTGGCGTATAGTAAGAGAAGCCGCGGTGACTTTAGATTTTGTATGTTTCTTCGCCTTAGCCATTATCCGGCCATCCTTTGTATTTCAGCTTTCTTGTGCGGGTAGAGTCTGCCGTAAAGAACCAACGCCAATCGCGCCAGAATAGACAGCCGTGCCCAATCGGTGTGTTTGCCAGCGTGGCAGAACATACAGAGGCATTTGCCGTTTTTCGGGTCGTGCCTCTTTTCAGGGAATACGGCCACAGGGTCGATGTGATGGGCTTCAAGCAGCTTCCTATCGAGCTCGCCACACTGCTCGCAGACCCATCCCGCACGAATCTTCACGTCAGTTGACCATCGAATGTCCTTGTTGGTGTGATAGTCCTCTATGAATTTTAACGCTTCGTCCCTTGTTTCGGCCTTGTCCAGAATTACCCACCCCTTTCCATTTCTGGCCAGAACGTAAAACCAGCCCCATATCCGCTTGATCCTCACTTTAATCCTCGGTGCTATTTTCTTGTAGTTAGCCATAAATAAAAAAACTCCCCTGGTTACAAAAGGGGAGCTATCTTTATGGTGGAAGGTAAGCTCTGTTTTAGAGTCTTATTGTGCTGGTATCCGGCGCGGCGCCAAGGCACAATGTGCCATACTGAACCTCGCCATCGTGTACCTGGATTAAAACAGCTAATTTGGCATAAGGATTCCTCTTTGCCTGGATTCGCAGATTTGTAATGAATCTCGTCTCATCTTCAGTCAATATTATACTCGCAACCCTCTCCGGTGTCAAGTTATTTCCTTCGGGGTCAGGCATTTTCTATTATCTCCACCAACTTTTCCGCAGCTTCTTCGTTGGTGATTTCTCCCGCAAGATATTCCAATTGAACACTACCTATGCGATTCAATGGCCTAACCCTTGCGAGTTCCATATCGACAATCCCAAGGGGTCTGTCTGATAATCTTTTATTTCCTGCTTCATTCGCCATATCTGCCCTGTTATACAATCAAATCGGCAGAAACTGTCAATAAATCCCCTTTTTTTCTTCGGGGTCAGTCTCAATTATCTGCACACCACCCCAAACGCCATATTCCGGTTTTTCACAATGTATTGGCGGCCTGCGCTGTCTCTCCAACCAGCGATTATGCCTTATGAGCCAGCGTTCGTGCTTGTATTTGTCCCTTGCTATCATTACTTTCAAGGCAGAGTGTTGTTTGGGGTGGATAAAAATATAATAAGTTGTGGGCGAATCCCTCAGCCTTTTTCTTACGATTTCTTGAATCATAGCAACAGTAAATTCCTCACCTGATATGGTGGGGTCAACCCCCACTGGCGGAACTGCTTTAACCGCCCCCAGCACAGCCCCGGGTGCTGCTATCGTCAAACCAACGGCTTTTAAGAATGCTCTACGGTTCATATTTTGCGTTAGCTATCCCAAGCAGAGTTCCCACAATGCCACAAGCAAAACCACTCACAAAAATTAACCAATCAGGTACTAACCAATTATCCATTATTTCAGACTCCTTTCTTACTTATCGGCTACTCTAAATTACACAATCCCCCTAAGTTATGTCAAGATAAATATGGGGGGCTTAGGGGGGGACGGGGTTTACAGGAACACAATCCCCTCAATATCCGGGCGTGGTATGGAGAACTCGCCTGTGCCGGTCCTGAAATCATTCGCTCGTTGTTCGGCCTTCTCTTTTTAGTTCAGCCATATCATTCACAGCTTCTATGTACCTTTTTTTCCAGTGTGAATTTTCTTTTATAAGCATTCGGTTCATTTTTGTACATTTATCAACATTCGTTCTCATTTGTTTATTTTCGGCTTGGATTGCATCTCTTTCTTCCATCATACAGACTGGACACATTGGGGCGTATGCGTTTTTGTGTTTTTCGCACAAACTCATCTCAATCTCCTTTCAGAGGACTTTCTCAAGCTCTTTTGCTAAATCTTCTACGTCTTTCTTCCATTCTCGATAAAGTTTAGGCAATATATTTTTGCGGATTCTTGATTCTACATAATCCCTGTATCGGATTAGCCATTTGTTCTCGGCTTCAAGTTCAAGAAGCTCCTCTATTATTACACAAGATTCAATGCCATCGAACCTATTATCCATTGCCTCGTTGATTGTCTTTTCGTCCATCTCATTCTCCTTTCTCAAACAGTGCCCCCTGGCCTTGCCTTTGCATAATGTTTTCGGCGGTTTTTGTTGTTTTCTGTTTGGCTTACAAATCGAATATTCCCTTTTTCATAATGACCATCATTATTGATACGGTCAATTGTTAAACCCCTTGGGTCAACCTTTAGAGTGTTCACAATGTAATTATAAAAATCTCCAAAATGTGCAAATCTGACTTTGATATCTCGGCCACCATAATTTTTATAAGCCTTGCATTTAGGATTGTTACATCTGTGTAGCATAGAACGCCAAACATAGCCGATATGCCCTTTTATGGTTTTTTGATATTTGTGTTGCTGTTGTCGTTTTTTTTCTCTATGATTTTGATTATATGTCTGCCGATATTCTTTGCGTGCCATCCCGCCTTCAATTGAAGATAAGTATTTTTTCTCGTAATTCTTCTTACATACCTTACATCT
>CAYOFL010000166.1:0-5685 GCA_964403165.1 uncultured Ignavibacteria bacterium
GGCTTGCCAGCCAAGCCGTGAAGGCTTGGCTACGCGCTTTTATCCGTCATTCGTTATTCGTCATTTCATTACCACATCCACCACTACCCCACACTTTTTGCACTTTCTGTCCTTGATGCCAACCACAGAGGTGTAATAACCATCTCTTCTTATCAAAAGCTCATTGCATTCGGGACAATATGTATTCGAGGTGTTGGGGATATGTGCATTTCCAACATAGACGTATTTCAGCTTTCTTTTCCCCAGAAGAAAAGCTTTCTGTAAAGTCTCTAAGGGCGTGGGAGGAATGTCCATCTTATATGCCGGAAAATATCGAGAAAAATGAAAGGGTATTCGGTCGCTTAAATTTGCCACGAAATCTACCAGCTTCTGGATCTGTTCGTCTGAGTCATTCAAAGTGGGAATGAGCAAATTGGTGATCTCCAGATGAACCTTATGTTGATAAGCCAATTCAATGGTTCTTAAGACAGGAGAAAGTTTTGCTTTGCAAATTTTCTTATAAAAATCATCATCCATGGATTTAAGGTCTATGTTCATGGCATCTATGTAAGGCAAAAGTTTATTCAACGGCTCTTCATGGATATATCCATTGGTGACCAGCACATTGGCTAAGTTTTTTTCTTTTGCTATCTTCGCTGTATCTAAAATGTACTCATACCAGATCAGAGGTTCGGTATAGGTGTATGCAATGCCCACAGAATTCTCCTTTAAAGCAACTCTCACCAGATCCTCAGGTGTGACAAACCTGGTGGGAGATTCCTCCTGAGAGATGGTCCAGTTTTGACAGCACAGACAACTCATGTTACAGCCGTTAGGACCGGTGGAGAGGATTTGGGTGCTGGGATGAAAATGATACAAAGGTTTTTTCTCTATTGGGTCAATGGCTAAGGAGACCAACCTACCATAGTTTACTGCATAAAGAGTTCCACCCTCATTTTTCCTGCCCATACATACCCCCACTTTCCCATCAGCGATCACGCACCCCACCGGACAGAGAAAACATTGTATTTTTCCATCTTCCCGCTTCTCCCAGAAAAGCGCTTCTTTTTTCATCATATCGATTGATCCTTTATCGAAAACTTTTAAACTCTTTTTATAAAGATAAAAGTAAAGGTGAGCAAAACAAGGAAATTCTTTGAACCAAATCTTTGCGTTTCTCTACTTCACCCCTATCGCTCTATCTCCACTTTGTGGAGGGGGATGGGTGGGTGAGGTTTGATCACAACGTTTAAAAATAAATCAAAAATGGCAGGGCTAAATGCCTTGCCCTATGGGTTGCAAGTCATTATTGCCCATAGGGGCGGGAATTTATCCCGCCCTGAAGTGTGGCTTTTTCAACAAGCCCTACAACCCCCACCCTAACAGTAGGCACAAAAGATTTAAAGAATTATATCTTTAATTTCTCCAAAATCCTGGGAATATCCAGAAAGGTCTTGGCAATATGAGCCCCGGCTTCCTCTAACGCTTTGAGCTTGCTTTGTGCGGTTCCCATTAAAGTGGTCGCCATGTCCCCCGACATGGCGACCAAAAGTATTGATAAAAGAAGATGAGAGTAATCGGGGAATAGGGATTATATTCTCAATTTCTCTAAAATTTTCGGAATATCTAAAAATGTCTTGGCAATATGAGCACCTGCTTCCTCCAATGCTTTGAGCTTGCTTTGTGCGGTTCCCATGTCACCCTCGACTATGGCACCCGCGTGTCCCATTCTTTTTCCGGGAGGAGCAAAAACTCCCCCCACCATTCCGATAACCGGTTTCTTCATCTTCTGGATGGCAGGCTTTGCCATCTCCTCATATACTCCACCGATTTCACCCACCAGAACCACCGCTTTGGTTTTTTTGTCCTGTTCAAATAGTTCTAATATCTCATTGAAAGTGCTGCCCAAAACCGGATCACCCCCCAAGCCCACACAGGTGGTCTCTCCATAGCCGGTTCGGGAGAGAGTGTCGGCAACATAGTAGGTCAAAGACCCTGATCGTGAAACTGTTCCTACTCTACCTGGCTTGAAAGCAATATCCGGCATTATCCCCAAATTTGCCTCTCCCGGTGTGATGATCCCGGCTGTATTTCCTCCCAGAACTATGGTGCCGAATTTTTGAGCTTCCTTGCGGATGGTCATCATATCTTGAATGGGAATGTGTTCCGGGACAACCACGATAAACTTCATACCAGCATAGATCGCCTCTATGGCAGCTTCCATAACGAAGCGGGCAGGAAGAAAGATCACAGAAGTGTCCGCCCCGTGATTTTTCACGCATTCCTCTACTGTGTCGTAAACCGGCACATTAAAAACTCTTTCCCCGCCTTTTCCCGGAGAAGTTCCTGCTACAATGTTTGTGCCGTAAGCCAGCATTCTTTCAGTATGAAATCTTCCTGCAGTTCCGGTTATTCCCTGAACAATTATCTTGCTATTTTTGTCCACCAAAATCGCCATACATTTCTCCTGCTCCAAAGAATGAAAAGAAAAAAATTGTAGGTCAAACACTCCTCCGGAGATACTTGACCTACAACTGCTTTATACTCTCTTTGCCAATTCGACTGCCCTCTTGGCGATCTCTTCGATGGGGGTTTCGATGCCGTGAATTTCAATGTTTTTGAAAATCTCAGGGTTTTCTTTTTTCTCCTCCTTGAAGATTTTCACCCCTTCCTGCCACATGTTGCCGGTCATGCGCAAGACCATCGGCTTGGAAAGCCCATGCTCTTTTAGAAACATCACCACTCCTTTGGCGAAATCATCGCAACGGGAGATCCCGCCGAATCTTGCACCAAATATGGCACCTACGTTTGGATTTTCATCCAGAAGAACAAGCATACGAGCCAGTCTCTCCGGAGTGGGACCACCACCGGAGTCCATGAAGTTCGCCGGCTTTCCTCCAAAATACTGGATGAAGTCGTTCCCCATTATGCCAAAGCCCGCGCCTCCGGGAAACATGCCAATGTTACCATCCATATCCAGATAGGGGATGCCCCACTGCCGTGCTTGCTTCTCCCTTTCGGTCATCTCCCCCTCCTCATGCCTCTTCTCAATTCCCATCTCCGAAAGCTCCGGATGCCGGAAAAGAGCATCATCATCTACGCTCATGCGAGCATCGGCAGCGATATACTCACCCTCTTTGGTCAGAATCAAAGGATTGACCTCCACCAATTTGGTATCATATTGTTTGAACAGCTTAAATAAAGAGACTGCTATCTTGCTCACGATTTTCAGATTCTCACCTTTTGCTCCTAACCACCCAGCCAAAGAGTTTCCCCAGAAGGGATAAAATTTCTGATCCACATCCACGCTTATCCTTTTTATTTTTTCCGGCTTCCCTCGGGCGATCTCCTCAATCTCCACCCCACCCTCAGAGCAGGCTAAGACCACCAGTTTGTAGTTGATCCGATCCAGCGTGATCCCCAGGTAAAACTCTTTTTCTATTTCCAGCTTCTCATCCACCAAAATCTTTTTGACCGGAAAACCCTTAATCTTTGTGGCGAAAAGCTCTCCAGCTTTTTCCTCTGCCTCTTTGGGCGATTGAGCAAACTTCACCCCTCCTGCTTTGCCTCTACCACCGGAAAGAATCTGAGCTTTAAGTACCACCGGCTTTCCCAGTTTTTCAGCAAAGGTTTTGGCCTGCTCTTTGGTTTCCACCACTTCACCTGTGGTTATGGGAATGCCAAACCGGGAGAAAAGCTTTTTGGCTTCGTATTCATAAAGTCTCAAGGGTGCTCCTTTAAGGTTATTTCCCAACAGCTATCTCCCAACAGATTAAACAGATAGTTTAGATTACCCTCTTTTGTCCATCTGTTTAATCTGTTTAATCTGTTTCATCTGTTGGGAATCTGTTGGGAATCCGTTGGGAATATAATTCACTTCTTTCTCTTGCCCTGAATCTTCTTAACCGCTTTTTCAAATATTTCCAGAGCTTGATCCACGGTATGCTGACTTATTATTAAAGGAGGTATGAACCGAATGACGCTTTCCCCACAGGTCAGAAGCATCAGCCCCTTTCGGAAGCATTCATTGGCGATTTGGTCACACAAGTCCGGTGCAGGTTCTTTTGTCCTTCTACTTTTCACGAACTCGATCCCTATCATCAGCCCTTTTCCTCTGACGTCGCCCATGATCTCATATCGTTTCATCATTCTTTTTAAGTGCTTCATGATGTAATTCCCCATGCGGGTGGCGTTCTGCATGAGTCCATTCTCTAAAAGCTCGATGGTCACCAGCGCGGCGACACACGCGATGGGATTTCCACCAAAGGTAGTAGAATGGGATCCCGGCTCCCAGGACATAAGTTTTTTGGAAGCTATGCATGCGCCTAAAGGCATCCCCGAGGCTAAGGCTTTTGCCACCACCACGATGTCTGCGGTCACATTCCAGTGTTCCATGGCAAACATCTTTCCGGTCTTTCCCATACCAGATTGTATCTCATCCATGATGAGCAGGATTCCATATTTTTGTGCCAGAGCTTTTAGTCTGGGAAGATACATTGGAGGAGGAACTATATACCCACCCTCTCCCTGAATGGGTTCCACCACGATAGCCGCCACCTCATCTGCTGGCGCAACCTTCTGCAGTATCTCCTCGTCGATGAACTTGACGCAGGCAACATCACATTTGGGATAGGTCAAATTAAAGGGGCAGCGATAGCAATAAGCGTAAGGAACGTGCGTCACCTCAGGAACTAAGGGAGCAAAGTATCTTCTCTGATTCAATTTACTGCAGGTCAAAGACAAAGCTCCCATAGTCCTTCCATGAAATCCGTTGATAAAAGCGATGGTGCGGGGTTTCTTCTGGTTATACCGAGCCAGCTTGAAGCCAGTCTCCACCGCCTCCGCTCCGGAGTTGGAAAAAAAGGTTCTTTTGGCATACTTTCCGGGAACGATACGGGAGAGTTTCTCCGCCAGCTTTCCCACCGGCTCATGGTAGAAATCGGCGGAGGGAATATGTATCGATTTTTCCGCTTGCTTTTTGATTGCCTCCACTACCTGGGGATGACAATTTCCGGTGGAGCATACTCCGATACCGGTATGAAAATCGATGTAACAGTTTCCGTCCACATCCCACAGATATGCCCCTTCACCATGAGAAATAACCGCCGGGTAGGTTCTGGTGTATGACTGGGAAACAACCCTTTCGTCACGGTCTATAAGTTTTTTGCTTTTGGGACCCGGCAATCGAGTCTTGATTTTAGGACATCTATACGAAATCATCTTTTCTCCCTTCCTTAATAAAATTCAAATTTTGAATGAAAAACAAAACGAACAGACTTAAAGAGGTATATGAAAATTTAAGTTTGTCCCTTAATATATATCTTCTGAAGAATCCTTCGCAATAATAGCAACATTTGAGCCTCACCTCTAATTAGACCTGACCCAAATTTAAAATAAAAAGCGATGAAGTCAAAGGAAATTTGTGAAAAAGATAACAAGCAGGGCTGAAATGACAGAGCTTTTGTTGTCTTTGTTGGAATAGGGGTTGCACCCCTATCCCAATTCCCTTGCGGACAAGGGTTCAACCTCTGTCCGAACCAGTGAAAAGATATAACAGGCAGAACAGAAATACGTGGCTTCCGTTTACTTGGAATTTTGTAATCAGGAGGGTGTTGCTGAAACAATTAAATCATAAGGCGGGATGACGGAGCCCCCCAGACGGGAGGGCAGACGCCCCCGTCTGGGCGTCCGCTCGTCTGGGAATTC
>CAYOFL010000167.1:0-5500 GCA_964403165.1 uncultured Ignavibacteria bacterium
AGATATTTTTATCTGCCCAGCTTGCAGAAAAGAAATAGAAATAATCGGCAACCCTATTAAGTGTTTAAATTGTCATAAAATTTATAAAATTAAAAATGGCATTCCTCTTCTTTTTATTCCTAATAACTGGGATAATAAAACTGAAGATGTTACAAAAACAATGAAGTCATTTTACGAAAAAACACCTTTTCCAAACTATGATGATTTTGAAAATATCGGGAGCCTTATTCAAAAAGCCGAAAAAGGAATTTTCGCTCGTTTGCTAAATGAACAAATTCCTTTTAATTCAAGGGTTTTAGAGGTTGGCTGCGGCACGGGTCAGCTTAGCAACTTTTTAGGAATTTTTAATAGATGGATTTTTGTAACTGATATGTGTCTTAACTCATTAAAATTAGGCCAAGAATTCAAGATTAGAAATAATTTAGAAAGAGTGGCTTTTTATCAAATGAACCTGTTTAAGCCGATTTTTAAAGACGAGAGTTTTCATCTGGTAATTTGTAATGGAGTTTTGCACCATACAAGCAATCCCTTTTTGGGATTTAAGTCTATTGCCCAACTTGTGAAAAAAAATGGTTATATTATTATAGGTCTTTACAACAAATACGGTAGATTTGTTACTGATATCCGTCGTTTTATTTTTAACATTTCTAATGATTATTTTCAATTTTTAGACCAACGTTTAAGAAGAAGAAATATTAATGAGATTAGAAAATTAACTTGGTTTTTAGATCAGTATAAGAATCCTCACGAATCTAAACATACTATAGGTGAAGTTTTGAAATGGTTTGACCAAACCGGATTTGAGTTTATAAATAGTATACCAAAGCCGAGAATCTTTATGGAATTATCTGAGAATGAAAAACTATTTAAACCAAATCCAAGTAGTAACTTATTGGATCGTTTTTTTGTTCAACTCAAGCTGTTGTTCACGGGAAGTAAAGAGGGGGGGATTTTTCTGATGATTGGCAAAAAGATTAAGTGATTCTACTAGCTTAATTATGAAAGATTTTTTTAAAAATCTAATTCTTTTATCAGTAAGCATCATAATAAGCCTTTTGATTTTAGAGGGATTTTTAAGAATCTACAGCCCTTTCCCAATTAGAATAAAAGGAGATAAAATATTTTTACCTGTCAATGTTTCATACAATATAAAAAATAGCAAAATAGCCAAACTTGATTTAGAAATAAAACATACAAAAAATTCCTTAGGTTTTAGAGGAGAAGAAATTCCCAGAGATTTTGAGAAATATCTTTCCATTATTACTGTTGGAGGCAGTACGACAGAGTGTTACTATTTGTCTGACAATAAAACTTGGCCATATTTGTTGGGCGAAAATTTAAAAAAGAATTTCACTGATATTTGGATTAATAATGCCGGACTGGATGGTAATTCTACCTCTGGTCACAAAATATTGCTTGAGGATTATATTATTAAAATTAAACCCAAGTTAGTGCTCTTTTTTTCAGGTTTAAATGATATTTGTGCAGATAATCCTCAATTTTGTCCTAAAATTAAATCGATTAGATCACTTCGCCATAAATTTGTTAGCTGGTCTACTGAAAAAAGCGAACTGGCAAATTTTGTGGTTAATGTTTTTAGGGCGATTAGGGCAAAAAAAAATGGGAATTGCTCATAGTGATAAAGATTTATTAAAAATGGAAAAAATGGAAATACCAGAAAATGAAATGAAAAACGAACTGCTAATGCATAAAGAGTATGCTGCTAATTTTAAAAATAGACTTGCTGAATTAATAGAGATTTCTAAAAACAACAATATAGAGCCGGTATTAGTTACCCAGCCGATGTTATGGGGTCAAGGAATTGACCCTGAAATAGGGATTGATTTGGAAAAAGTCAAGATTGACAAAAAGAAAAACGGTAAATTATATTGGAATATCCTTGAATTATATAATGACCAAATGCGCCAAGAGGGAAAGGAGGCAAATGTTTTGGTTATTGATTTAGCAGATAAAATGTCCAAAGATTCCCTTTATTTTTATGATGGAGTTCATTATACTAATGAAGGCGCTGTTAAAATTGCCGAAATTTTAAATTCTGACTTAACTGAACATCTAAAAAAAATAAAATGAAAACATATATGATAGATTTTTTAAGAGATTTGTGGAATTTTATGAGGGATAGAAAAAAATGGTGGTTAACGCCAGTAATCATAGCTTTGCTTTTGATAGGGGGTTTGATTGTTCTTGGAGGCAGTTCTGTTTTGGCTCCGCTTATTTATACTTTATTTTAAAAAATGATTAACAGCGAAAAGGAAAAAAACATTAAAAATGTTGCTGCAATTGCTTTTGGACTTTTGATTCTCTTTTTGATTTTCCATAAAAATTATTTAATCTACACATCACTTTTTTTACTCTTAATAAGTATATTGTCAGACTCATTAAGTGAAAAGATTTCTTGGTTCTGGATGAAGTTTCTAAATTTATTAGGGATAATATTTTCAAAAATAATGCTGACATTGGTTTTTTTAATTATTCTAACGCCACTTGCTATAGCTTTTAGAATTTTTAAGAGGAATCCCTTATTAGTAAAAAAAACTCGCCGGAAGTCATATTACATTCAAAGAGAACATTTATACTCGACCCATGACTTTGAAAACATGTGGTAGCAGTATAATAATGAAACCTCATATTTAAAATGGAAACTTATTACAACATTCATAATATAGTCAAAATTAAGATTAGGACTAAAAATCCGAGGATAATTAAAGAGTACGAAAACAAGTTAAGACACTTTAAACTTAGAGAAGAAGCTGAAAACACTAATACTGATATAGAAATAAGGGATTTTGATGAATTTTTACTGCCCAAAGAACATTTTGATATCTCCAATGATTTTTACGGATTTAAAAACGGAATCTATCACAAAAGAGATTCCCAGGCAGTAAAACTTGAGAATAACAAGATGCTAATTTATATTAAAGGAGCGGATATCAGCCTTTTCCCTTTAATTGAGTATTTTTTATTAAAGAATAATTGCACTTTTATTCATGCGGCCGGAATAAGTTATAAAGACCAAGGAATTATCTTTCCAGCTGGGCCAGGAGCTGGAAAAACTCTTTTAATATCAAGACTGCGTCAGAAAAGTGAGGTAAAATTCTTTGGCGATGATTATTTAATTTTAAAAGATAATGCTGTTATGTATTCCTTTCCAATTGATTTTTCCATATATAATTACCATTTCAATTTTTTTGATGAATTAAAGAAATCAGCAGAGAGTAAAAAAATAAAACGAGCTAAATATGAAAAACCAATAGTCAATGTAGTAAAAAACCTTCCCCTCAAAAAAACCTTGAAAAAAATTGCTTATTTTCTTAAATACGATTTCCCTAAAGGAGGAGAATATGTAAAAATTCCTGTCCAGTGGCTTGTCTCAAAAGAAAAGATTGGGAAAAGCGCAGTTTTGAAATACAGCCTATTTTTAAGCCGCTATAATGGAAATGAATTTAAGACTGAAAAGATGAAGTTAGAAAATTTGGTTAGAATAGGTTCGGCTATATTGCAGGATGAATGGAGAAAAACAATGCCTATTTGTTATTCTTTATCTCTTTCTAATGTTTTGGATTTCACTGATTATTTAAATGATATAAGGAATACTTTTAGCAAGTGTTTTAGTAATTTGGAATTATACAAAGTCTTAATCTCTAAAACCATGGACAATAGGGAATATATTAAAAAATTAGAGCAATTTTTAGAGCAAGAAATATTTAATTCTATGTAGAAGAATATGAAAAACCAGCCATTAGTTTCAATAATTTTACCCACCTATAATAGAGAAGGATATACAAAAAGAGCAATTAGAAGCGCTCTCAGTCAAACCTATAAAAATATAGAACTAATTATAATTGATGATGATTCGACTGATGAAACCCCGAAAATTATCTCTGAATTGAGCAGAAAGGACTCAAGGATAATTATTTTAAGAAACGAAACTAATTTGGGATTTGTCAAAAGCTTAAATATAGGGATAAGGCGATCTCAAGGCAAATATATTGCCAGATTAGACGATGATGATATTTGGTTAGACCAGAAAAAATTGGAAAAACAAGTTGAATTTTTGGAAAAAAATCCTGATTATGTTTTAGTTGGCGGTGGGATGATTAAAATAGATGAAAAAGACAAGGAAATTGCCAGATACCTTTTTCCAGAAAAAGATAATGATATTAGAAAATCAATACTTATTGATAATCCTTTTACCCACAGTACTGTTGTTTTTCGGAAAGATGTTTTTGAGCAGACAGGAGGCTATAAATATGAAGAAGAGTTTGGTTTTTTTGCTGACAGAGCTTTATGGTTAAAGTTAGGAAAATTTGGTAAGTTTTATAATTTTCCGGATTATTTCACCTATTATTTAGAGCCCCAAGATAAAAGGTCAGATTGTAAAATAAGGAGGAGATTAAAGGCTAATATTAAATTAAGAAAAAAATATCGGCGAGATTATCCAGGTTTTTATAAATCCCTCTTGGTTTGTCTATCTCGCTATTTCTATTCTTTCCTGCCTTTTCGGAAAGCACTTCGACCTTTATTTTTAAAACTGAGAAATATAATTTTTGGTCCCCCGGCTTATAAGAGTTTCAAAACTAATAATATTATTCTTTTTCCTTCTGTCCGAGCCCCCAAAGAGGAGAAGACAAAAGTATGTCAGGTGGCTTCAGTCGATTTAACTGTAAGATTTCTTTTGTTAAGACAAATTCAATTTTTAAAAAAACAAGGATTTAAAGTTTCATCTGTTTGTTCAAAAGGAAAATGGACGCAGGAAATTGAAGCTCATGGCATTAAGGTTAAAACAGTTAAAATTAAAAGAAAAATTAGTCCAATTTCTGATTTAATTACCTTGTTTAATCTGATATTTTATTTTGAAGAAGAAAACTTTGATATTGTTCATACTCATACTCCCAAGGCTAGTTTACTTGGTCAAGTGGCAGCCAAAATAGCCGGAGTACCAATTATAATAAATACCATTCACGGTTATTACTTTACCGAAAATACAGGCTTTTTGAAAAGAAAATTTTTTATTTTGATTGAGAAAATTGCCGCTCTTTTTTCCGATCTTATTTTTTTTCAGAGCAAGGAAGATATGGAAACCTGCGTCAAAGAAAAAATTTTCAACCTAAAAAAAATTAGATTTTTAGGCAATGGTATAAATCTTAAAAGATTCAACCCCCAGAGATTTTCTTCAGAGTTTATTGACAAGAAAAAAAATAATTTAGGTATAAATCCTGCGGTAAAGATTATTGGAATGGTTGGAAGATTAGTAAAAGAAAAAGGTTATTTGGAATTGTTTGAGGCTTTTCAAAAAGTTTTGGAAAAATTTCCCCAGATACTGCTTTTGATTGTTGGTCAATTAGACACGGAAAAAAGAGATTCTCTAAAGCCGGAAATAGTTAAAAAATATAAAATAGGGGATAAAATCAAATTTCTTGGATTGCGCGAAGACATAGAAGAGATCTATCCTTTGATGGATATTTTTGTCCTACCCTCC
>CAYOFL010000168.1:0-5450 GCA_964403165.1 uncultured Ignavibacteria bacterium
AGACAACCATGTGCGGATTGCGTGAATCGTGGAGGAAGTCCCGTATCGCCTTCTCCGTGGCTTCTGGCTCTCTCTTGTAGTAGGATTCCAGCTTTGCTTCGGATGGTGCGGTAGCCATACACCCATTATAGAGTTCGGGTTGCTCGGTTGTCAAGAAACGTGTTCGTCAAACCTCTCGAATTGACAAAACTACACTAATGGTGTATAATGTAGATGATGGGAGACGGAGTCAAGCTCTACATCCATCACTGCAAGCGTTGCAACAACGACTGGTCGTCTAAGTCCGAGAACCCCAAGCGTTGTGGCAAGTGCAAGAGTCCCTACTGGGATAAGCCGAAGAAGGAGGGGAAATGAGCAATCGGATTTATGATAGCAAGGGTAGAACTATCTGGTATGATGGCGTCCTAGAAGGGAATTGCCCTAGATGCGGTCAACCTTTTGATAATTTCGTTGAGGGTAGTCATCGTTGTCAACCCCCACCAGAAAGATATACCTTCCAACACGCCATGAGCGGACATAGGCAATATGGGGGTGTTCCTATTCAACGCATAATATGCTCTAAATGCGGGAAGATTCCAGGTTATTGCCAATGCCCAGCACCACCATCAGCACTGCTGAGAAAGGAAAATTGAATATTCCTGAAAGAATATGACGATGGAAAAGGAAGCTACAAACCGAAGAATGGTTATCTACCAAGTAAACTGCCGTTTGTGTGGTGAAAAACTACAGGCTCCTACAAGCGAGGAACTAAAACAAAAGTTACATGACCACATTGACAAAGAGTGCAAGGCGGCACAGAGGATGCGTGGCTGGGAGAAAGACGGCATTTTCAAGGATATGATGCACGTACTTAGGGACCAGGCATTGAGTGACGCTTTAGAAAAGCTGGTAAAGAAGTATTCGCTTGAAGAGGTCAAAGACGCATTGGAGACCATAGAACTGGAGAAGTCGTAGCTGATATTCCAGAATATGAAAAAGACGATAGTAGCACTAAGGTTAATCGCAACTAAGGATATAAGGAGTCCAAAGGAGTTCGCTAGGGAAATGTGGCCTAATTCGGAAGGCTGGCAACGAGTCCAAAATGTTGGACACGGTGCGCATCGGGGAGCAGGGATGTACTTGGCTGGGGGTTCATTTCTAGGGAAGCTCAGAAACCAAGGACTCATTTGTGGAGGGTATGACCGAGACCAGATTCTCTTGACTGACAAGGGGCGTGAGCTCCTAAGAAATAGCTAATTGCCCAATTGGAGTATTATGAGCAATAAAGAGGAGGCATAGAAATGGAGAAGGTGCGAGATTCGACATTATTCCTATTATGTATGTTGGCCATCGCTGCGTGTGTCGCAGTGATCCCGGGCTTGATTTACTTAGTCATCCATTTTGCCCCAGTTCGGGTACCATTTGTGGAGGCACACCTAGCCCTAAAGGTATTCGTTATATTCCAAGGGGTAACTGGTGGGATACTTTTAGTCTATTGGGTAGTACAAGCCCTTCTCTGTTGGGTGAGAGATTCAGACTAATTGCCCATTTGGGGTGTTTTGAGCTATAGATAAAAGGAGATGAACATGAACGAACAAATGGCAAGGGTAGGAAGCGGCATCAGGCATTACAGGTGGTGGGTAGCCTTGGGCCTATCCCTGATAGGCGGCATCGTAGGTGTTCTATTCGGCTTCGCCGATAATATGGTAGCCACAATAATATTCGCCTGTATCTTTGTAGTCGGCATGTGGCTACGGTGAGTGACATAATTGCCCAGAACAGACAGAATGGGCAGTGAGGAAACAATGAAAGAGTGGGAATTAAACGAAGCTGAGATTGCAGAGGCGATAAAAGCCAGCAGAAAAGACCCAAACAAGACTTATGCGAGGTATCGAGCAGTAGTCCGAAAGGGTCAAGAGAAGTTGCTGAACTGGCTTAAAGACAATGGCTATATTGACAATAGCATATCGCATCTGAAACTACATTGATGAAACCGTTAGCTAATTGCCCAGAAGGGCTATATTGAGCAATGAAAGAGCGTAGTTTTCTCGGTGAACACCGGCCAACATACAAGTTTACGTGTGGTGTCTGTGGCAAGGTTATAGATGGGAGAAGCAACACAATTCATCTAGGTATCGGTAGCCATGTACGTGCGGAGTTTAAGAGAGGATTGCGAACTGAGCCATTCACTAACCGAAAGGACTTATGCCAAAAATGGAGATAGCGATATGCAAACTTGCCAAATGACGATGGAATCAGATTTCATTAGTCGCACGAGTGCCAAATGTGGCAGAGCGGCAAAGTTTAGGGTTCCATCTCCCCAAATGGGAGTGGAATATGTCTGTGGGATACATGCCCGGTCACTCAATAGAATGTTTGAGAGAACGGAGCAGGATAAGAGATGTATCCCGATTGCCCAAAAGAGCCATATTGAGTGAAAATGAAGGAAACAGTCAAGTCTGAAACTTGGGAAGTCTTTGGTTACAAGAATGGCAAAGGCAAGAAACCTAAGAGTATGGGCAAGGTATACTGGGGCGACATAGTAAATAAGCCAGAAGCCTTGAGGCGTGCCACCAATATGTTTTGCTTTAGCGCAATCACGGATGTTGTGGCCACTAAATACACACGCTACGATGCTTTTGTAGAAGGGATGCACGATATGAGATGGTTATGGTTGCCAGCACTCTCCGTAATTGGCGGCATCGTCTTGGGCATCCACTTCAACATTATTTGGCCAGTAATAATCGGCTGGGTATTTGGATTATCTTATGGAATATCTCATGCCCCACATTCGCCAGTGTAGTAGTTAATCGCTCAATATGGGTATATTAAGCCAAAAACAAGCAGCACGCAAAACAGGCAACCCGAGAGATGAAGCATAAACTATCTCTTACCATCATAGTAGCGGCAATCCTGACTACCCTCGGTATCCTCTCCCTTTACCTCCGTGTCCGTTTGGGCTATGACTCTGTCTTCGTCGGGGACGCCGTCTGGTTTCGGGAAACCGACGCCTACTTCTACCTCCGTTACATAGAGAACATGGTACACAATTTCCCGTACTACAACATCTTCGACCCGTGTATCCTTTTCCCTGGTGGCGGCGGTCTCGGTCGTCCTTTCTTCGTCTGGCTGGCTACGAGTGCTACGCTAATCGTCGGTGGCGGAAATCCAGCACCACATACCATCGCCACTGTCGCTGCTTACCTTCCACCTATCCTCGGTACACTGACCATCATCCCCGTCTACTTCATTGGCAAGGAGTTGTTCAACCGATGGGCTGGCGTTATCGCTGCTGCCTTGGTTGTCATACTACCAGGAGAGTTCTTGAACCGCTCCCTGTTAGGGTTCACGGATCACCATGTAGCCGAGGTCTTGTTCACTACTGCTGCCATTATGTTCCTAATAATGGCTGTCAAGCGGTCTCGGGAGAGGGAAATCACCTTCCGCCACATCCTGACCCGAGACTGGAAGACCATCACCAAGCCTCTCGTCTACGCCGTTCTCGCTGGGCTGTTCCTCGGTATCTACCTACTAACATGGGGTGGTGGCTTGATGTTCGCCTTTATCATATTCACTTATCTGGTTGTCCAGTTTATCGTCGACCATTTGCGACAAAGACCTACCGACTACCTGTGCATCATGGCCGTACCATTGTTCCTGGTCACTTTAATCACCTACGTTCCTGGGGTGCATGGAAGGATAGACACCTTTACACTCCTAGCCCTGAGCGCAACCATAATAGTTCCCATTGCTCTGAATATCATCTCTCGGCTCTTGGACGCCAAGAACTGGAGACCGATATATTATCTCCCAATCCTACTACTGCTATTCATCATCGGTCTCGGAGCCATACGAGTTACCAACCCCACCCTGTTTGCATCCCTGTCCAGTAGCTTCAGTTTCCTGTCTCCTTCCAGTGCCATGCTCACCGTCATAGAGGCAAAACCACTTTTCTACCCACAGGGTACATTCACGTGGAGTGTAGCATGGAGCAACTTCACCACGACCTTTCCCATTGCACTTATCGCTTTCGCTGTACTGATATACGCTACCATCCAAGAGAGAAGTGCCGCCAAGACTATGTTCCTCATCTGGAGCCTGATAGTCCTCATCGCTACACTTGGCCAACGGCGGTTCGGGTACTACTACACCATAAATGTCGCCTTGCTGACTGGATACCTGTCGTGGAAGACACTGGACATCGGCGGGTTGCGTAAGTTGACCACCATACCAGAGAAAGCCGGTGGAGTGATAAAAGAGTTCAGGAAACGCAAGAAGAACAAGAAAAAGGCTAAACGTACGTCGCCCTATCGCCAAGTTGCTTGGGTGAAGGTAGCCGTTATCAGCGTGGGCATATTCCTGCTGGTCTTCCTCCCTAACATCCGTCCTGCCGTGTCGATAGCCAGCGGACAGTCCAGCGTACACGTCGGTCTAGCACAAGGCTGGTACGAGTCTTGTGCTTGGCTCAGAGACAATACCCCCGAACCGTTCGGCGACCCCGATTTCTACTACGAGATGTATTCGTCCAGTCGCAAGGAGTTCGAGTACCCCGACAACTTCTATGCCGTTGCGTCTTGGTGGGACTACGGGTACTTCATAGCTCAAATCGGACAACGTGTCCCCAACGCCAACCCGAGTCAAGGAGGAGCGGATAGGGTCGGTAAGTTCTTCACGGCGCAGAACGAGACCTACGCCAACGAACTAGCCGACTACCAGATGTCCAAGTACATAATGATTGACGCTGGTATGGCAACCAACAAGTTCTACGCTATGGTCGAGTGGGCTAACGGAACCATGAGCGAGTTCAGCGATGTGTACTATGTGAAATCGCAGGGGCAGGAGGGTCGGCTGGACCCGGTAATGCTGTATTACCCAGCCTACTACGAATCCATGGCTGTGAGACTGTATATCTTCGACGGCCAAGCCGTAGCCCCTGTTGAGCCACTGGTTATACTTTATGAGGACAGGATAGATGATAACGGCGTACGGTACAAGCACATAACGGGCGTCTGGGTGTTTGACACTTACGAGGAAGCCGAGGTATTTATTGGTGAACAGGGACAGGGTAACTACCGAATAGTAAGTGCCAATATCCTCAACAGTCCTGTTCCACTGGAAGCACTGACCGATTACGAGTTGGTGTATTCGTCTTCAGCTGAAGTGTCTATAGGCGACCAAGCAATATCTGGTGTGAAGATTTTCGAGTACCTGAATGTCCCTATTTCTGTCCCAGAAGAGTACTAAGTCCATTCCCCAATGATGTCGTTGACGGCAGAATCCCTTTATTGACGTCAGCGATGAGTTCTCGTAAGTCCCACGGTTCTCGCGGTAGCCACTTTACACTAAGCGTTACACCGCTAAGCTGTTCCACCATCGCTTTGAGTTCCAGTATACTGTTCCCTTTACCTGTCCCAACATTGAACGCTCCCAAATACCGCCCTTCACCGTTTGCTACAGCTGCCTGCACGACA
>CAYOFL010000169.1:0-5396 GCA_964403165.1 uncultured Ignavibacteria bacterium
GCCCGGATTACAGTCCGTACTTTGACCAGAAGCTCCGCTTGCGGCCGTGGACCTCTTCCGGGGTGAGAAGCAACGCCTCCACGTATTCGGCGGCCCCATCCATCCGCGAGGAAAGGTAGAGGAGCGCATTCGCCAGACGGGGTGCCCCGAGCCGAATGAGCCTCTCCCGCAGCTCTTTGTTGCCGGTGTCATCCATGGCGTGATCATACCAACGACATTTTCCCAAGGGAATCGCGCGGCCAGCCGGGCAGGCGATCGCAGTCCCTTTCAGGGCTGGCATGGTTCGCTTACCTTCTCCCAACTTAGCACGAATCCGCGACCAAAGTGGTGCAGGGTTCCCATCGCAAAAGAGCCACTGAGGCGAAGAAACACCAAGAATGAAGAGCTGACCCTTTTGTTCCTTCTCATAGTATACGGCAATTGTGGATTAGCTCCAGGAGTGGCCCTGACGGAGAAGGCACGGCGGTTTGACACATTGCGTCTTGGTGAGTATACTTAATTTTCGAGGCGCGGATCGAGATATGAGCGTGCCCGTGGTGAGATTGAGTTCGACTGCCTCAAGAGGCTGAACCTGAAAAGCATACATAGGTTCGGCCTATGTTTTTTGGAGGTTAGGAGAATGGATAAGAAGAAGAACGAGCGGGAACGCGACACTATATTCAAGGCGATGAAATCTTGCCTGAAATGCATCCAGTCAATACTCGAGCTGCTATTTCCGCCTGCGGATGCGCGTGTTGAGGTGATGATAGCCGCTCGGGAGTGGCAGGAATCGCGGATGCGCGAAGTGACCGCACTCCTGAGCGTAGAGCGGAAGACCCTCGGAGAATTCGTACAACGCTACCACCGGCTCTCTGAGCAATCAACGCCGAGATTCGAACGTGCGACTTCGCCCGATGTGTGGATCGCGGAGGATATTGAGGAAGCGCAAGAGATTGAAAGACGGGCCAGGAGAGCGCAAGAGGCACTGAGGGCAGCTGCCAAGGAATCACCTCGCCCCGAGAGGGAACTCGACACCGCGTTCAAGTCGATGGAATCTCTCCTGTTCGCGTGCATCCAATTGACATCCGATCTGCTGTTTCCGCCCGCGGATGCGCCTGTTGAGGTGCTGATGGCCGCTCAGGAGCGACGGGAATCGAGGATGCGCGAAGTGATCGCGCTCCGGACCGAGGAGTTGCTAACCCTCACAGAGACCGGGCGGCACCGACGGCTTCTGTGCGAGGAATCGACAGCGATACTCGAATGGGCGAACGTGCCCGACTTGTACTTGCCCGAGCCAATCGAGGACGCGCGGCTACTCAAGAAGACCTCCAAGCGTGATCGAGACAAGTCCCTTGCCCGCGAGAAGGGCAGTCCGAAGGAAGAAGCTGCTGCGGAGTAGGCTCCGCCGGGTTTGCGCGCGTGTAGAGGTGACCATCGAAGGCAAAGATGGCTTGAGCCTGTGGGTTTCTGAACTCAACCAACCTCTATCCCTCCCCTGTTGATCTCGCGCGGGGGGGGGCAACAGAAGACGGCGAGTGTTGCGAGATGCGTTTTGTATATGCACGACTAACTCAGTATCCTCATTTCACATTTCTGGGCGGAGAAGAACGACTGTGGAAGGAGGTTAGAAGTGAAACCCGGAGCGACCCTAGTGCTGTCCCTCGGAATTATTGCATTGGCGTTAGCATTCGCCGGGATACTCATCCTTGATGCTCGCCTCTCCTTAGTCTCGGTCTCTGCTTCTGCCGTTGTTGTCAACGTCCCCGACTCAGGACTTGAAATAGCCATCCGAGAGAAGATCAGGAAACCAACTGGAGACATCCACGATACCGACTTGATTGAGTTAACGTACCTCAACGCCTACAATCGGGGCATCGTCAATCTCGAAGGAATTGAGCGCTGCGTTGATCTCACGAATCTTGTGCTGGACAGTAACCAGATCGTGGACGTTAGCCCGCTATCCGCCTTGACCAAGCTTGAGCGGCTCTGCCTGCACGGCAACGAGATCGTCGACATCAGCGCGCTATCTGCCTTGACCAACCTCACGCAGCTCTACCTGAACGAGAACGAGATCGTCGACATCAGCCCGCTATCGGGCTTGACCAAGCTTGAGCAGCTCTGCCTGCACGACAACCAGATCGCGGACATCAGCCCACTATCGGGCTTGACCAAGCTTGAGATGCTCTGGCTGAATGACAACCAGATCCACGACATTGCGCCTCTTGTAGACAACCCAGGGATTGACGACGGCGACTTGGTTCGCCTCGACAAGAACCAGTTGTTCCTTAAACCTGGCTCTCCAGATATGCGGGACATCGAAACTCTGGTAGGTCGAGGGGTGGGTGGGGTCCTCCCCGGATCGTCGTTATTCCCAAGTGCAAATACCTCTCCAGCCAGTTCCAGGAAGGTTTCACTATGCGATCTCGAAGGTACGTACTCGACTACAAGGAACGGAATCACACTAACGCTGAGAATCTGGGATGCTGATGATGATACAGCTTATGGAAGCATGTACTCCACAAACTTTGGCACAAGGCGTTGCATTGTGGCCGCGCTGGGCGGCAATCTTCTAACCTTGATCTTCCTTGACTCATCTGAACTGCGTTTGCGCTACACAGGGACGTCCTCTATGACCTTTGTAGATTCAGGGGTTATGCTTCACAGGTAGTAGCTCCAACTGCGAATCACGATTGCCGTGCAGACCGCGTCGCTGAGAAGCAATGAAGGATATCGCGAAGGCCAGGAGGTGAAAGAGCCGTGGATGGCTTTGTCGTCTCAACTACATCGACGCTCGAGGAAGCGCGAGTGCTCGAACAGGTCTCCCGACGTGCTCAAGACAAGCTCCTTGCCCGCGTGAAAGGCGATCCAAAGGGAAAAAGCTGCCGCGGAGTAGACTCCGCCGGTTTGCGCCCATGTAGAATCGATCACGGAGAATGAGGAGAACTTGGGCCTGTAGGTCCTCGCAGTCGCTTTGGGTCAGCACAGGCTCCTCTAGTTCGCAACGCTACAAGTAGCAGTCATCGACCATCACGTCACAAAGGAAGTAGCGCTTGCAGGTCCCGGTAATCGTCACGAAGTCCCCTTCGCTCAGTGTTGCCAGACTTGCTTGCGCCGAGATCGGGAAGGTACAGCGCACCGCGCACAATGCCCAGTCGCCTGGAGAGCCGACGAGCTTCACGTATGGTTCGCCGGTGAAGTCATTGATGTTGACACTGTCCACATAGCCACTGACGGCAATCAGCTTGTCCCCATACTTCAACTGCGCCGCTACTTCATTAGCCACGTACTCATCCATCAGTTGGTTAGCAGAAATCTGATGGGCGGGCTGAGTGACGGTTATGCTGCGTGTGTAGGTATCCGTGGCTCCCCCATCGTCTGTGACGGTCAGTCTAACAACATAGGAGCCAGCCACGCTGTAGGTATGAGAAGTAGTGGCTCCTGAGCCAGTAGAGCCATTGCCGAATAACCACGCGTAACTAACGACACTGCCGTCACTGTCGCGTGAAGATGATGCATCAAACGAGACAAGAAGCGGCACCTCACCGGATGAAGGGTTTGCAGTGAAACGAGCTACTGGTGGAGAGTTTAACTGTACGCATCCAGTAACTATGCCCAGTACACCGACAATAACAAGAACGAGCATCGCTCTTCGCATTTTTCCTCCTTTAAGTGAAACCATACATCAAGGATTGCTTGCGGAGCAATTCGAATGTGCGATAAAGCAAGGCGATCGAATGTGGGTCTGGTCGTGCAGAAGCACAAGCCCATAGTGCTGTCCCCGCGCTCCGCAGCCTTGCCGCTCGGTAGAGGTGAGAGCGGACGCTGGCAAGCGAGAAATCGACTGAGAGGCCCCGCTGTTGACCTCCCTCGCCTCTTCCTAGGATTTAACGGGGTCCTCTCAGGCGATCTGTGGGGTGAAGCCTCTTCAGATCTATCCGTTGGCTGAGGGGACGAAGAGGGCACAGGGTAGGAGCTTGAAGGCGCTCTGAAATCCTTTCGAGTCGCGTCGGTCGCAGCGTGAAGCAAAGACCCACTGACACGCACAGCTAGACTCAATCAGCTCCAAACAGAGGATGCTCCGCCCATCGGGCATGACTGCACTTCAGTCGACCCAATAGCCGAGAGCCACGGAGTAGCCTCGGCAAATTTCATCCGTCTTGGCCATCTCCACTCTGAAAGTAGTCAAAGAACTCTCGTAGCACATCGATCACAAACAGGGCTTTGACGCTGTTCTCTGGACTTGCGTAGTTCGTGTCGACCCCGTGCATGACCCCATGGCGCGATAGGTACCCTCGTGAGTACCTCGTCCGCAGGTCCTTCAGATCTGCTGCCGTCCATACCGAGGCAGTGAACTGACTAGAGAGCGTGCGAGAGAATGAGCGCAGGTAGGCATGAAGGACAATCTCAGTGAAGTCACGCTCCTCCCAGGGAAAGTTCTCGATTTCGTTCGCCACCGCCTTCTTGAAAAGCCCTGGCTTGTTCTTCGACCTGGAACCAAGCGAGACGAGCCAGCCAATGAAGGCTCCTTCCGCTTGAGAAAGGAACACCGGAATGCTGAGTGCGTGCTTCCCTTCCTCGTGCGCTTCGAACGCTTCTTCGAGAAGAGATGCACGACCGGAGAATGCCCAGTTGGAACTGGCGGTCTCAACGATCCTCCGCCCGCCGCCGCGCTCGCACCACTCCAGAAGGCGCTGGATGAGCGCATCGGAGGCATTTCGAGATTCGACCATCTCTAGGAGAGCTACCCGTTCCTCTTCATCTAGGATTGGCGGAACAAACCACCCCTGGTCTTCCAGGAAGCTATTGAGGGCCTCGACTTGCTCCACTTCGCGATCTCGCCGGACCGCGTCCTGGAGGAACTTCAGATTGGATTCATTGACGAACTCCCTGTAGACTCGGCGCCTCTCCTCGATCAGATCGGAAACCGAGTCTAAGCTTTTCATCACCTGCTCTACGTATGCACGCCCGAGTGAGCCTGGAACATCAGACATCCGTGATCCCTCCTTCGTAGCGGTGCTGACACGACGCGCTCATATGCACGTTGGCATCTGGGAGACCGAGTCGATCCGGAAGCTCGCGGCATGCAAGGGGGCAGGCCTACACTTGACACTTAATGCTGCGAATATAAAAGTACGGTGTATCATATCACCAGCCGCGGGGATGCCCCTCAGGAGATTTTCCTGGATGATAAAGACCGTTCTTTATTCTTTGATATCCTTGCTCAGGTGATCGACCGATTTTGGTGGGGCATGGAGCCACATCTTCATTCTTGGTGTTTGTTCGAGCACCGAAGACAGATACGAACAATTCGGGGACACCATACTTATCTCTGGCTAACCTCGCGTTTTGGCCCTGGCTTTTTGCATCGGAGAATACGGTCCAATGCCTTCTCAAGTTCAACCACGAAATTCTCATCT
>CAYOFL010000170.1:0-3728 GCA_964403165.1 uncultured Ignavibacteria bacterium
AAAACCCATCTTCTTGGAAAGATAAATATACTGGTGTTGATTTATCTTCTGTTGCTACCAATGTAGCAAGAAAAAATGGATTTAATGTTTATACTGGAAGTATATTTGATTTTAAGCCAAACAAAAAATATGGACTATTTTTGCTTCTTGACTCCCTTGAACATATAGAAGATAAAACTGGTTTGGCTGCTAAAATCAAAGAGCTTGGTGATAAAGAATATTATATCTTTGGTAATGTGCCATTAAAAGTTTCAATCAGCCATGGAAGACATAAACAAGAATGGATTCCAACATTCCAAGAGGTTGTGGAATTTTGTTATGCTGCTGGCTGCAATGGTGAAGGAATAACAAAACAAATCTGGAGCATGGAAGACTATGAAGCCGTAATGTTTGAGGGTCATCATGGCAATAGATAATTGGACATTAGAAGAGCTGAGAGATTTTTATGAAAATCAGCTTGGTTTGGAACCAGGCGAAGTTCCTCATTATACAAGTCTATCAAAAAGATTATATCATGATAGAATATGTGCAATATTTAGATTAATATATCATAATACAGATGATGAAAAGCTTAAATATTTGATGGCCATAGCTACTACGATGGCTAAGAAAATGTCGAGAAAGCTAGAAGAGTATAAGAACAATGCAAAAAAATAAAGACTGCATTATTTGTTTCTACAATGCATTCGGTGACAATATTCATATGTCTGTTATCATCGATCCTCTTAAAAAAAAGTATGATAAGATCTATATGGATACCAATGATTATGGTACAGAGTTATTCAATCATGATTCACGTATAGAGAAAATCTCATACTTTAATCCGTATGCATATTTTGACGGAATGACTCTTGGGCCAGGTATTCAAAAGCATATTGAGGATATTCGTGAAAAGCACCCTGATAAAGACATAATAGACTTTTTTGGGTTTACCGACTATCAATTCTTTGATACAGAGGTAGAGTCCTGGTCATTTGAAAAAAGAAAGGAAGTATACGGGAGAAATTGGCATGATAAATTTTTTGAAAAAGCTGGTCTTAGGCGTCCGCCTGAGTTTTCTGCGTCTTATCCTAGCATACAATTTAATGCGGCTTTATATGAAGAAATAGAAAAATACTTTGATAGACCGAACAAAGACTTCTTTAAGATAATTACTCCATTGGGCGGTTCGACTCGAAACAAGGGGTTTCCTCAGTGGATAGCTAAGTTTGGTATGCGCCTAGTTGAGGAGCTACCAAAAGCAAAGCTTTTCACTGTCGGTGATGACTCATGCCCAAGCCTTGAATGGAATGCCCCAAGAACCTACCACCTAAGCCATAGAAATGACAGGGATCACCTTCCATTTGCTAATGCAATGGTTATGTGTAAGTATGCGAACTATGTGTTTGGGCCTGAGACAGGAATACTAAGTGCTGCCGGTATGTACGGAACCCCGAAGACTATATTATGTACGGCTAGTTCAGTTGACCAGTTATGTCGGTATCATAAGAATGACTATTCTATGCAGGCCCAATTAGATTGTTCCCCTTGTTATAGAACATGCTTTCATGGGCCTAGCAGAAAAAAGGAACCATGTCTAAAGTCGGAAATCTTTATATATCCATTTATGCCGTTATGCACTGAGCGATTTGATCTTGACATGCTATTCGGCTATATCAAAGCGGAGTATGATAAGTGGGAAAAACAGCAGTAGTAATACGGCACGCCGGATATGGTGATGGAATTCAAGCTTCATGCGTATTACCATATTTAAAAGATGATGGATATGAAGTTACATTTTATGCTAATGATAGAGTTAAAAGTATTCTATTAAATAATCCACACGTGGACCACTGGATGCACTTTGAGGATAACAAGTACACATATGTTGAACTACCAGATCATTATGCGGAAACGGTAGAGAAATTTGACAAAGGTGTAATAATAACTGGAGTCGTAGAGAATGAACTTCTCTTTGGCTTTGGACAACCAGAATGGGAATGGACTGATGAGGCACGTAGGGCTAAAGTCAAAGCTAAAAACTATTTTGATGCGCATATTGAGCGTGCTGGATACTCCGGTGGACGACCCAATGGTCAATTATATTTTACACCATACGAGATTAAGCGGGGCAAGAATTGGCGCACTAAGCTTCATAATAAAGGATTCCCCATCGTCATTGGTTGGGCACTTGCTGGATCAGCAGCCCACAAAGCTTACCGATACACAGAAGAAGTAATACGTACATTTTCTAAGGTATATCCAGATGTTAAGTTTGTATTTTTTGGAGATTACTTTACAAAGTTATTGACGTTTAAGCACCATAATACAGATGATAAAATGGTTGTGATAGAACCATCATTTAGGAATAGTCTAATCTATGCGTTAAATTGTGACATAGTTATAGGTCCAGAAACAGGAATCCTCATGGGTGCTGGCACAAAAGATTCTATACACAAGATTTTGTTGTCTAGCCACAGTGCCCCCGAACAGATTATTAAGTATTGGGATAACGCAGAAGCAATCCTCCCTCCATGTGCTACATGTCATCCATGTCATAGGCTGTTTAAACTTGCCGGTCAATATCGAGATATATGTGAACTACGACATGAGGTTAATGATGTTGGTGAGGATGTGCCTGCACCTGCCTGTTGTTACCATCAGCCCGAACTTGTATTAGCTGCCCTGGAGAGAACATATGCCGCAGTCAAACAGTAAAAAATGTATCATTTGTGGATTTGAAACGAAAAAAATGGCAAAAACTTGGTATCAATGTGAATATTGTGGCCATCTTCAAGACATTATGAATCCACATGCTGATGCGAGGATGTATAACGATGCTTATTATACCCACAAAGAAGATGATAAGCAAGGTTTGTTTGTTAAGGATAGAACATTTTGGGATTTAATCCATGAATATGCACCAGATGTTAAAACTGTAATAGACTATGGATGTGGTGTTGGACATTTTTTTAGGAGCATTCCAGTAGAGTATGATTATCAAGCTGTTGGTTATGACCCACATAGGACAGAGTTTAATGATAAAAGTATTTTAAACAATGATTATGATATGCTTGTTGCACTCCATGTTATGGAGCATTTTGATGATCCACATGATTTGCTCAATGCAGTTAATCATAAATACTTTTTGTTCTCAATACCTTGGGCAGGTGGTGATAAAATATCATTTGGTGCCCTATGGCATTGGTACACAAATTTACGACCTGGTGAGCATAAGCAATTGTTTACCAGAAAATCATTAAATATTTTTCTCAGAGACTATGATGTTCTCTGTGAGGACTATTCTGATGGAAAAGGGCAAAACCCAGACCACCCAGAATATATCATTACACAATTACGAAAGAGGAGATAGTAATGGAAGAAGAGAGTTTCGATGTAACATTTGACCATGCAGCAGAAACAACCGCCATGAGTGATCCGAATGCCGATCCGCCAAGATATTTAGAGCAGAATGGTAATAAGTTCACGTTTGCAGAGTATAATAGATTTGAGAAAAAATGGCTACCAGAACCCAAGCATCTTGAGCATTTTACTATAAGGACAGCCACTAAAGGGATAACCGATCTTCTCCTGCTTATCAATGAACATTTGGGCAAGATTGTAAAGGTATTGCCTGCGTTAGAGATGTATGGTCGAGAAGCTGTTGCAAAGAGGGCTGAGAAAGATAGAAGTTTTAATGAACTCAAAGGTAAATTGGGTGTAATGCAACGAGAACTGGCCAAATATAA
>CAYOFL010000170.1:3828-5314 GCA_964403165.1 uncultured Ignavibacteria bacterium
CATGATCTTATTCCTGGTATTGAGATGTCAAAAAAGGCCATGCAAGAGATGGCTAAGAAAGAAGCTTATATAGCCGCATTAATAGATGACGATAAGAGCAAAGTCGATGAACCATTTGAACTAAATGAAAATGTGGACAGCCCTGGAATTGCACCAGAAACAAGCCCTTATGGATGGGTGTCATAAATGAGATATGTTACGGTTAAGCCAATATTAGGATTGCGGAATAATACTCCGCCCGATGGACCAGAGATGTATAAGGCTCTTGACCAGCATGGAGAGATTCTTGCTACATATATAGCAGCCGGACAGAATATAGATTTAGCCAGAGAGCGCAATGCTATTAATAAAGCATATGGCTATTCTGAATGGTCCCATTCTGCGGTTGCCGATGCATCACTTTGTATGGGCCTACAAGAAATATATGATGGTACTAATCGTGACTTAATAATCTTCGATCATGGTAAAGTATATATTTATAATGGAAGTAAAGACCCTGTAGAAAAAGCTGCTGAGGCAGCAGTTACATTTGCTACTGGTGCTGGCGATATGTATTCATCTATAGCATTTGGTGGATACGCCATATGGGCTGACTTTGCAGAACATACGCCGTATAAATGGAAACATGGTGATACTTATATTACCAAACTAATTAATGCAGGTGGGGCGACAGAATATCAGTTTAAATATTTAATCCACCTTGCCAACAGAATAGTCGGAGCATGGAATGGGACGGATGATTCTGGTGACCTCAGTGTTCGCTGGTCTGGTGCTTTACAAGCATGGAATAACTTTGAGTTTGCAGATGCAGACCAACTATATAAACCAGAAGGTGATGATTCTATTACTGGTATGGCAAGATTAGGGAATGATTTTGGTTTTGTTTTTTCAGAAAATGATATTATAAGAATAGAATATTACCCAAGCCATTCTCCAGTATTTAGAATGGTATGCGCTGTCAAAGGTGTGGGAACAACTTCTCATCATTCTATCATATCAGATGGTTCTAGTTTATATTTCTTTGATGCGAACAGAGGCTTTATACAATATAATGGTGCCACTGAATATAACGTAATATCTGAATCCATAGAAGATACAGTTGCGGGTATTAGCGTTGGGTACTCAAACTTGATACATGGAAAATCAATTCCTGGTCCCACTGGAAATAGATTGATATGGTCTATTCCCGCTGCCAGCAGTACAACTCCAAATAAAATTATAGAATATGATCCACGTATGCAGCAATGGGTGGGTCTTGGTACAGAAATATCTAGGGCTATGGACTATTGGAGGCTGCCATCTGCCACTGAGAGATCATGGGTATTTGCAAATACAGATGGTAAGCTCTACGAGAAAACAGGTGAGGATGCAAATGGGGGCGCTTGGGATGGATATTTTATAACCCCTATAGTTCCCAACATTAAGCCTGCTCTTAAGAAACGTATATTAGAGATATGGTTATCAATTAATAATAGATTTGCAGCGA
>CAYOFL010000171.1:0-5286 GCA_964403165.1 uncultured Ignavibacteria bacterium
ATTCATATAGACACATTAACAGAGCCGTATATAAAAAGGGAGGCTTTAAGACACTTGAAAAAGGGAAGGGTGGTCATCCTGGCCGGGGGAACCGGAAATCCCTACTTCACCACCGATACCGCCGCCGCGCTCAGAGCCTCGGAGATAGGGGCGGATGTAGTGATGAAGGGAACCAAAGTGGATGGAGTTTATGATGACGATCCCAAGAAAAACCCCTCCGCCAAAATGTTTAACACCCTTTCTTACATGGAGGTGCTGAACCGAAGGTTGAAGGTGATGGATTTAACTGCAATCTCGCTATGCATGGAGAACAAACTTCCCATCATTGTATTCAATCTGCTGAAGCAAGGGAATTTGAAGGGGATCCTCACCGGAGAGAGGATCGGAACCAAGGTTTGTGGATGAAATGAAGAAATAATGTTTTCCCCTCAACAACTAAGCCGGGAATCGTCATATATGAAAAACACAAAATCATAGTATAAGATGTTCATTTAAAAAGAAAAAGGTAGGAGGATATGATAGTAAAAAAAATCTATACAGATACTGAGGAGAGGATGAATAAGGCAACGGAAGCCATAGGAAAGGAGCTTGCCTCCATCCGCACGGGAAAGGCCACCACCTCTCTTCTGGATGGAATCAGGGTAGATTATTATGGCACCATGACGCCCCTGTCTCAGGTGGCTAACATCTCCGTTCCGGATCCTCGACTGCTGGTGATTCAACCATGGGAGAAAAAACTAATACCGGAGATCATCAAAGCCATTCAAAAATCGGATATGGGACTTAACCCTCAAAGCGACCCCAACGTGATCAGGCTTCCTATACCTACGTTGACCGAAGAACGGCGAAAGGAGCTGGTCAAGCTGGTGAAAAAGGTAGCAGAGGAAGGTAGGGTGGCGGTAAGAAATATAAGGCGTGATTCTAACGACGCTTTGAAAAAGGCTGAAAAAGACAAGGAAATCTCAGAAGATGAGTCCCGGAAGGGACAGGAGCGTGTGCAAGAGATAACAGATGAATATATAGAAAAAATCGAAGAGGTGCTGAAGAAAAAAGAAAAAGAGATAATGGAAATTTAAAGTAAGGGTAGCTATCTTGGCTCCCGCTTTCGCCATTTTGTAAGTTTCTTGGAGTGAAATAAATTGTTCAAGGAGATTGCCAGTCTTAAAGAAATGATTTCCAAGAAGGGAAATCTTCCGGCTCACATAGCTATCATCATGGATGGGAATGGAAGATGGGCTAAGAAAAGAGGACTGCCTCGAACCGCCGGACACAAGGCGGGAGTAAAGGCAGTGAAAAGAATCGTAAAAGCCGCCGGCGATCTGGGAATCTCCGTTCTAACTCTCTTCACCTTCTCCCAGGAAAACTGGAAAAGACCCAAGTATGAAGTCTCAGCCATAATGAAGCTTTTGTACGAAACCACCAAAAGGGAAATCAACGAGCTGGACAAAAATAACGTGAAGTTGATCACCACCGGAAGAATCGAGGAACTCTCGCCCAGAAGAAGAGAGATTCTACAGGAAGCAATGGAGAGAACAAAGAATAACACCGGCTTGATTTTGAATTTAGCTTTGAACTATGGTGGCAGAACCGAGATATTGGATGCGGTAAAGAAGATTGCCCGGGACGTAAGAAAAAACCAGTTAGATCCTGAAGAATTGAGTGAAGAGAATTTCTCTCATTATCTTTACACCAAGGACCTCCCCGACCCAGACCTGCTTATTCGCACCTCTGGAGAGATGCGCATATCCAACTTCCTTTTGTGGCAAACCTCCTATACCGAGCTTTATATTACCGATGTTCTGTGGCCCAATTTCTCAGCCAAGAATTTCTACAAAGCTATCTGGGACTATCAGAACCGTGAAAGAAGATTCGGAAGAGTATAACCAGATCACTTGGTGCTTAATCACGACGAGCCTCAAAGGTATATAGTTTTTCACCTCACCTTTTTCAACCGGAGGATTTCCTAATCCTCGAACCCAACGCATGAAAAGCAATCTTTTAACCAGAGTGGTGATCGCTTTTATCTTCGGTCCCTTGATAATATACATCACCCTTCTGGGCAAACTCCCCTTCTTGATCTTGGTTGAGATTCTGATCATATTGGGTTTATGGGAATTCTTTTATTTAGCCGGGTTAAAAAGCTTCCAGATTCCTAAATGGATTTTGCTACCTCTGGGAGTTTTTCTGGGCATTTCCGTCTATTTATGGGGAGAGAACACCTTTATACTTTTCCTCTTGGGTGTGTTTTATCTGACCGCTTTTATTTTTGTAATAAAAGGAAGAACCCAGGGCGCAACTGCGGATTTGTCCTCATCAGTTTTTGCTCTTTTCTATGTGGCTGGGCTTTTCAGCTTTTTGATTCTTTTGAGGGAGATGCCACAAAAGCTTGGGTTGGATTATAAGATTGGGGGATTATGGATCGTCTATATTCTGGTCTGCATCTGGACCTGTGACACCTTCGCTTACTTTATAGGAGCTCCTCTGGGAAAACACAACCTCTCCCCTTCGGTAAGTCCCAAAAAGACAGTGGAGGGATTTGTGGGGGGAATCCTGGGAGCAGTGTTAGCAGCCTTTTTTTCGTATTACGTTTTTTTCAAATCCGCCCAGATGGAGCATCTTTTAATCATCTCCATTTTTGTTAGCTTCATCGGACAGATGGGAGACTTAACCGAGTCACTCTTCAAAAGGGATGCTGAAATTAAAGATATCTCTGACATAATTCCCGGGCATGGGGGGATTCTGGATCGATTCGACAGTTTGCTTTTCGTGTCTCCGATAGTTTATTATTATTTGAAATTTGTAGTGTATAGATGAGGCGGTCAGCGGACTCGTCCTGCACTTCGTCTCCCGCCAAAGGCGTCCAGACGGACGCCCGTCTGGGCGGGATGTCGAAGGAAAGGCTTGGCCTGAAGGATTGAGCGGATCAAATCGGGTCAACGGATTCAGCGGATTCAATGGATAAAGACGCTAAATATCGGGATTGGAGTCCATCCTTCTTACTTTGCATATCGAAGTAAAAATAAATCATAGAGAAATTTGATACTCATCACCCCTGTTCGGCGAACGCAAATATTATTTTCAGTCGTTTGAAATTCGATGTTGAAATATTTAGATCATCTTTTCCTGATAAGACCAGTTTTGATGCCACCGGTATGGACCATCCTTCTTTTAGGACACAGGCGAAGCTCACAATTTTCTGGAGAAAACAATCTTCCCGGTCTTGCTATTCTTTTAGTTACTTTTTTAGTTGGGGCGGTATATGTTTTAAATCAGATATTTGATATAGAATCAGACAGATTGAACCAGAAGCTCTTTTTCCTGGCGAAGGGATACGTTTCCAAAAGAAGCGCCATATTCGAGATGGTGCTTCTGAACCTGATAAGCGTGATTCCTGCTTTTCTCGTTTCGCAAAAGTTGGGTCTTCTTTTCGCCTTGGGAATGGTATTTGGATTTCTCTACTCGACTCCACCTTTAAACTTCAAAAACAGACCCATCGGTGGTTTTATTTTAAATGCTTTTGCACATGGAGGCTTAGCTTTCCTTATCGGTTGGAGCATGAACTACTCTCTATCAACGGAGTCTTTGTTGTTTTCCTTACCCTATATGTTTGCCGTTGGGGCAATCTACCTGAATACCACCATCCCGGACATAGAGGGAGATAGAAAGGCGAGAAAAATCACCTTGTCGGTCAGATGGGGAAAGGAAAGGGTAATTATTCTTTCATCGATTCTGGTAGCCGTAGCAATTGTCCTGGCATTTTTAGTTAAGGATATTTCTTTCCTAATCGCATCCTCCTTTTCTTTTCCGTTTTTTATCTATTCTGCCTTTACTAAAAAAGAGCGTGAGATAATTTTAGCCACCAAAGTGTCCATATTATTTTTATCCATTGCCGCAGGTATCTTTTATCCCTGGTATTTTGCCATTTTGATCTTAGGATTTGTGGGGACTCGTTTATATTATAAGGCACGTTTTAATCTGGACTATCCCACAATTGTGTAGTAAATTGTAGCGCTAACTTTTCTGTTGGGTTAAACGGAATCACTATGTAGAGGAAGGCTTTCCCAGACGGGTCTCCGTAGCCTTCCACTTATTGTGGAGACCTCCCCTTCGACCCTTCGACGGTTCGACCTTGCTCACCGCCCTGAGCCCGTCGAAGGGCAAGCTCAAGGTGCTGAGCACAAGCTCAGAACAATAAAGGTCTCTGCTACATTGTGCACAGAATAAATATCTTATTTCGTTTATGAAAAAGCCTCGTAGGTCAACCATGCCCGAAGGGCTGGTTGACAAATAAGGATTTGTCAAGCAGGCTACGCCATGCTTGACCTACAAAACTTATCGGAGACCTCCCTTCGACCGTTCGACAAGCTCACGGTGATGAGCATGTCGAACCACAAACTCAAGGCAAGAAAGGTCTCCGCTACATTGGACTCAGATTAGATTCTCTATCTTGTTTATGAAAAAACTACTTGATCAGTTTTTGAATCATCTTTCCCTCGAAGCGGGTCTTTCCGCCAACACTATCGACTCGTATAGAAGAGATTTGGAAAGATACATAAAATTCCTCCAAGAAAAGAAAATCGACACTGTGGACAAAATCACTGAGGAGCATATAACGAATTTGATCGTCCTTCTGTCCAAAACGGGGCTTAGGTCAGCCAGTATCACGCGAAACTTATCTTCCATCAGGCATTTCCACAAATTTCTGGTCACAGAGGGTTACTCTGATTATGACCCGGCGGGTGCTTTAGAGTCTCCCAAGCTCTGGCGGAAACTGCCCATGGTTCTACATATTGAAGAGATGAAGAAACTGCTGAAGCAACCGCCAAAGGATGACGTCTTGGGTTTACGTGACAGAGCAATGCTTGAATTCCTCTATGCTACCGGTGTCAGAATCTCAGAGCTTATAAACACAAAAAGGAAAGACATTATACCAGAGGTGGAACTGGTTAGAGTGATAGGAAAAGGTCAAAAGGAAAGGATTATCCCCATTGGCAAGAAATCTCTCAAATGGGTGAAAAAGTATCTTCAGGAGTCTCGCCCAAGTTTGGCCAAACAAAACTCCGAGGATTTTCTCTTTCTGAACAGAAGGGGGAGATATTTTTCCCGAATGGGGCTCTGGAAAATTTTGAGAAAATATGTAAATAAGGCGGGAATAAAAAAGAAAGTTAGTCCTCACACCATAAGGCACTCCTTTGCTACTCATCTCCTGGAGGGCGGAGCAGATCTGCGTGCAGTTCAGGAGATGCTCGGACATGCCGATATATCTACTACACAGATATACACTCA
>CAYOFL010000172.1:0-5282 GCA_964403165.1 uncultured Ignavibacteria bacterium
AGAATCTCATCAAAAGAATTAATACTCAAAATAATTTGAACAAAGATATTAGTAGATAAGTAACTAATTTTTTCATTACCCTTATCTAAATATATAGGAAGAATTTTATTGATTTTATTAAATTCCGAAATAAAATCATTAAATCTAAGATCCACCTCAAATTTATTAATAAATTTAATTATTAATTCCATAGTTTTAAGATTTTCTTTATATTCAATCTCATTATTAATTACATGTGAAAAACGTTCACCTAATATTGCTTTAAAACAATATATTGCATCTTTCCAACGATTATTTTCAATTTTTTTTATAAAATCCGTAATAATCTGGTTTTTATCTTCATTAAAGTCTGAATAATGATATTGTGTGAATAATTCCAAAAAATAAATCAATTTAACTTTAACTTCTAATTTTTTCCAATCAAACAATAATGAAGTATTTAAAATCATAATAGGGATTAAAAAGAATAAATTAAGTAGAAGCAAGACAAAATCGGTATTTTTGATAACATTATAAGTAGTGCATCCAATTAAAATTAAAATCAGGAGAACAGGTAATAGAAATTTAATCTCTTTCTTAATGAATTGTTTCAATAAAAATTTGATTCCTAAAACCAGAAAAATAAATATTAAAAAAAATAATAAAGCTTCAATATTCCAAAAGATAAAATAAAGGAAAAATAACGAAAGTGAAAACAAAAATTTTGATAAAAATTGATCTCTTTCCTTTAAAATAAAGATATAGTTAAAATTCTCTTTAAATTGAGCGTCTTTATAATCTGGATATTCTTCTTTATTAAGAAAATTTATCCAATATTTAAAAAGGACACTCTCAATGTTTATATAAAATAGAAAAGTAGCGTTTAAGAATGTTATAATAATTAAAATAAAATATTTTGAAAAAATATCATCTAAATTAGAAGGGACTTCTAAAGAAATTAACCCAATCGTAGTAAAAATAAAAAACAATAATGAAAATGAGAAAAAAAGATAGATAGCTTTAAGGGTGGTTTTGGATTGAAGATTTTTAAATTGATCTAAAATGATTGTAGACATTTTTTTATTCTGATATTATTATAAATTAATAGCATTTTGAATATTTAAAGGTGAATGGAGTTTAAATTTATTAATTTATCAAATTCAAGATTTTTATCCTTACAATATCAACTTTCAATCGGATAATCCTGTGTTAAATTTTTAGATTTTTTAATTTACATATTTTTAAAAAATTTCATTCTTTAACAAAAAAATAAATTCATGAAATGTATTATTATTTATTTATAAAGCAAAAATGAAAGGAAATGAAATTTAAGAAGAAAATATCAAGAATAAAATGGGATAAAAGACAATTAACTTGGAAATATATTACACCAAAAAGGTTTAAGAAAAATGAGTTATTTTTCCAATGTCCAAATTGCAAAACTACTGCAAGTTTAGGGATGAAAATCGGGATTTCAACAGATGGAACATATGAACCAAAAGATTGGATTTGCTTAAAATGCCTTAAAGAAGTTGAATATGAAAAACTTAGTAATATTACAAAAAACTTTTTAAAATTAATCATTAGAGATTGGGATAATATAATTTCACAGCCTGTAAAAATGATTATAACAAACCGAAAAGGAACAAAAATTGATGGAAAAATTAGTGCAATTGGAAGTCTTGGGGTACAATATATAGGTGAATCATTAATTAAAAAATGTGGGAATTGTGGGAAAAAAAATAAATTCAGGATATATAATGAAAAAGAAAAATTAGAACAATGTATAAATTGTGGTTTTATTAACAAGATATAAAATTATTCTCTGAAAATTACCTAATCAATATACTCCTTCTTTTTATAGGATTAAAAAAATATATTTCATTTATGGAAAATAATTCAGAAAATCCCCCGTTTTCATTAAAAGAATTTAAAAAGGGTATTCTTGAACTCTATAAAGATGATAACATTAAAAAAGTTCTTGAAGGAATAAAAGAAATGAAAGAAATTTTCGAACCAATAAAACAGATTAAAGAACTCTTTGAAGTTTGGAATTTTGTATTGAGTTTTAGGAATATTAGAAAGGGAAAAGATGGTAATGGTGGAGATTCAAGTATTATATAAAAAATAATGGAATAATATCAAGATTTCATTGATTAATTTTAGTTCTAATTTTAATAAAAATTAATATGATTAAATAGATATTATGGAGCAATGTTATCATTGATTAAAATAAAGAAAACGAGGATTTGATGGAAATAAGAATAAAAATATTTAAAATCACAATTTAAAAAATAATATCATAAGGTTTTCATAATTTCTCTTAGTATAAATTTATTAATTTGAAAAGATAAATATATCATATACTATTCCTTTATTAACTTTAAATAAGTCAATAATGAGTATGTTAAATTATCAAATTTTCAATAAATATAAGGAATTTTTTGATTCTCTCATTTGGCTTAAGAAAAAAACACAATCAGAGAAAAAAGACAAAATTATTAGTGAAAAAATTAAAACAGATTTAAAATCTCAATTATTTCTAATTCGAGATTTTTCAGGGGTCGAAGAAATTTTGAAAATCTCGAATAATGAAACGAGATATTATAAATTTAAGTGGAGCTATGAAAAAATTTATGAAGATATATTGAAATTTAATTTAAAAAGTGTTTCAAATGTAGGAAGAGAATATAATAACGAATTTTACTTGATTTTTTCAAATGATAATAAATTCATTCTTGTAATCGGTTATGTTAATGCTAAAGATTTGAAAAGAAGAATTAAATCTTTTTTATTAAGCTTTTATCCCAGTATTAGTTCTACTTTTTTAACACACGATGAAATTAAACAACTTTTCTTAAAGCGGTTTCTTAATTTCAAAAAATATTTTTTAGAATATAAAATGTTAATTTATAGAAAAATTGTTTTTACAGAAGAAAAACCTCAAAAAGCAATTGATTATATTCAGGGTGATTTAATTAGTAAAATCTCCGAATTAGAAAACGAGCAAAAATATATTGATACAATAGAACTTATTGTATCAGAAATTAATAATAAAGAAAAATTTCGTTTTAGGTTTAGGTATAATAGAAATAATAATATAATATGGTTTTATGGAGAATCAGAAAAATTTATCGATCTTTTAAATAATATATATTATATTGTAATAAGAAAGTTTTTAGATTTAGATAAGAGAGAAAGAAGAAACACTAAAAATAATATAACTCAACCTTTTATTTTAGGTCTTAAAACTTCACTCTTTTCAGATAAATTAAATTTAGAATCTTTTTTGAAAAAAATTGAAGATTTCCCCAGATCTACATACGCTATTATAGAATCAGGAAATCCATTTTTACATATTATTATGCGAGATTTACAAGATAATTCGATGTATTCAATAAAAACATTATCACATAAAGATTTAATGATATGCCCTCAGATAATCAGCTCCAATTCTTCATTATTTAGAATTTTAAATTATATTTCTACAAAAATCTCTGAATATGAAATAATTGACTATAATGATTTTATTGTTCAATTAAAATAACCTAATTTTATTTAATTTAATATCGTCAGATCAAAAGACTAAAAGATGGCTGAAGAAATTAAACTACGATTATTAGAAGAAGTTAAACGATATCGAATGAATATCGAATTAATTCTATCAATTAAATATCTTATTGAAAATAATCTTTCAAATTTAAAACTATGCCCTCCACTAAATAAAATAAAATTGAGTCATAGTAATAAATATAAAGAACCTGATTTGATTATTCACGATACCAATAGAAATTTTCTTATTAATGAAATAAAAACTTCAATTAGTCCCTCTGAAGAAGATATAAATCAAATTAAAGATTATTTAAATATTTCCGTTGTTTTAGACTATAATGGTAATGATATCTTATGTAATAATTATTCCGTCAATCTGATTGTTAATATAGAAAGTTATAATAATGTAATCAATTATCTTTTCAATAAAATTGATGAGAAATTAAGAAAGGATCTCTCAATAACTTCTTTTTCTCATTTAGAAAGTGTTCCTAAATATGGTATGAGATTCTATTTATTTGAATTAAGAGATAATGAGACTATTTTTGATAATTTAAATAAGATATTACGTTCAAGACCAAAAATATTTGTATCTAAATTTGAAAGAGAAGGAGAACAACTTTATTTTATTGATAATCCAAAACCTCAATACACAATAGTTATATTATGGATGTTTATTCTTCCGATAATTCGAAATGAAGATAATATTTTCAATATTGTTAATATTGAAGAAATGATTAAGAATTATTATGGGAAATGGAATGATAATAGAGTTTTCTTTAAAAAGAAATGGATTAGAGATTCTTTAAAATCATTATGTGATATAAAGTGGATAAAAAAAATTACTGAAAATGAATATGAAATAATTAAATCTTTTATTTTTAAAGGAGATCTTACAGAAACTGTATGTAGAAAATTAGCAGAATTAGAATTTCAAGAAATTATAGCACAACAAGAAAGAGAAGGTAGAAGAGAAGGAATTCAAATACAACTTGATCGTTTTTTTAATCAATAATATTAATAATTTATATTTATTTTACGTTTAATGAATTTTTTTTGAAAAATCGATTCATTTTGAATATTTAACTTCAAGAAAAAATCTTGAAATTAACAATCAATCCTACCATACTTTAAACCGATTTATCTTAATCAAAAATATATTATATCTGATTTTTAAGAAGGAAAGATTTGTTATATTTATAAAAGAACTATATCTTATCAGATTTTAAAAGTTCTTTTGCCTTATCCCTGATAATTTCATTAAGAAACTCGGAAACGGAACGATATCCAAGCTCTGGATGTTTGTCGAGATATTTTTTAAAAACTTCAAATAGTTTATAATTTATTTTCAGATCATATTTCTTTCTCGACATATAAAAAGTAAAAATTAATACTTAAAAAATCTATTAATTGGGATATGGAAGGGATAAATATATAAGAAAAGAAGGATAAAATTAGGCGATATTTAATAATGTAGAATTTTATATTAAAATTAAAAAAAAAGGTTAATAAAAAAATGAGTAAAAAAATGATTGGTGGTGTTATTTTCTACATAATACTTCTTATATTTTCTACATATACTCTTATCTATGCAATACAACATCCAGGAGAAGATGTGGATATAGAAAAGGTCAATAAAAATGTAAGAATATATTCCGGTGGTTACAATTCTTATAAATGTTATTTAAATGATGGAGACTATGTAAGAATAAGTTTTGAGGTATCCGATTATCATTATGGAGTAAATTTGT
>CAYOFL010000173.1:0-5281 GCA_964403165.1 uncultured Ignavibacteria bacterium
GCCTGGGTGGTGGCATCGGAAACCTGTGCATTCGATATAATTGGAGCAAAATACCAAAGGGATATCCAACCGGGTGAGATTGCGGTAATCAACCAGAAAGGAATCAAGTCCTACTTTCCGTTCAAACCGGTCAGACATGCATTTTGCATTTTTGAATTCATCTACTTTGCCCGTCCGGACAGCATTATTTATAATGAGAATGTGGATAAAATCCGCAGAAGACTGGGTCGACAACTGGCAAGAGAAAAGCCAACCTCAGCAGACATTGTGATTTCAGTTCCCGATTCCTCTAACACTGCCACCCTGGGCTATTGTGAAGAATCAGGGATAAAGTATGAGGTGGGTTTGATTCGCAATCATTACGTCGGAAGAACCTTCATCGAGCCGGAGCAGACCATAAGAGATCTGGATGCGCGGATCAAGTTTAATCCGGTAAAAGGAGTTTTGAAGGATCAAAGGGTGGTGATTGTGGATGATTCCATAGTCAGAGGAACCACCAGCAAAAAGCTTATAAAGATGTTAAGAAATGCCGGGGCAAAAGAAGTGCATTTCCGGGTAAGTTCTCCCCCCATAATCTCTCCCTGTTTCTATGGTGTAGATATGCCCACCAAAGAGGAGCTGATCGGCTCCTCCAAATCAGTGGAACAGATCAGGAAATATTTAGACGTAGATAGTTTGGGTTATCTCTCCTTGCCGGGGATGCTCTCCCTGCATTCTCTTAACGGAAAAGATTTCTGCGTGGCCTGCTTTTCCGGCAAATACCCCACCAAGATAGAAGCAAACCGCGGAAAATATGTGTTAGAAACAAAACGTTGTTGACAGAAATAAAAAACCGTCCCACACCGAGTCAATGGTTACCACTACTTTTGAGTCAATTGCGTAAAAGTTAGTTTCTCGTAGGACAGAAAGGTTGCATTACAAGATAAACTCCCTCATTCAAGAAAAACAAATTCCACGCTTTGTGAAATTCTGCCTGGTGGGGGTTTCAGGATTTTTGGTCAACATGTCCATCCTCTGGTTTCTGACCGAAAAGGTCGGGGTCTATTATCTTCTCTCCAGCATTGCGGCAATTGAGATATCGCTTCTAAATAACTATGTGCTGAATGATCTCTGGACCTGGCATGACCGGGGAAAGGAGGGAAAGACTGAATACTTCAAAAGAATGTTACAGTACCATGTTTCTTCCAGCGCCGCCATGTTGACCAACATCTCCATTCTGTGGATCTTAACCGAGCTTTTCGGCATCTATTATCTGGCTTCTAATATCTTTGGCATTCTGTGTGGCGCTCTCTTGAACTTCTTCATCAATGACCGCTGGACCTTCAAACACAAGAAAGAATTATCCGCAGGATCTTTGAATAGGTCGGATGGCGAACATGCCCGACAAAATTAGTGTTTAGGCGGGATATGCGTATGCATTCTTACGAAAATTCCCGCCTCTATGGGAGATAAAAGCTGATCATCCATAGGGCCGGGTTCATCCTGAAGGGATTTCCCTCGATCCTGAGATCTTCGGGATCGAAGGACACCCTGAAGGGCATTCAGCCCTGCCATAAGATTTTCGGTGGTTCATATTTCTGGTTAGGCTGAAGCCTAACACTCCATGCTTTCTGGATTTTTCTTAATGCGAATATCTGAACTGAAAAAAAAGGACTATTTCAGGATAGCCTTATACGTTGTTCTCGTAATTGCGGTGCTTGGCTTTTTCCGGAATACCCTGCAAAAGGGGATGAATGATTTCGAGGTGGTTCATCGTGCCGCCACACGGGTCCTAAACCAGGAAAATCTTTATAATTTTGATGATGGTCATTATCTATATAAATATTCGCCCTTTTTCGCGGTTCTGGTTGCTCCTTTGGGGCTTTTTTCTCTCTCTTCGGCACAGATACTATGGCTTGCTGGAATGTGCATTTGTCTGTTCTTTATTATGTGGTGGAGCAAAACAATGATTCTGGGGGATAAATCACCTCCCCCCTATCTATATTTGCTGACTCTGCTTTTCACCTCAAAATTCCTGGTGCGGGAGATCCGACTGGGGCAAACAGACCTTTTGATGCTTCTATTCCTCTTTTTGTTTATTTTATCCGCCAATCGGGGAAAGGAATTAAAAGCAGGAAGCTTTCTCGCCTTATCGGTTATGATTAAACCCACCTCTTTGATTTTTGTGCCATATCTTTTATACAAGAAAAAATTCAAGCTGATTGGCTATCTGGCGATTACGTGTGCTATCTTTCTTTTTGTTCCCTCGTTGATTTATGGATTTTCTGATAACCTTAATTTGCTCTCTGGTTGGAAAACCATCATGTCGGCTTCCTCTCCCCCACTTTTGGCTGTGGATATGAATCAATCCCTGTTTGCCTTTTTCTATCGTTTTCTGACACCCACCCCATATCAGGTCAACATCTTGAATCTGAATTATACCGTGGTAAATTTGCTAATATATGCCACGGCCATAGGCTTATTTATCTTTCTTCTTTTCTTAAACTACAGGTTGAAATTAGTAGAAAGGAATTTCGCGTACCACCCCGAATGCATAGAATACTCCCTTCTTTTGATCTTCATGGCTCTCCTTTCGCCTCTGGGTTGGTTTCAGAATTACTCCTCATCCATTCTGGCTTACATGCTCCTCATTTATTATGTTTTGAAAACCGGACTTGAGGATCGTCTTGTCTTTATACTACTGACGCTATCCTTCCTTCTGGTAGACGCCATCAATTTCGAGACCATGGGGCGCCGGATAAACGATCTTTCTCTGTATCTTTCCTTCATCACTTTCGGGATCTTTCTGGTGATAATTTGCCTCTCTAAATTAAGATTATCCAGAATTGCTTAAGACCTATTTGAATCTGCATTTATAAAGTCCCCTGGCTGATATGAGCCACATTGTTCATATCAGCGCAAAAGCAAGCCAAATCTTGTTTTCCTTTACAGAAGACTTACCTTCCTGCCGATAATAAAACCAGCTACCAGTCAATAGTCACAAGTCATTAGTAATTCGTCATACGTCATTAGTCATTCGTGATTGCGTTAGGGGGAATATGGATAAGGCTAAGATTTTGGTGGTCGACGACGAGGAGTCCATGTGCAAGTTCATGGAGATCATGCTCAAAAAGGAAGGTTATCAGGTCATCACATCTCAGGACGCCCAGTCTGCACTCAAACAGGTAAAAAATGAAAGCTATGATCTGGTGATTGCGGATCTGATGATGCCGGAGATGAGTGGACTGGAGCTCCTCTCCCGGGTCAAATCGGTTAGTCCGGATCTTAACTTTATCGTGATGACTGCATTTGCCTCAGTGGATTCTGCCATCGAGGCTCTAAAGAAGGGAGCTTTTGACTATATAACCAAGCCTTTCCGGGTGGATGAGATAAAGATCGCGGTGAGGAAATCTTTAGAACAAAAAAAGATCGCCCGGGAAAATATTCAACTAAAGAAGGAACTAAAAACCAAATTTGACTTCGATTGTTTCATCGGCAACAGCCCTGAGATAGGCAAGCTGAAAAAGATGGCGGAGAGGGTTGCCAGATCTGATTCGACCGTTCTGATTGAAGGTGAATCTGGCACCGGTAAGGAGCTGATCGCCAGAGCCATCCATTATCACAGCCCCAGATCGGATAAGCCCTTTATCACCATAAACTGTGCCGCCCTTCCGGAAAACCTATTGGAAAGTGAATTGTTTGGACATGTGAAAGGGTCATTCACCGGAGCCATCAAGGATAAGGAGGGGCTGTTCAAAGTTGCAGAAGGCGGGACATTCTTCTCAGACGAGGTGGGAATGACCTCGCCTGCCATTCAGGCAAAACTTTTAAGGGTTCTGGAGGAAAAGGAGATTACCCCGGTGGGAGGCACTGCTCCTATCAAGGTGGATGTGCGCTTAATCGCCGCCACCAATGCCGATTTAGAGCGAGAGGTGAAATTAGGAAACTTCAGGGCAGATCTCTATTATCGCCTACACGTTATACCCATAAGGATTCCCCCTCTGCGCCAAAGAAAGGACGATATCAAGCTTCTTTCCTCTTATTTCGTCAGGAAATACTGTCAGAAGATGCAAAAGGAGGAAAAGAATATCGCGGATGAGGCTTTGAAACGATTGCTCTCCTGCAAGTGGCCAGGCAATGTAAGAGAACTGGAAAACGCCATCGAACACGCAGTTTTGTTATCCAGAGGGAATCAAATAACCGTAGAAGACCTTCCACAAAAAGTACAAGACGACAACCAAATCGAGTTAATCCCCGAGGCACACCCCGTCACCCCTACGCTGGAAACCATAGAAAAAGCTTATATCTTCTGGGCGTTGAACCAGACCGGCTGGCAAAAAAGCAAAGCCGCCTCAATTCTGGGGATAGATTCCTCCACTTTATATAGAAAGATAGAGAAGTATAAATTAAAATCACCAGCCTTCTCAGTAGGCGATCTCTGATAAAAAGAAGTTTCAGGAGAAAAGAGATTCTGCCTTTGTAGTTGCCCAATTTATACCGCTTTTATCCCGCCGGAGGCGGGGCAAAGGCGGTGATTGGGCTTTGTGAAGCTCGATCACCGCCAAGGCGGGATTTTCAATAAATCGAGCAACTAAGGTCTTTGCAAATAATCGGTCTTAGCTTATGGAAGAAGTTCTAAACCATACAAAAGATTGCGATCAAAAAAATAAGTGGGGGAAATTACTTTCTTCTGAAAATATTATTTGCGCTTCTATATTCATTTTCTTCCTTGCAGTTTACACCATAACATTGTGCCCCACCGTTTTCTGGTGGGACTCAGGCGAGCTGATTGCCAACATTGCAGTTTTGGGAATCCCCCACCGCCCTGGCTTTCCCATTTATGTGCTTTTAGGTAAACTTTTCTCCCTTCTTCCCTTCTGGAGTTTTGCCCTTAAGGTGAATTTTCTCTCCAGCCTCTTTGCTTCTTTTTCACTGGTGATCTTCTATAAGATTTTTCAAAAAAGCCTTAACCTGTTTTTTCCAGAAATAGCTAAAAAGAGAGAATCAGTCTTAGTTTCAGGTTTCTCTTTTCTTTTAGTTTTGGGGTTTACCTATTCGTTCTGGATTCAGGCAGTGAGGGCGGAGGTTTACTCCTTGAATGTTCTTTTCTTTTCCCTGCTTTTGCTTTCGAGCATCATATATCTTAAAGATGGAAAGATAAACTACATCTATCTTTTTTTCTTTCTTTCAGGATTGGGCCTGGGAAATCATCATCTTAGTTTATTATCATCCACACCCGCCTTGTTATTCCTTCTCTTGTGTTCATCCGCTCACAATGAATCCGTCATTCGTCATTCGTCAT
>CAYOFL010000174.1:0-5227 GCA_964403165.1 uncultured Ignavibacteria bacterium
GAGAACGATGCAGTTGGCTTACCACCACCCTCTCTGCACCATTAATTATAAAAGTTCCCTTTTGGGTGATCAAGGGAAGTTCGCCCAAGAACACATCCTGCTCGATGATATCCTTCACGCTCTTGCTTTTCCCCTCCCTCTCCCGCACCACCAATCTCAAGGTAGCCTTTAGTGGAGCGGCATAGCTCATGTTTCTTTCCAGGCATTCCAAAACGGTGTAACGAGGGGTTCCCAGCATATATCTGATAAACTCCAGGGAATAATTTTCCCGCACGTCGCTCACCGGAAAGATGGTGTTAAAAACCGCCTGCAACCCCTTATTTTCCCTTTTATCCGGCTCCACATCAATTTGCAGAAACTGCCCATAGGATTTCAACTGGACTTCCAGAAGATTGGGCATAATTGCACCTGATTGAAGCCTGGAATAGGATCTTCTCTGTACCCTTCTAATCTTCTCCAATTCCACCACGCTCCTTTGGGTCAAAAAGATCAACCAAGTTGAGTTGATCTTTCAACCGAGAGAGTTAAGATTAAAAATGACTTTCTATTCTAACCCTAAAATGATCTGTGGCACACAACAAAATGATATGTTCTCCTCAAGCCCTTGGAATGGCAAAAAACCTCATCCACCAAGACTGAGCTTATCCATCGTTTTCAATCAAACCGGATGCACAAAAAAGTCTTTGAAAAAACCTAATTCTAAAAAGACTGGAGTACAAAGCTTATGAATATTGAATAATTATTAGAAACATTATACTTGACATTCCGTGTCCGTCCCGCCTTTGGCGGGACGGACAAAATCCCTTCCGAAACTATCACTTTCCGCCAGGTCGGGGGATGCATATGCACTCATACGAGCCTAGCTGCCACACAAATTCTTCGTTACACGGGTTTGTGTATTGAAAATAAATAATCAATGACCATAAGCTTTATCCTGCCCACATAAATGTCTGCAGGTGTGTCCGGACGAGCATACGCAGGATCCTCAGGATTTGCACCTGTTTCCTGTTGGCGCTCTTCGCCAACGGGAAATGAACGGCGGGTGAAACCTGCCAGCCATGCACGGACGCCCACCCGTACGGGTGCCTGCCCGTCTGGGGAACACCCACCTGGAGCGGGTATTTATTTGATCTCCACGGTGGCACCTACCTCGCTCAACTTAGCTTTGACCTTCTCTGCCTCCTCTTTAGATACTCCCTCTTTAATCGGCTTGGGTGCGCCATCCACTAAATCCTTTGCCTCCTTTAGTCCCAACGCAGTCAACTCCCTTACCACCTTGATCACCTGAATCTTCTTATCTCCTACCGCGGACAATACCGCCGAGAATTCGGTCTGCTCCTCTGCTGGCGCCGCCGCTTCAGCCGCTCCTGCAGGACCTGCCATCTGAGCCACCGGCACAGCGGCGGACACTCCGAATTTCTCCTGAAGGCTTAAAGAAAGCTCGGCCAACTCCAGAACGTTCATCTTCTCAATAATTCCAATCACCTGATCCACGTTGCCGGTCGCCTCCGCCACCTGTTCTTCTTTTTTAGATGAGCTTTCGGCTTTTTTTGCACTTGTCTTTTTGGTGGGTTTCTCTGAACCTGTGGTCATAATTCTTTAACCTCCATTTAGCATTAACTTTTGATTTACTTTTTTGAGCTTTCCTCGATTCTCCCGGATGAAACGAAGCAAAAGAGTTCGTTTAGAAGCACCATCCGTGTCGCTTGAGCTTAATCGGTCTTTGATTTGACCGCATATGCTCATCTTATTTGACAACTAGGATATTCGATCCATTTTTACCACAACCTCAAAAAAGATCACCTTTGATTTTGAGCCAAATGTGACTTAAGCCTTCTTCGATTTTACCTCTTTTATGGCATCAAGCACTCCCACGAAATTCCTCAGCACCCCTTGCAGAGTTCCCACGAAATTAGTCATAGGAGAATTCAAGCCGGAGATAATCTGAGCAAAGATGACCTCTTTGGCTGGAAGAGCGGCTAATCTTTCAAGATAATTTTCGTCTAATAACCTCCCCTCCATCCAGATGACTTTGATCTTTGGCTTTTCAACCTTTTTATGAAGCTGGTACAGCACCTTAGCCGGAATGATGGGGTCCTCATAGGAAAAGACTAAACCGGTGGGTCCCTTTAGGTAATCTAAAGTCCCTTCAAATCTGCTCTGCTTCGTCGCCATGCGAATCATGGTATTTTTGGTGATCTTATATTCCGCCCCTCCCTTTTTCAACTCCCTTCTCAGCTGGGTCATCTCCTCCACATTCAGCCCTCTGAAATCCGTAAGAAAAAGGCTTTTGGTCAAAGATAATTTCTCTTTCAGTTCATTTACCGTCTTTTCCTTTTCCACTTTCAACATAGGCGGTTCCTTTAAACTCTATTTAGGTTGACTTCACTAGTTAAACCCGCATGCCCGAAATTTAAGACAAGTCTGAGGAAAATTTTTACGACAAGATGTTCTATTGTTTAAGCATGGCTATAATCGATGAGGTGTCAAGCTTTATTCCTGGTCCCATGGTAGAGGAGATGGAGGCACTTTTTAAATAGGTCCCCTTGGCGGCGGCGGGTTTGGCTCGAATTATCACATCCAGGAAGACTTTAGCGTTTTCGGCAAGTTGCTCCTCGGTAAATGAGAGTTTGCCGATGGGTGCTCCAATGTTGCCTCCTTTATCTACACGGAATTCAATCTTGCCGGTTTTAAGCTCTCCTACCGCCTTAGCTACGTCGAAAGTGACTGTTCCAGATTTGGGGTTGGGCATCATTCTCTTTGTGCCTAAAATCTTCCCCAGTTTTCCCACCTGTCCCATCACGTCCGGGGTAGCTACCACCACATCCACATCTAACCAGCCCTTAGTGATCTTCTCTATATATTCTTCCAACCCCACAAAATCTGCTCCCGCCTCTTTAGCTTCCTTCTCCTTCTCTCCCTTGGTGAGGACCAGCACCTTCACCTTCTTTCCGGTTCCATTGGGCAAAAGGGTAGTTCCCCGAACCATCTGATCAGCATGTTTCGGATCCACCCCCAATCTCACAGACATCTCCACGGTCTCATCGAACTTGGTGTAAGCATACTCCTTCACCCTTTTGATTGCCTCTTCCAATTTATAAGATTTCCCTTGTCCCACCTTTTCCTTGGCCTGCTTATATTTCTTTCCTCTTTTCATAACCTCAAATTTCACTCCCTTTTTTTAGCTTCTCATCAATCCACCACCTGTATACCCATACTCCTGGCGGTTCCCTCCACCAACCTGGCGGCTGACTCCTGGCTGGAGGCATTCAGATCCTTCGCCTTCAGTTGGGCAATCTCTTTTATCTGCGCCCGGGTAACCTGACCTACCTTGGTGCGATTGGGCTCCCCCGAACCCTTCTCCACCCCAGCCGCCTTCTTCAAAAGCACAGACGCCGGTGGGCTTTTGGTGATGAAGGAAAATGTCTTGTCCGCATAAATGCTGATCACCACCGGAATGATCAAACCCGCCTGGCTCTGGGTTTTGGCATTAAACAACTTACAGAAATCCATCATGTTTATCCCATACTGACCAAGTGCAGGACCCACCGGAGGAGCAGGGGTGGCATTTCCTGCCGGAATCTGAAGCTTAACATTTCCTACTACTCTCTTAGCCACTTTATTTCAGTCTCCTTTTTGGTTTCAAGCAACGTTATTCTTAAAACGCCTGATTCCCGACAATATTTTTTATCAGAAATGATGCTTGGCAACACCACCAAACTCTGCTTTTATCAATTATTCATGCAAATTTCAGTCTTAGAGATCAAAACCCTCTTTAGAGCTGAAGCTCTTTAAACCGCATTTTAAGATGAGCCCTATCAAAACAAAGCCTTCCACTTGTTCTTCAAGAATTAGTGGCACAGCCGACTAAACATTTTGAACCTGAAGGAAATCCAACTCCACCGGAGTAGGTCGCCCGAAAATACTCACCATCACCTTCAGCTGCTTTCGCTGTTGGTCCACCTCGCTCACAAAACCAGAGAAATCGGTGAAGGGCCCATCGATCACCTTTACCTGATCCCCAGCTTTGAAGGGAACCTCTTCATAATCTCTGGTTTGTCCTCGCTCAATCTGTTTTAAGAGCCTCTCCACCTCCTTGGGTTTTAAGGGCACAGGTTTCCCGGAGGCGCCCACAAAACTTGTAACCCCAGGAGTGGTAGTCACCACGTGCTGGGTTCCCTCGGTTAAAACCATCTCCACCAAAATATAACTGGGAAGAAATTTTTTAACTGTGGTGGACCTTTTTCCATGCTTCATCTCCACCACAGTCTCGGTGGGAACCAGCACCCTTCCCATCTCATTCTCTAAATCCTGTGTGACTATGGCATTCTCCAGATATCTTTTAGCCTTTTGCTCATGACCTGAATAGGTATGAGCCACATACCATTTTTTCTCCATCTATCTTTGTACCAATCCTCCCTTGGGAAAGGAAAATAACTAATGTTTTCCTTCAGCCTAAAAGCATGTTTGCCAGATTGGAAAGAACCACATCAACTATACCGATAAAGATAGCCAGAACTATGGAAACCACTATCACTACATAGGTAGAATAGATCAGTTCCTGCTTGCTGGTCCAGGTAACTTTGGTCAACTCGAATTTGACTTCCTTTAAAAATTGCTTTATCTTTTCAAGCATGATATAAAGATATCCTCATAAGCAGGTCTGGAGGGACTCGAACCCCCAGCATCCGGTTTTGGAGACCGGCGCTCTACCAATTAGAGCTACAGACCTGTTCTAATATTTTTTAAATGGTTTTAGTTGAGCAAAAAATCCAAATGCAAGTGATTTGAAAAGCTTTCACCCCTTCAACATTTAAAAAGTTATTTTCAATTAAAAGTTCTTTTTTATCTAAAAGCCGAATTAACAGGACTCCTGTGTGAACAAGATAAATGAAATCTCTTACCCAAGCTGATACGAACCTTATCTTCGCTTGAGTTGAGCTAAATTCTTCACTTTTTCCTACCTGGTCTCCTTATGCTTGGTATGTTTGTTACAGAACGGGCAATATTTTTTGTAGCTCACCCGCTCCGAATGCTTCCTTTTGTTTTTGGTGCTGGTGTAATTTCTTTGTTTGCACTTCTCACACGCCAAGGTAATAATCTCTCTGGGCATAAATCTTTAATCCTTTAAGACAAACTATCCTTAGGTTTTCAGTATATCCGCTTAATCCGTTGACCCGCTTAATCCGTTCAATCCATTGACCCGCTTAATCCGTTCAATCCGTTG
>CAYOFL010000175.1:0-5199 GCA_964403165.1 uncultured Ignavibacteria bacterium
ATGTTAATCCAACCGAATCCAAGGCAGTGAGGAAATAGCTTTCGTATGAGCCTCCCCCATCATCATCCACAAATAGAATGGGCTTTTGCCCTATCAAGACCTGGAATGTATCCTCATTGGAATAAGGACCCCAACCGCTGATCTGGAGGATCATTGTAGCTGAATGTCCCTCAGGACAGCCCGCCCCTACCTCAAACCGATAGGGGGTAAGGGAGCTTGCAGTTCCCCCAGCAGGTATGTCGGGATAGGAGGCGCTGGAGACGGTAACAGTAACATAAGGATCATAGGATACCAGCTCAGCCGTCACCTGAATCTCACCTTCGCTGCCGTCGTTTCTCAAAGTTATGTTCATATCACAGGTTTCTCCAGGATCAGGCTTTCCGTTGTTATTCCCTCCGATATCGTCTGTCACCTTGGACTCATAAACCAGAACCGGAGCATGAGCCACCACAGTCGGATCATCGTTGATCCAACTTCCATTGGTAGCCTGAATATCCAGTTGGAAGTTGATAACCTCCAGATCCGGTATTTCTGGCGAGACAGAGAAAACGAAAGCGCCCTGACACACCGCAGTGCTTCCACTGGGTATGTCTCCCCAATAAGCAGAGTCGGTTGTGATCGTGACCAGTGGGTGAGTGGTTGAAAGCATAGCATACACATCAAGGGCGGTGGAATCACCAAAGTTTTTCAACGTAACAGGCATCTCAATGGTCTCTGCGAAATCAACATCTCCATCGTTGTTTCCTCGGCTTTCACCCAGACTGTCATCGTCAACGCCATAACTTATGAAGGTGACATAAGCATCTCCCGGCGGGATGACGTTTATGGAATCCTCAAAAGGGAGCTGGTTGTGGGCGGTGATGGTAAGCTCCATGTAGCCCAACGTGGCAGGTGAGGCATACAGCGTCACCTGACCATTCTCATCAGTATATCCGGTCTCAAAAACCTCCGATCCTTTTCTAAGACAGACCAACGCCCCAAACAAAGGACCTTTGCTCGGAGTTTCAACCGTGATCTCCACCGCATAGGAGGGCAACATGGGAATGGTGCCGGGAAAACTGACCACCAGAGTATCGGCAACGTAAGTCCAGATATCAACTGATGGGTCACCATTCACATTATACATGTCAAAATAGTATTTCACGTTGGTAACGTCCCCATAATATTGATAAAGATACCATAATGCTTTATCGGTCATGGAGACCACTGAATAACAGGTATCCTCGAAAGCGGCTTTGAACATTCTTCTTTCTAAGATGTCATCCTCATCCCAATAAGAGGAGGCTGAGGCTCCCCAGAAGGCTATACCCCCCTTATTGGGGACTTTAACCCAGGTCTCACCGAAGCATTCGGTTAGATCGAAAGGATTGGTGGAGCAGGCATGCGACAAAACCAGAGGGTATTTATCGGAATTGCTCAGACTGCGGACATTCGATTGATAATATGACCCGGTGGCCCAACCGGATGATGATCCATGCCCGGAATAACACACTATGCTTTTCCCAGCATTTATGCTGTTGCTTATTGTAGTTGGGTTTACTCCACCCAGTCTCTCCCACAGACTATCAATGATGTTTCCATGGGGCACCAGATAGTTCTGGATCACGAATCGATGGGTGAACTCCGCCAGTTGACTATGGTCAGATGATGCAATGAATAAGTCATGTCTCATCCATTCCAGATCCGGCGAGGTCGGGTTCTCATAATAAAGAATCTTATTTACCATATCGGTTGCCTCGGTGGTGCTGCGCGCCGGCAATCTGGCTCGATAAATATCGGCAAACCTATCCCCATCCATCTGCACGTAGTAAAGATCGGTGGCACTATAGCTATACGTTCCGTTGTAGGTTGGTATCCAACCGACGTCTCCAAAGAAAAGGACGTAAGTTGGAGGAATGGGCCAGGTGTTATAAGCATCTGAAATATAGTTTTTTATGCTGGTGGTGCTGGTGCCGGTCTGGGTGGTGGTTGCTACCGTCACATGAAAACCCTTCTTGCTCTTCCATTCCGCCAGTGGGGCTGCCTGAGCTTCAAAATCGTTATGTACGATGATGAGATATCCTATGGGCAAAGCTGGTGCTCCCTTAATTATGTCCTGATATGCTGAGTAGTTGATGAACATATCCTGACAGACCCTCTCATAGGGCGGAGAGACATATCGATAAAGCATATCCTCGGTTCGAGCCCTGTCCGAACCTGTAAGATTAACCCTTACCTTTATATGGGAATATAACTTCAGTTTCCCTGAAACTGGATTGTAGCTAACCGGAGAGATTTCCACAGTTACAAATCTGTGTCCACGGATGATACCTATCTCCCTTTTCTTTGCTAATTCTGCCGGATAAAAGCTATCTTTTTGGTATGCTTCCTCATGGATCACAAACTGAGCACTCTCCCAGGCACCTTCGATTTTGGGAATGGGCGGCTGGATGGGGATGATTCGACTAAATATGCCCAATTCCTCTAAGGATTTCTCCTCGAACTTAAAAGAGATCACCTCCACATCCACCTCAGCCCCATAAGGAATCTGAACCATTTTTCTGAGCACTGGCAATCTTGGCTCACCGATAACATTGGTTATGCCACATTCGGGTATGCTGAGCTGATTGAAAACCCCACCCTTAGTCGACACCTCCTCAGACCACATGCCAAAGACTAAAGCATCAAAGATCACCTGTTCAAAATTTGACTGAAGAACGTCGATCTGAGAGATTTTCTCTGTCCCCGGAATAAACTCTATCCATACGGGGTCTGACTCAGCCCACAAAGGCGTTGAGACAAAAAAGAACCAGCCCAACAATAAGAGCACCAGCCCTATGAGCTTAGGCTGACTAAAACCTTTGAGGTTTAGCATATCAACCTCCTTGAAATTTGGGAGTTAAAAGAAAAGTAGTCAGGGTAAAAAGTAAATTTTTGAATACTTGCCACGCAACCAAAACTTTCCTTCCTTCAAGTAATAATATCAGCTATCATATAAGATAACGGAAAATCCATTTTTGTCAATTCTTTTTGTTGATTCGAAAACACTTTTTGACTCCTGCTATGTTGATGCTCAAATTGTGCTTAAAAACCTAAATTGTTCCTCAGTTGTAGCCGCCCGTACGGGCGTAAACCGTTGAAATTCAACTCCCAATTTCGCCCCGCCAGAGGCGGGGCGGCTACCAAACCCGAGATTTTGAGACACTCTCTATAGGGGGAAATCCATCCGTCCCAAAATGTGCCTTTTTGACACCTTTAATATTAACGTTATCGATCTTTAACCACAAGAAATTAATCATTGACACCGCTTCTTTTTTCATATATCATTATTTCGGTTCTCAAACCCAAAGTCTGCCATAAGCAGATCTGCCCACCCATACGGGTGCCCGTCTGGGCAGACGGGCGGAAAAGAAGATGATCAAATATGCCAAAAGCTCAACTTTTATGGATTCCTATATTTTTTATCTTTTTCTTCTCCCTCTCATGCAAGGAGTCGCAAAATAAGGATGCTGGGATGAAAGACCAAAAATCTGAAGAAAATATTTATGCCGAAAAAAGAGATAGGATGGTGAAGACTCAGATAGCGGCAAGGGGGGTGAGGAATAAGCTGGTTTTAGATGCCATGCAAAAGGTTCCCAGGCATCTTTTTGTCTCCGAGAGCTTAAAAGAACAAGCATACAGCGATGGTCCCTTGCCCATCGGAGAAGGTCAAACCATCTCCCAACCTTACATCGTCGCCTTGATGACTGAGCTTCTGGGCTTGAAGGGAGGGGAAAAGGTTTTGGAAATCGGCACCGGTTCTGGCTATCAGGCAGCAATCTTGGCGGAAATTGTCGAGGAAGTTTACACCATCGAGATCATCTGCTCTTTAGCTGAGATGTCAGAAAACAGGTTGAAGCAGATGGGATACCAAAATATCACGGTAAGATGTGGGGATGGCTATCAGGGATGGGAAGAGCATGCGCCTTTTGACGGGGTGATTGTGACTGCGGCGCCAGATCATATCCCTCAACCTTTAGTGGATCAGCTCAAAGTTGGGGGGAGACTGGTCATACCGGTGGGCGACGTTTTCCAGGAGCTGATGGTGATAACCAAGACCGAGACCGGAATCAAGAAGATGAATGCCATCCCGGTTCGCTTCGTCCCCATGACCGGAGAGGCAGAGAGAAGATGATCCCACAATTACCCATACACTTTTGAGTCCTCAGGGTCCTAACCCCAGGGTCACACAAAAACCCACAAACAACACAAGCCGAACCTCTGGAGGAGAAATTCGGCTTGATCGTCACATGTGAATAGTGTTGCAATTAACAATTTGGAGGTGGCCCACCCCTGAACAGGTAGTTTATGAGGTAAACGACGTCTCCAAGGTCGACTATTTCGTCGCAATTACAATCTCCGGCTTCTATGGGACTGGGCGGGTCACCTTCTCTATATAGATAGTTTATTAGATAAACGACATCTCCAAGATCAATCACCCCATCTCCGTTGGCGTCGCCACGGATGGCTGTGAAACTCACCAGAGCTGAATCCTCGTTATTAGAGTCGTCTTGCTCAATCTTCAGATCATCCTCGTCAACAGCAACTCTTATAATATAATCTCCTTCAGAAGCCGTGTATTGCACATTTACAGTTGTGAAGCCACTCTCAACATCTGTTGTTTGCTCATTAATCAAGCTGTCATTGCTGTAGAACCTGACCACAACGTCATTCAAGCTGACACCTCCGTTGTTGTAAATCGTCGCATTCAGCCAGACACTCCCGTCGGGAACTTGGATTGTATCTGAAACCTGCAAAACAGGCGTCAAATCAGCATACCAATCCAAATCAGTCCAATTCCTCACACCCCAACCAGGCCCACTTGGCCCATCATACCTAAACACAGGATACATTTCAAAACCAATCGCCTTCTCAAAAAGGTCAATAACATGAATGTCTGTGTAATAATCTCCTAAAGCCATAGACTTATCAAGTGTTTCTGGATTATTATCAACAAGCTCATAAAAACTCTCCCATGGCAATAGATAATTATCTCTTAACATAGAAAGCATCCATGCTGTTATGTCATATCCTGCACTGTGTTGAATCTCTCTTTGATAAGGGCTTGTATCATGATAATCATTAGCAACATAAAGTTCCCAACTATAATAAGAAGGAATTATGAAGCCATTATATAAATAGTGGTCTACTGTTTCTTGATTTATATCTGGAATTCCTTCA
>CAYOFL010000176.1:0-5106 GCA_964403165.1 uncultured Ignavibacteria bacterium
CGGGGTCAGAATGACACCTCGGATATTAAACCACCCTTCCAATCACCAACCCCAAAGACAAAAGCAGACCGGTGAAAAGGTGTGTTTGGATGGTCTTGGCTTGAGCGGGGATAAGTTCGGCGAATTTGTCGTAGTTGGATTTAAGGGTTTTGATGGCGCCTAAGGCTAAGGGGAGGGTTAAAAAAGAAATTAGGATAAAGGGTGTGACCATCCTAAAAATCACACTGCCTGCTATCACCATATAAGTGGCACCAATTAGAAAATAGTAGCCGTAAACTGCTTTCCTCTTTCCCAACCTCACCACCAAATGTTTTTTGTTCACTGCCTTATCTGCATCGTAATCGGGAAATTGGTTGATATATAAAATCGCCGCCACTAAAAAGCCGATGGGAAGAGAGAGCCAGAAGGCAGGCCAGCTTAAACTGTGGGCTTGAACATAGTATGCCCCTATTATGGTAAGGGTGCCCAAGTTTAAACCCACCACAAACTCGCCCACGCCTCGATATCCGATGAGCACCGGAGCGGCGGTATAGAAAAATCCAGTCAAAAGCCCAAAGATGCCCAGATATAAGATAAGATTCCCCGGGGTGATTGCATTCAAATATAGCCCGATGATCGACCCCAGACCAAAGAATAAAAACGAGCCGATCAACATGTGTTTGGGCGGAATCACCCGGTTTTGAATTACCCGGCTTCCTCCGGAGAAAGGCGTGACCTTGGTGTTGATCTCGTCATTTCCGGTTTTGTGGTCATAATAGTCATTGGCTAAATTTGTACCGGCGTTGAAGAGAGGCACTCCCACCAAAACCAGGATAAATTTAGACAAGCTGAACTTTCCAGTAATGTTCCAGGCTAATGCACTTCCCACCAGAACCGGAATGGCACTGGCAGTAAAAAAGGGTGCCCGGATGGCAATTATCCATTTTTTTATAAAATCTTTCATAAAAGAACCTGCTTTTTAAATTAACCTAATGCGTCGGTTCGAGTCTGCTCTTCTCCCTTTTGAGAATTTTCCGAACCCACACTCACTTTTACCTCTTCCCGGCAATTATTCTCCTGCGGTTCTTCTTCCGGAATTACGATTTTTGGCACTACCTTCTTTATTTCGTCTATTGGTATATGCCCCAGCCGAATTAAAGAGACCTCATCTGTAGAGACGTCCAGCACGGTGGAGGGGAGGAAGACGTTTGACTTGCCCCCATCCAGAATCAGATCTATTCTCCCATTGAAGAAATAGAAAACTCTATTTGCCGCCACACAGCTTTTCTTTCCGGAGATGTTGGAGCTGGTGGCGGTGATAGGAACCCGCACCGCCTCCAGAAGTTGAGCGATAAGCGGGCTGGGCGAAACCCGAATGCCCAGCTTGTCCCCCTTGGCTAAAACCAATGAGAGCTTGGGATAGTTGCTTTTGAATACTAAAGTTAAAGGTCCGGGCCAGAATTTTTCCATAAGCTTTTCAGCATCACTGCTTACAAAATCGGCCACCTTCCGGGCATCCTCTGCGCCTTTTAAGAAGACGGAGAAGGGCTTGGATCTATCCCTCCTTTTAATCCGATATATCTTTGCCACCATCTCCTGATTGTAGGCATCTGCGCCTAGAGCATAAACCGTCTCGGTGGGAAACGAGACTATGCCTCCGCCTTTTAGAATCCTGGCGGCCTCGTTTATCACGTTTTTTTCCGGTTTCTCCTGGTTAGCCAGTAAGACTTTAGTTATGATTAACAAATTACGTCCCTGTATTTTGTTTTTGAAAAAAATTATGGTTGTATTTCTACCTCCACCACCCAGCTCTCCTTATATCCCAATTTCTTTATCTTCTCCAAAAGGGAATTGGCTTCTTCTTTAGTTTCGTACTCTCCTAATCTTACCCAGTAGTAAGGGGTTTTGTAATCTATGTAGCTCTTCTGCGAAAGCTGATTTGCCACCGATTCAGCCACCTGGGAGGCTTCATCTGGATATTTGGTGGCGAAGAACTGCACCCGGTAGACTCTCCGAGAAAGGAGGCTCTCTTTCTCTTTTGATACTTCCCATCCCGTTTTGTTCTCCTTCTCAGACTCAGAGGCTCCCTCCCTCTTCTCCCCGGGCTCATCTTGGGTAACGATTACCTGATCCTGCGGAAAGCCCAAGGGGTCGAACTGTTTCTCTCCTTTGGTTCGAGGATCCTCTTCTGTAGCTTGTCTGGGCCAGAGGGAACAACCTGAAAAGAACAGACAAAGAAGAAAGTAGACTAAAAGCTTGCTTTTTCTCATAGATATTTCTCCAGTTCCTTATCCTGGGTAAACTCGGAAAGAAGCTCTTTTATGTCTTGAACTTTGGTTTTGTGAGCCACAAAAACGATATCGCCGGTCTTCACGATCACCAGGTCTGAAACTCCCAAGGTGGCGATTATCCCATCCGAGTCGTTAACGATGGTGGTCTCATAGGTGTTTATGGCTTGGGCTTTCCCCACGATCACATTATGATCCCGATCTTGTTCTTTTATTCTGTCCAGAGCCAGCCATGAACCGATGTCATCCCAAACTAAATCCGCTTTGATCACCAGAGCGTTCTCTGCTTTTTCCAGCATAGCACAATCTATGGAGATGTTTTCCAGGTGCTGGTAAAGATCTTCTTTTGCCGCATCTTCGTTTTCAGTCCCCACGTGTTCAGAATAGCTTCCCAGCTCCTTATGCATCTGGGGCATGTGTTTTTTTAATGCTTTAATAAGGGTCGATGCAGTCCAGATAAACATTCCACTGTTCCATAGATGCTTTCGATCGTAATAATATTGCTGTGCCACGATTCGATTGGGCTTCTCCTTAAATTTCTTTATCTGGTAAACTAAAATGTCATCGAAGGTGTCATAAGGTTCTGCAAACTCGATGTATCCGTAAGCTGTTTCTGCCCGGGTGGGTGTGATACCAATGGTGATCAAATGCTCTCCTTCGCCAGCCAGTTTTGTCCCCATCTCCAAAATCTTCACAAGCTTTTCTTCGGGTTTGATCATATGATCGGAGGAGAGAACCACCATGGTGGCATCCGGGTCTATCTTCTGAAGATGGACAGCCGCCAGTCCGATAGCCGCACACGTGTTTTTCATGGCGGGTTCGACAATCAGGTTTTCCTCTTTAAGATAATCAATGTGCTTCAGGATCGCCTTTTTAATGTTTTCACCGGCCACCACCTTGGTTCTTTCTACTGGGATAAAATCCTTGACTCGATCGATGGTCTCCTGAAGCATGGTCTTTTTGGATGTGACATGCAAAAGCTGTTTGGGATGCTGGGTGCGGGAAAGGGGCCAGAATCTTTCACCTTTTCCTCCGGCTAAAATGACTGCGTAATTCAAAGCCTCACCCCCAAGATAAAGGGTTAAAGATAAACTTGTTTTACCACGTCGTGATCAATTTACTTACCTGCGTATTAATTTATTGTAAGACCCCCCGCTTGTCAATAAAAACTTTATCGCAAGTTGTAAAGACTAAATATAGATCATTCAATTTCTGTACTCCTTTTGTTTTTAAAGTGCTGAAGAAAACTCTCTCCACCCGTTTGAAGAAGCATATCTCGTCTTCCAATGTTATTATCAAAAATGCTTAGCTTTTTACCAAAACATCAGCAAATCTCAATTTTTGAATAGAGACGGTCATATTACAAAGGGTGGTCCAATTATATAACAAAACATCTTGAAAATGGATTTTTTTGTTATATATTAAAACAAAAGACGAGACGAAAACTTAAGACACAGGAGTTTTACTTGGAAAGGCTCTGGGCACCCTGGCGTGAGAAATTTATCCTCTGTGAGAGGAAGCCTGGTTGTTTCCTCTGCAGAACTGCAAGGGAAAATCAGGATAGGAAAAATTTGATCCTTTTTCGGGGCAAGAGATGCTTCGTCATCCTCAATCGCTACCCCTATAATAACGGGCACCTGATGGTGGCTCCTTTTCGCCACGTGGGGAAACTGGAGGAGTTAAAGGAGGAGGAGTTGACCGAGCTTTGGAAGATCTCTCAACTTTGTGTTAAGGCGCTCAAATCGGGCTTAAAACCGCAGGGGATAAATCTGGGGATGAACTTAGGCAAGGTCTCTGGAGCAGGGGTAGCAGACCATATCCATCTGCATATTGTCCCCCGCTGGCAGGGCGACACCAACTTCATGCCCATTTTTGCAGAAACCAAGTTAATCTCTGTAGGTCTTTCCAACACCTACAGGCTTTTGAAAAAGGAATTACAAGGAATAGACAAAAAGCACTCAAAGCGGCGGTCGGCGGACCGGTGACTTGTCCTGAGTGAAGTCGAAGGACGGCGGACGTAAATGAAGATTCCAAGGAAAGAGGAGCTTTTAGGGCTTCAGGCTCAATACCGGACCGATAAAAGAATCGGTGAAGCTTTGGGGGGAGTGCCGGAGTATCTGGTGGCTTACTGGCGAAGAAAGAAGGGGATCGGCAGATACTCCTTTGCCAAGTATTCCAAGGAGCAAATTAAAGATCTGTGGGAAAGATACGGCAATGACAAAAAAGCTGGATTAGAGCTGGGCATCTCCAAGTCGGGTTTCTATAAATGGCGGAAAAAATACAATCTCTTAGAGAAGCCGAAGGTGCTCAAATTTCAACAGTTGGAATTAACTTTGGCCAGGCAGGCAGACATTTCAAAATCAACCAGTATTTTGATCAAACAGGGCGCTGGAAAGCTGACCATAGCCTGTAAGCTTCTGGCTAAAAAGGCAGAATTTGCGCAAGTCCAAGTGGGAGAAATTGTGAATGTGGAGCCGGATTTAGCCATGAGCCACGATAATGCCGGTCTGGTGATAAAGCAGTTCAAACAGATCGGACAGAGCCGGGTGTGGAATCCGGATGGAATTGTTATCCCTTTAGATCATCGGGCTCCGGCGGAATCAGAAAAAACAGCCACCGCACATAAGTCTATCCGGAAGTTTGTCAAGGAGCAAAAGATCAAAAAATTCTATGACATAAAAGAAGGAATCTGTCATCAGGTGGTGATAGAGAAGGCTCACATTCTGCCGGGGGAGTTAGCGGTGGGGACTGACTCTCACACCACCTCCTATGGCTGTCTGGGCGCTTTGTCCACCGGAATAGGTGCAACAGAGATGGCGGCTGTGTGGGCAACCGGAAA
>CAYOFL010000177.1:0-5093 GCA_964403165.1 uncultured Ignavibacteria bacterium
CATGCCCGGATACGAAGTTTTAGGATTTTACGGCTCCTGGTATGATAACGATGCCATTCACTGCCGCATAATGGGAGTAACCGATCGCTATATGCTCTTCTTAGAACATATCCCTCTTTTTGATACAGAGGTCTATGCTCAGGACTATCTGGTCTGGGTGAATATCCAAGATCACAGCGGCATGGGTCTGATCTCTGATTCTCTTCTGGTTTATTACAGCATCAATTCCTCTCCTTTTGATACTGTGCACCTGCAATCCACTTTCAATCCTGACTCCTTTTATGCCTATATTCCCGCTCAGCCACCGGGCACCCAGATCTCATACTATATAAAGGCGGCAGACAACTCCGGACGAGTGGTAACCCATCCCCCGATGGGGGCTTTGAGCGCACACGTTTTTCACATCACCGGAGAGAACGTTCCACCCCAGATCGTCTCTCCAGATTCATTTGTCTGCGCCACTTACGAGAGCCTGAGTTATTATCCGGAGATTTACGATCCGGACGATTCAGTCCATCAGATAACCTATCTTGATATTCCCTACTGGTGTGTGGTGCAAAATGACACTCTTTGGGGAGAGGTGCCGGATACTGCATTGGTGGACAGCTTTACTGTGATTGTGGCGGATCTGTTTCACGCCGATACCCAGACGGTGGTGGTGTACACTTACATTTGTGGTGACGCCAATCGTGACCAACAGATCGATATCGGAGATGTGGTGTATTTAATAAACTATCTTTACAAGGACGGGTCTGAACCTCTACCCACAGAGGCTGGAGATTGCAACCGGGACGGGATCGTGGATCTGGGTGATGTGGTATACTTAATAAATTACCTCTATAAAGGTGGTCCACCACCCTGCGAAATATAAAGCAGACTGAGGTTTTCGCTTTCTGTTGGTCAATCACCAAAAGGCCAACAGCCAGCAGGGATAGGGCGGGGGTTCAACCCCCGCCCTATCAGTAGATGTTGAAATTCAAGATCGTCTTTCAGTTGCTTTCTCTGAAAACTCAGTTGGCATATTTGGATTCTATTTCTCCTCAACTTAAATTTTCCCATTTTAACTGTTGCTTTTTGATTTTGAATTGTTATTTTTTAAAACTTAAAACAAAGCTGTTCATCCTCTTGAGGAAAGGAGGAAAGAGATGATCATTATTCCTCGAAAGATTTTTTTAACAAAAGGGGTGGGCAAGCACAAAGAACAGCTCTCCAGCTTTGAGTTAGCTTTAAGAAATGCAAAGATCGCAAATCTCAATTTAGTTCGGGTCTCCAGCATTTTCCCTCCGGGATGCAGGATGCTTCCCAGAAACAAAGGACTCAAATATCTGCGGGATGGACAGGTGATATTCACGGTGATGAGTTCCAATTCCACCAACGAGCCCAACCGTTTGGTCTCCGCCTCGGTGGGGATAGCCATCCCCAATGATAGAACCAAGTATGGTTATTTAGCTGAACATAAAGCATTCGGACAAACAGGGAGGAAGGCGGGGGACTATGCTGAGGATTTAGCCGCCACCATGCTTGCTACCACCTTAGGGATCGACTTCGACGTGGACAAAAGCTGGGACGAGAGAAAGGAGATATGGAAGATCTCCGGCGGGATCGTGCGAACTACGAACGTCACCCAATCAGCGCAAGGGGATAAAGATGGGCTCTGGACCTCGGTGGTTACCGCTGCCATTTTCGTGTCCGAATAAAGGGCTTTTAAATAAGGAGTTTGTTAAAGGATTTGGATAAGATTGGTTTTCGCGCCCATAACTTTCTGGGACTTTCTTCTGAGTTTGCCGAATTCGAAAAATCGGAATTTGTGATTCTTCCGGTTCCCTACGAGCAGACCACCACCTATCAGAAGGGAACCAAGCACGCTCCCCAGGCTATAATCACCGCCTCCCAGGAGGTGGAGACCTTCGATGAAGAATTAAGATTTGAAGCTTGTAAAGTCGGCATCTGTACCCTTAATCAGATGGAGATAATCACCGCGGATCCACAAAGAATGCTTGAAAAAGTATGTCAAGCCACAAAGGAGTTGATAAGCAAAGAGAAAAAGGTGGTGATGGTGGGAGGAGAACATACCATCAGCATAGGAGCGGTCAAGGCTTTCTGGGAGAGATATCCCAATCTATCCGTTTTGCAGATGGATGCACATGCGGACTTAAGGGACAGCTATCAGGAGAGCAAATTCAACCATGCCTGTGTGATGCGCAGAATCGGAGAGCTATCGCATTTTGTCGGCGTGGGAGTGAGAAATTTAAGTGAGGAGGAGCATGAATTTGTCCAGAAAAATAAACCAGATATCTTCTTTGCTCAAGAGTTGCGAAAAGATGACCGATGGAAAGAAAAGGTTTTAGACAAGCTCGGCTCTGAGGTTTATTTGACTTTTGATCTGGATTTCTTTGATCCCTCCATCATGCCGGCGGTGGGAACTCCGGAGCCGGGTGGACTTCTCTGGTATGAGACCCTGAATTTTATAAAAGAGCTGGTTCACGGAAAGAATATAGTGGGGTTCGATGTGGTGGAGCTTTGCCCCATACCCGGTCTTGTGGCACCGGATTTCTTAACGGCAAGGCTGATTTATAAAATCATAAGTTACATCGTTAACAAAGAACGAAAAACTTGAAGGAAAACTTAATTCGAAATTAGAAAAACAAAATTCAAAACCACAATGCAAGATTTAAAATTGATCTAAAAATTGACAGTTTTGATTTTTGTCCTTGCTGGATGTTGGTCTTCCTGACCAACATCCACAGGTTTCTCTGTTGGTGAAGAACACCAACAGAAAGCCAGTGCTAAAATTCTTAATGAGGAAAAGATTATTTTCGACCTGGCGAAAGTGACATTTCAAAGACCTCACCCCCTATCCCCTTCAGGGTGAATCCTTCAGGGTGAACCCCTCTCCATTTCATGGAGAGGGGGAACACGGAGATCCGTCAGGGAAAGGGGGAGAGGTAAAAGAAGGCTTGTGGTTTTCCTTTGGTTCAAATAATATGAGTTTATGCCGTAGCGACTCGTTGTAGAAGATCCTGATTTTTTAACATTTATGCGGTGTTTTTAAATTTTGCTTTTTGAACTTTTAATTTAGCGAAGCGCATGTATTGGTGGCAGAAATTTTTTGATGAAAACTATCTGAAAGTTTATGAAGAGGTGGAGAGGAGAGCCTCCAGAGAGGCGGAGTCCATCCTCAAGATGATGGACCCTAAGCCCAAAGCGCAGATTTTGGATCTGTGCTGTGGTTACGGAAGGCACTGCATCGAGCTGGCGCAAAGAGGTTTTGTGGTCACCGGTTATGATCTTTCTGATTTCTTTCTTGAAAAAGCGAAAAAGGATTCAGCCGCCTTAGGGTTAAAGATAAAATTCATAAAGGGCGACATGAGAAAGCTCCCCTTTGAGAATCAATTCGATGCGGTGCTGAATATCTTCACCTCCTTTGGGTTTTTTGATAAGGAAAAAGATGATTTGAGGGTGCTTAAAGGTGTGTGCAAGGCTTTAAAAGGGGGAGGACTTTTCCTTTTAGACCTTATAAACCGGGAACAACAGATCAGGAATTTCCAGAGGAGAAGATGGCGTCCAGAAAGAGATTTTACCATGCTGGAGGATAATTTTTTTGATCTGTTCACCAGCCGTTGGGAAAGCACCCGCACCCTTCTTTTTCAGAACGGGAAAAGAAAAGAATACTCCATCTCCTTAAGATTGTATTCGTTCGCCGAGATGCTGAATCTTTTGAAAAGATCCGGATTCGTTTTAGAATCGGTATATGGTGACTTCGATTTTAGTGAATATTGCTTAGACTCCCCTCGCATGATTTTGATCTCCCGGAAGACATGAAGCGCTTTTGCTTTAAAGCTTTCTATTTTGACCAACCTTTTTGAACGTTGTACTTCTCTTTCGAGAAGTACCCCTGGAAAATTCCTATCGAAGTGCAAAAACCAGTGCTCCAATTTTGGAATCCAGAAAACGTATCCTTTATTTGCGTAAGACGGAAAAATGGAGCGTGCGAGCCTGTCTCAAACGATGCAGGGCCAGAACCTGTTCCTGCTCATCGGCGAGAAAAGAATGCAGGGGCAAGGCTTCAGATCTTATTGAAAAACGCTCATTTCAGGGCGGGATATGCGTATGCATTCATACGAAAATTCCCGCCCCTATGGGAGAGGATTACTTATCATCCATAGGGCCCGCCTCTGGCGGGCCAAAAGGGTCTTCAACAAACCCTTTAGCTTCGCCCCGATACGGGATGGAGCTGAAGCTCCAACCCTACATTAAAAAATAGTCATAAAGAGAATGATATGGCTTTAACTGACATTTTGAAATTAGCAGAGACCTTAAAAAGTTTTCAAAAGATAAAAGACCTCTTAGCCTCCGACGAAAAAAAGGCTTTGGTCTCAGGTCTGGTAGGTTCGGGAAAGTCTCTGCTTTTAGCTTATCTGAAAAAAGAATTCACCTCCCCTCTTCTGGTCATAACCTCAAATCCTGAGGAGAGCTGGAAGATATATGAGGATCTGATCTGCTTTCTGGGAGAGGAAAGAGTAAGACTTTTTCCCGGCTGGGAGATCCTCCCTTATGAGTTGAAAGTCCCTCACAGCGAAGTCATTGGAAGACGATTGGAGAGCTTATATGATCTGGTTATGGGGAAAGGTCCCGTGGTGGTGACCACCATCCGGGCATGCCTGGAGAAGACTATCCACCCCCAGGAATTAAAGGAAAAGAGTATCAGACTCAAGGTGGGAGAGGATGCCGACATCGAACAACTCACTCAACGACTCTGCGATTTGGGATTCAAACGATTTCCCCAGGTGGAGGAGATCGGAAGCTTCAGCATAAGGGGAGGAATACTGGACGTGTTCCCCTATTCCTCCTCCGATCCGATAAGAATTGAGTTCTTTGGGGACAGAATCGAATCGGTTCGCACGTTTGCCGTCTCAGATCAGAGGTCACAGCAGAAGATCAGCTCCGCTCTGATTCTGCCCAAAAGAGAGGTCCTATTAAGCGATGAAAAGCTGGAGAAGTATCTTTCAAAATTGAGAACTGATCAGGCTGATAGCTTAAGAGAGAAAATGCAGTTCCACGAAGAGGTGCCCGGACTGGAGTGGCTGGCCAGC
>CAYOFL010000178.1:0-5085 GCA_964403165.1 uncultured Ignavibacteria bacterium
GGATTTTAGTCCATTCGCCCAAGGTTGCCACCTATGATTTAAAGCCGGAGATGAGCGCCTTCGAGGTCACAGAAAAGGTGGTCAAGGAGATAAAATCCAACAAGTATGATTTTGTCCTGCTCAATTATGCCAATCCAGATATGGTAGGACATACCGGCGTTCTTTCAGCCGCGATCAAAGCGGTTGAGACTGTAGACAGGTGTGTAGGGGAGGTGATTGCTGCAGTCAGGAAGGTAGGTGGAATCGCTTTGGTCACTGCGGATCATGGTAATGCAGAAAAGATGATTGATCCGGAAAATGGGGAAGTCTTCACCGCCCATACAACCAATCGTGTGCCCTTTGCTCTGGTGATGGATGATTTCAAGGGGAGATTAAAAGAGGATGGAAAGCTTGCTGACGTGGCTCCTACCATTCTTCATCTGATGGACCTAAAAAAACCTGAGGAGATGGAGGGAGAAAATCTGATAATTTAAGGCGTTCAAGGCTTAAAGTTTAAAGTTGAAAGTCAAGACTTTAAACTTTGAACATTAAACTTTAAACGTATTAGGAGCAGTTAGAAACATGAAAGAGGAAATCAAACATATCTTATGGGTGGATGACGAGATTGATCAGTTAAAATCGCACATAATTTTCTTAGAGTCTAAAGGTTACAAGGTGACCGAGGCATCCAATGGGGACGATGCGGTGGCTCTGGTAGAAAGAAAAAGCTTCGATTTAGTCTTGCTGGATGAGGTGATGCCGGGCAAAGATGGTTTGACCACCTTGGAAGAGATCAAGGAGAAAAGTCCGCATCTGCCGGTGATCATGGTGACCAAATCCGAAGAGGAGGATTTAATGGATCAGGCCATCGGCAAAAAGATAGACGATTATCTTACCAAGCCGGTCAACCCCAGCCAGATCCTTTCTGCCGCCAAGAAGATTTTGGAAACAAGGAAGATCAGATCCCAGAGGTTAGCTCAGGATTATGCGCAAAGCTCTGCTAAAATCAGATCCTCTCTTTTTGGGGTACTAAGCTGGCAGGACTGGATCGACATTCACCGGACGCTTAGCGAATGGAATTTAGAGATTGATAATTTTGGCGATGTAGATTTGAGGCAGACCCATCAGGGACAGAGAAGGGAGTGCAACATTGAGTTTGGTAAATACATTGAAGGAGTCTATCTGAGATGGTTAGCCCAAGAAGACCCTCCTCCTCTTTCTGTGGATGTGGTGGAAAAGTTTCTTTTTCCACTTCTCTCCCAGAGGATGCGGACAATCTTTGTGGTGATGGACTGCATGCGACTGGATCAATGGATGACCATTGAGCCAGCCTTGGACCAATACTTCCATATCCAGAGAGATTATTACTATTCCATCTTGCCCACTGCCACCCCCTACTCGCGTAATGCCATCTTCTCAGGTCTTTTCCCCTCCGATCTTGCCCGCAAGTATCCGGAGATATGGAAAGCAGGAGCCCGGGATGACTCCAGCCGAAACAGATATGAACATCAGCTTTTAGACGATCAACTCAAAAAGCTGGGGTTACGGCTCAAGCCCGATACCAGATATGTAAAGGTATTGGATGCAAAAGAAGGGGAAGGTTTGGCTAAGAGAATATCGTCATACAAGAACACGTCCCTACTTTCCATCGTGTTCAATTTCTTAGACATCTTGGCTCATGGTAGATCGCAATCGGAAATTTTAAAGGAGATGACGCCGAATGAATCTGCTTATCGGTCCTTGACCAGACCTTGGTTTTTACACTCCTCCCTGTTTAGAGTCTTGCAGTATCTTTCCACTCAGGATTGTGTGGTGGTCTTGACCACCGATCATGGGAGCGTGTTGGGCACTCGGGGGACCATTGCCCGGGGCAGGAAAGATACCTCCACCAATTTGAGATATAAATATGGAGATAACCTCAATTGCAATCCCAAAGAGGCTCTTTTGATAAAGGATCCTCTGCAATATAGATTGCCTCGTTATGGCATGGGCACCACCTACATCATAGCTAAGGAGGATTATTACTTCGTATATCCCACCCATTACAGTGAGTATGAAAGGGAGTATAAAAACAGCTTCCAGCATGGCGGTATCTCCTTAGAAGAAATGATCCTTCCGGTGATCACCATGAAACCCAAAAGATAAAGTGCAAGCACGTTAGCTTGGTTCACCTCCAGTTTCTTATCATCTTCAACCCATAATTATCTTCGCTACCCTGTCTTTTCATAGAAGAGAGAAATATATCGGTAAGCGGTGCAATTTAACTTTCAGGGGAACCTCACTCTAACCCTGCGAAGCATTCATATGAATCTCCTTAGAAAGGAGAGAGAAAAGCAAAGTCCCCTCCTTCTCAAGGAAAGGATTCAGGGGAGGTTCAATCCAGGTGCCGACGATAATAGTTCTGGCATCATAAAAATGGTGAAAAAGATCGGCATGAAGACCGCTAACTGAAGTGGAGCAAAAAATCTGTTTGATTATTGGATAATTTATCTTATACTTTTCCCTTAAAGGACATGATAGAAAAGAAAACTAACAGCCCTGAAGAGACTAAAGAATTTGGCAGGAGTTTAGCCAAACAGCTCAGGACCGGCTCAGTGGTAGCTCTGATAGGTCCCTTGGGCAGCGGAAAGACCGTCTTAATCCAGGGAATCTGCTCAGGATTAGGAGTGAGACAAGCGGTCACCAGCCCCAGCTTTGTGATCATAAATGAATATCCAGGGAAATTGCACTCCTCTCCCATCTGGGTTTATCATTTTGATTTATATCGCTTGGAAAATGTGGAAGAATTTATTAAATTAGGCTACGAGGAATATTTCTACGGCAAGGGGATAACTCTGATAGAATGGGCAGAGAAGGTCAGTCCTTTTTTGCCAAAAAAGAGATGGGAGGTAAACTTAAAAATTATTTCTGAAAACGAAAGAGAAGTTTGTGTGGAAGAATTTTGACCCAGAAGTTAACCGGATAGTGAGACTAAAATATGAAAGTTTTAGGCGTAGATACCTCCACCATGACTGCGGGCGTGGGCATCGTCGACGAAAACGAGGTTCTGGTGGATTTGAAGTTCGACGTGAGGGTTACTTATTCCGAAATCCTTATGCCAACCATTGATTTGGCTTTGAAAACGGTGGGATTGAAGATAGGCGACCTGGATGGATTTGCCATCTGTATTGGACCTGGTTCCTTCACCGGCTTGAGGATTGGGCTGTCCACCATGAAGGGATTATGCTTTGCTTCCGGAAAGCCTCTTGTCAGCGTTCCCAGCCTGGATGCCTTAGCTTCACTTTCCCTTTACTGCCGGTTTCAGGTGGCACCTCTTCTGGATGCTAAAAAGGATCAGGTATATGCGGCCATCTATGATACCAGTGAAGGAGAATTGAAAAGAAAAAGTGAATATCTGGTCGTTGACATAGAGGATTTAGTAAAAAAGATTTCAAAAAAGACTCTTTTGGTTGGTCCCGGAGCAAGACTTTATCAAAGAGAGTTGATCGATCTTTTGGGAGAAAAAGCTTGTTTTGCCCCAGGCGAACAATCCACACCCAGTGGCGCTTCCGTAGCCCGGATAGGTTTAAACAAGTTGACGGGTGGTCAAACAGAGAACATCACTGATCTGGAGCCTTTGTATATCAGAATGTCGGAGGCGGAACTGAAATTTAAAAATGTTGCCAGAAGTTGAGAATATCACCATTGAGAGGATGAGTGAGGATGATTTAGAAGAGGTCGTCCGATTGGAGAAGCTGTGTTTTTCTGATCCCTGGAGCAAGAGAAGTTTCGAGGAGGAGCTTAAACACCGATTTTCCATTCCACTGGTGGTGAAGTCAGGCACAAGAGTCATTGGTTATTCCTGTCTGTGGCACGTATACGATCAGATGGAGATAGCTAATATCGCCGTCTCACCTGAATTTAGAGGAAAGGGCATCGGCAGGATTTTGATGGAGAGGGTGCTTGTGGAGGCAAAGAGAAGAGGCTGCTTGAGTGTGATGTTAAGCGTAAGAGAGTCAAATGAGGCTGGTTTAAATCTTTATGCAAATTCTGGTTTTGTGGAGGTTGAAAGAAGAAAAAATTATTACCGACTCCCCACCGAAGACGCCATAATAATGATGAAAAATCTTTGAGGGAGAGTAAAAGCCCATTTAACTGTGAACTCTGGACTGTGAACCGATGGAATGGTTTAGAAAAGCAAAAGAGGGATTGATCCCCCAGAGAAAAAAGGAGATTCCGGACGGCATCTGGATAAAATGCGATTCCTGCGGGGAGATCATATATAGAAATGAGTTGGAAAAAGACCTGTGGGTTTGCTCCAAGTGTGACCATCATTTTCGCATAAAGAGCAAAGACTACATCAATCTTATCTTAGATGATGGAAAGTTAGCCGAATACGATACGCATCTGGTGTCCTCAGATCCGTTGGAGTTTAGGGATTCAAAAAAATATCCGGATCGTATCAAGGGCTCACAGAAAAATACTGCGCTCAAGGACGCCATCGTAACCGGAATTGGTAAAATAGATGAGCGGGAGGTCAGCTTCGGGGTTATGGACTTCGGATTCATCGGAGGAAGCATGGGATCGGTGGTAGGTGAAAAGGTCGCCCGGGCAATTGAAAGATCATTGGAAAAAAGGATTCCTCTGGTGATCATCTCCTGTTCCGGTGGTGCCAGAATGCAGGAGGGAATCCTCTCCTTGATGCAGATGGCAAAGACCTCCGCACTTTTAGCCAAGCTTTATGATCAGAACCTTCCCTACGTTTCTGTTCTGACCAATCCCACCACAGCCGGGGTGATGGCAAGCTATGCCTCCTTAGGCGATGTGATCATTGCAGAGCCCAAAGCGCTTTTAGGATTTGCCGGTCCCCGGGTGATTCAGCAGACCATAAAACAGGATCTTCCTCCCGGCTTCCAGAGCTCAGAATTTTTCTTAGAGCACGGCTTTTTAGACATCATCTCCCATCGTAAGGATTTAAAGAAAACCATCTCCTTGATATTGGAATATCTGAGCTAAGTCTCGCATCGTCGCCTCGTTACAGGCAGTTCATCAGCTACCCTCTAAAGATGTACGTCTATGTAAATTGTGTTGTGTAAATTTACTTTTTGATTGAGGTATAAGTAAAGA
>CAYOFL010000179.1:0-1552 GCA_964403165.1 uncultured Ignavibacteria bacterium
TGGCAATACCTGAGATAAGAAAACGAATGGTTAAGAATCTATCAGGTGATGCAATAACGGAGATAGAAAACTGGCAGGCGGAACGAATAGCGAGAACAGAAGTAATCAGTGCAGGCAATACCGGGAGCTTTGAGGCGGCACAGGAAAACAAAGAAGGTGTAAAGAAGGAATGGTCAACCAGTGGATACGGATCGCCGCGAGTAAGGGATTCTCATTTGCTTTATGAATCCTTAGGCCCGGTTGAGATGGATTACAATTACAACAGGTCAACAAGCCTTCAGCATCCGGGTGATCCTGACTGTTCGCTGGCCGAAGAAGTTATTAATTGCATGTGTGCTATTCAGTATGATACAGGAACGTAAAAAATAAGGATATGAACTTTCAAGTTAAAAGTAATTTTGAGTTAAAAGATGCAGATGAAAAGTCCGGGATTGTCACCGGTTATGCTTCGATATTCAGTAATATAGATTCAGACGGTGATATGATCACTCCGGGAGCCTTTACAAAGACAATAACCGAAAGAGGGCCGGGAAGTGCAAAGCCGCGCATTAAACATCTCTGGCAGCATGACTCATGGCAACCTATCGGAATACCAAAGACATTGAAAGAAGATGACAAAGGATTGTATTTTGAGACTCAATTCGGGAAGGATTCATTTTCTCAGGATAAACTTCAGCAGCATATTGATAAGATTATAACTGAGCTTTCAATCGGGTATAATACCGTCAAACAGGAAGATGTTATGGATACAGACGGAAAGATTCAATACCGCAAACTTATAGAGCTAAAGTTATGGGAATATTCATCTGTTACGTGGGGGGCCAATTCATTGACTGAAGTTGTCAGTGCTAAAGGCGAAACTAAAGAGATAATATCAGAACTTAACAAAAGACTCGAAGCTCTGAATAAAGCATTAAAGAATACCAAATATACAGACGAGTCCTGTGAACAGTTTGAAGCAGAGATAGGAAAAATACAAAATATAATAAAGTCACTCCCTGTTATTGAGCCGGATAACTCCACTCAACAGATAGATGAGCCGACAGAGACAAAGGAGATATTATTAACCATTTTAAACACGTTAAACACATGGCGATAGAAAAAGATGTTAAGGAATTGACCGATCAGATTCAGGCCACGCTCAAAGAGATCAAGGAGTCCGAAGTCGGGCTTAAGGAGCTTATTGAGAAAAAAGCTGATGACGAAAAGATCGTGAAACTTAGCGAAAAACAGGAAAAGGCCGAAAAGGACTATACCGCGCTGTCAGAGCAGATGGATGCTATACAGCTCGAGTTAAAGTCCCAGAAGCTGGGTGGAGTGAAAACCTCCATGTTTGATGACATGAAAAAGGCATTGACAGATAAGTCAGTGCAGGCAGAACTAAAGAACGGCGGCCAGCGCACATTTGAGATTAAAGCCTCAACCATTGACGAAGCAACAGAGCTTTCAAACTCAGCACTGGCAACAGCCGTTATCGTTCCTTTCCGGGAACAGGGCGTAGGAAAAGCACCCGATAGGATGCCTACCTTGCTGGACTTAGTTACCAGGGGGA
>CAYOFL010000179.1:1652-4868 GCA_964403165.1 uncultured Ignavibacteria bacterium
GCACTTCAGGGGATTACCGACACAGGATTTGCAGCAGCTTATTCACTGGCCAGCATCACGGGGGTTATAACTCCTAATATAATTGATGCTATCCGAAGTGCCGTTGCTCAGATCAGGGCTTTATACTTTACCGGGCCACTGACAGCATTGGTTAATCCGATTGATGCCGCACTGATGGACCTTCCAAAGAGTTCTGATGGTATTTACTTGCTTCCTCCTTTCCTGGGGCCAGACCGCAGGACGGTAGCCGGATGCAGGGTTGTTGAAGCAGGTGTTGTCACACAGGGCGAGATACTTGTCGGCGACATGACAAAGGATGCTCTATTTATCAAGCGGGGTATTGAGATCAAGATTTGGGATCAGGATTCAACTGACCCGGAACTGGATTTGAAAACCATTACCGCTTCGGTACGTGCTGTGAACAGGATAAAGGTGCCGGATTACGATGCCTTTGTATATGATGACATTCAGGATATACTTGACGCAATAGGAGCAGTGTAATATGAAAAAGTTAATTTTAATTTTAAGCATCGCACTGTTAACAGTTGCAGCTTACAGTCAGGCAGGAGCCGTTAAGACAACTACAGATCAGATCGAAGGAGTTACAGTTATGAAAGCCGTTCTCCCGACAACCTTTTCAGGAAAGCATCTGCTTACTATTCAGGTTCTTTGCACTAATGTTGATGGTACATCCGAAGGGACGCTTGTACTTCAGGGATCAGTGGACGGAGTGAGTTATAATACTCTCAACAATACACTTCCGTACAATACAGCTTTCCCGAACGTGGAGCAGAACGGTCAGATACTTGCTTTTCCGAATGACACTTTAACGGTCTTGGATGCAGCAGTATGTACCTGGGTCGTGAAAGATACGCCGTGGAAAAACTACCAATTAGTCAGTACAGGTGGTGCCGGCGATACTACCGCGCTCACGATCAAGTATGTCTATAAATAACTAATTAAGGGAGCGGGGCGCGCTTCGCTCCTTTTTAAACTTTCAATTATGATACAGGTACAAATCCTAAAAGGTGGAGAGATAAGGAAAGTAACTACTCGTTATGCCGCAAGGCTTATCGAAGCGGGGGAGGCTATCATCTATGAGAAAAAAGAAGAGAAAGCAAAACCCGAAACAAAAGAAAACAAGGTTAAACGACAGACTAAAGCGAAAAAGTAATGGAATTTACCGTCCTGACATCTTCAATTACTGAACCAGTAACACATGCAGACGTTAAGCTGTTTATGGGTTATCCTTCGGCAGAGACATCGCAGGATGATCTTATTGATGGTAAGATAACCGAGGCGCGTGAGTTTGTGGAGGCTTACACAGGACTTTCACTGGTTTCAAAGTCTTATAAGGCTTATTTTGAGAAAGAAGATGCTTATGAGGGATGGTTCGAGTTACCTGTTTCACCTGTTTTATCTGATCCTGTTATTACTTGCGAGATAAACGGAACGAGTACAACGTTTCAGCAAAAAGGATTAAAGATGGTCAGTGTAAAGCCTGACAATGTAATCGGAACGATCGGCGTTGGTTCGACAGCAACATCCTGGTATATGGAGGTTACGTTTCAGGCCGGGGCAACGAATAAGACAGCAAACGAGTGTATTAAAAGCATAGCAGCGATGTTGTTTGTTTACCGGCAGGACGGTATGAACGCAAATATAGCTTCACTTCCTTTTGATACGGTACGGATGTTAAATTCAATCAGTACAAATGTTTAAGATAGGCGAATTAGATAAAACCATAATCCTTCAGACTCAGTACGAGACTATAACCGGAGGTAATGTTATCCAGAGTTGGGATTCAGGTGTTACTATTCGGGCAAAGGTAACAATGATTGATGGTTCTATTTACGTCACCGATGACGAGTTGGTCGGTAAAACACTTTATAAAATTGAGTTTTGGGATAACAACTACCCGCAGACAATAAGATTTTTATATGGTGACCTGGTTCTTTACCCGGTCAGGCCAATGACAAAGAATCCCGGTAGTGCGTTTCTTACAGAGGTATCTGTTTTGACAGCAACAAAAGAGGGGGAAGTATCCGAGTCAACAACGGATGATCATATTTATTATCTGTACGATACAACCGTTTTATCAGAAAGTTCATATTTAGACGAAATATAATGGCAAAGATAACAATAGGTACAGGGCTTTGGTCAACAATTCGGGGGTACTTAAATAGTATGTTCACGGAGCTTTATACGCTCGAAACATCAAAGCAGGACACACTGACGTTTACCCCGGAGGATCAGGCTAATAAAGACGTGGCACTTGGTTATCCCGGCTTAGATGCAGGCGGTAAGATCAACACAGGGCAACTTCCGGCGATAGTGATAACAACTCCTTATGTTGTAGAGAGCGAAGTAGAGATGCTTGCATTATCTGAGGCTATTATTGGTAACGTTGCAATTCGTACAGATGAGTCAAAGTCATATATTCTTGGGACTTTGCCGCCTTCTGTTCTCGGTAACTGGATTGAATTACTTACACCAACATCGGCTGTTGATTCTGTCTTTGCCCGCACAGGGGCAGTGACAGCACAGTCGGGTGATTATACTGCCGATCAGATAACAGAATCCGGAACACGGGTCTTTGTTACACCTGCTCAAAAGACTGTCTTAGGTAATACGTCAGGAACCAACTCGGGCAACAACGCTGTTAACACGCTATATTCAGGACTGGTGACAAATGCCACTCACTCAGGCGATGCTACGGGATCAGGGGCGTTAACACTGGCAACGGTTAACTCAAATATCGGAACGTTTACCAAAGCTACTATAACAGTAAATGGCAAAGGATTAATAACAGCAGCAGCCAGTGAAGATGATTCTGTTAATGTAATGACAGACGATATTGATACGTTCCGGTTTCAGGTAAGAAGTGGAGCAATGAATCTGGATCAGACACTTACGCCTACTGGATTTGCCGGGGCAGAAGATACGGACTGGAAAAACTTATGGAGTATTAAATACGAGGCATAATGGGATTTATTGGTTTAGAAATATCAGGAACAGAAGAACTCAGGAGGGACTTTAAACGCTACGGAGTGAAAGCCGATAAAGCGGTTAGTAAGGCTGTCAGTGATACCGCTAAAAATGTTGAGACAGATGCAAAAAACAGATTAAGGGGGATGTTCGGAAGTGATAAGCATATAATTTCAAACCGGTTGAGATCGAGTGTTTATAATCGAATCTATAAAGGAGATAAGGATA
>CAYOFL010000180.1:0-4791 GCA_964403165.1 uncultured Ignavibacteria bacterium
TCTAATAATGACTTTAATTAGGTATACTAATTAAAATTAAAATTGATTATCTAATTCTAACAATGACTCAAGAAGTAAATATAACTCCTGAAGATCTAAAAAGTAAAATAACTAAACTGGTTGAAGAGATAATTAAAAAATTAAATAATAGAAATATACATCTATTTCAGAATAAACCTACTATTAATATCTTCCATTTAAGGGATGAAATAATTGGTGTTTCTCTAATTGATGAGAATCAAAGCGATATTAAATGTGAAATAACTCATAAACCAAAAAAAGGTAAAGTTTATTTCTTTATTAGTAAATTCTGGTTGAATTATGAGTTTTATGATAATGAAGAATTTGCTGAGGAAAAGGTACAGAAGATTATAGAAGAAATACAAAATGAAAACGCATATTCATTTAATATGAAACGAGTGAAGAATTTGATTAGGGATGGACATAATGCCGTAGCTATTGTCTTCTTAATTTCAGCTTTTGAGAATATTACGAAAGACCTTTTTTTCAACAATAATATTATATGGTTTTTTCCGATTGATGAAACTGTTAATGAAGATCTTTTGAAAGAATTTAATGTCAAAATAGATGAAGATAATAAAAAATTTGAACCAAACTTATATTATGGAGATGAGAAGTGGTATTTTGGGAAAGAGAATCGTGAAAAGTTCGAAAAATGGAGCAGAATAGAATTTAAGCATTATGTCTTTAACATATGTAAAAGTCTCAGAATCTTAAATCAATATAAACTTTCATTATTAGCAAATAATATGGAAGAAATCGGTTTTTATGAAATTCTTAAGAAGACTATCTTGAAATCTATGGAAAAGTTTTCAATAATTAATTTTCAATCGATAAGGGGTAAGGGAAGTGTTAGATGGTGTTTTAAAAAGTTTTTTTCTATAGATTTAACACCAATGAATAATGAACTTTGTTTTCTTCAAGAGATAATAAATAAAAGACATAAAATAATCCATGGATTTCTTGAAGATGATAAAGTAAATAAATCGTATGTTGAAAAGGCTTATGATTCTGTTAACAAAATCATTTCATTTCTTAAAGATCAAATCTACGAATGGTATCGAGTAGTACCTTAAGAAATTTAAATAGAATTTATATAGCGAAAGCTAGCTTTGTATCCCCCCCTCCTACCAAAAAACTTATTTATCTGCCGATTCTATATTTAGTTTGAGATATAAAATTCTATGGTGAAATCATTTGACTACATATAAAGAAATTAATGATCTATTAGATACTAAGGATTTAGAAAGGATTAAAATTGAGTTTAAGCAATCAGAGGAAATTAGAACGGGAGACGGTCAAAAAGATATGGCAAAAGAATTGGTAGCATTAGCTAACCATTCAGGAGAAGATTAATCATTGGTTTAAATGATAATGGAGAATTTGAAGGTAAGGATATCTTTGATGTCGATAAGGATAAAGGTAGAATCAATAATATCATTCAATCTCGTATCAGCCCTGTTCTAAACTATAATATTGAATTTTTACCCTGTCCAAAAGGAGATCTTTTAATTATTCATGTAGAAAAAAAGAAAGATATACCCTATGCGTATATTACATCAAAAGAAAGCCATGAGATAAAAAATAGAATATATTACATTAAAACTCCGCATGATAAGAGACTTATATCTGATTCCCAATTAAAATTCCTTTTTCAAGAAGAGGAAATTAATATCTTTTACCCTTTTGAAATTGTTCTTAGCTTAACCATACCTGAATTAGAGCTTGCATATTTTGATTCTAATAGGTTGGCAGGTTTAAGATTTTTACAATGGGATTTTCTCTCCGAGATTACTCCAGAAATTAGCATGGAAATAAGATCGGATAGTGATAAAATCCAATCTTTCTTTCAAGAAATTATTCCATATGCGTACCTGTATTCCTTTTGTAAAAATTTCTATAGAACTTGGCAATTTACTCAATATTCTCACTAGAGAAGGTATGGAAAGCTTAATATACCTTTGGATAAGATCTCTCTTGAAGAAATTCCTAATTTACCCAGTGATTCCTTATTATCTAGCCTTTCTATTAATATGAAAGAATTCATGAAAAAGAGGTTTTTTAATAATATATGTGTTCCACAAGGTACTAAAATAGAATTAGGTTTTAAAGCAGGTGCATTTCCAATTATAATAAAAAACAAGAATTTTGAATTTAAAATAGTTCATGATATATTCAATTATGGAACGCATTTAGAAAACAGACATTCTCTTCTCTATGACATTATTGAGAGAAATATTGGACTTAAAGATCAGAAACTCTTATATCTTAGTTTAAGTTGTGTGTATGAAGCAAATTATACATTTCCAGAGGAATACGACGAATATTACAACTATTATGTTGAATATGGAAAAAATATAAAAACTATTCTAATGGAAGAATGGGATTTTAATTATTTTCTCGAAAAGCAACCAGATCCAATATTTTTCTCAATGGATAAGAAATTAGATAGGCTCTTGAAAAATAAGAAATAATGAAAATAGAGTAAAATGGGGAAAAAAATTTATTTCTGTTAAATTTATTATTGATCAAGTCAAAAATTAAGTAATAAACACATTACAGAAATTTTAAAATTCACAATGAAGAAAATTCAGAAAGACATTGAAAAACAATATATTAAGGATTATAAAAGAGCTATTAAACTAAAGGAGAATCGTGAATTTGACAAAACTATTGCAATATCTAAAAAATTATACAATCACTATAAATCAAACAATGAAGAAAGTTTAGCAGCAGAGACACTTTTTCTGATGGCTGAATGTTATCTCGATGACGAAAAAGTAGAAGAAGCATTACCAATTTTGGAAAAGATTTTAGAAAGCATTAAGATCTTTCCAAATGACAAATTAGAAGCTGCTACATCGCAGCGATTAGGAATAGTTCATATGAAATTGGGAAATCAAGAAGAATCTCTAAAATCTTTCATTAAATCATATAAAATATATAAATCTTTAAACGATATCCTTAATCAAATAATAGGATTGTCAAGTTTAGGACTTTATTATAAAGAAAAGCGAGATTTAGAAAGAGCATTGGACTATTACCATAAAGCGGAAGAATTAAGTATAAAGAATGAGATTTATATTGAAATTGCTCAAATTTATAGAAATTTAGCGGATTTATATTTAGAATTTAGAGATTTGGACAAAATCAAAAAATATATAGATCTCGCCTTAAGTTCTTATAGCAATATCCAAGATCCAGATAGAATACTTGCTTTTTTTATCAACCTAACAGCATTATTAGGAAACCTTGAGGATTCTGATATAGAAGAAGAATTATTATATTATTTTTTAGAGTATAGCGAAGAAAACCACTTAAAAGGTTGTAAAATCACTATACTACTAAACTTGGGAAAATTTTATCTTAAAAAAGAAAATTATGACAAATCAGAACAATTAACACTCCAAGCATTAGAATTAGCTTCAGAAGATAATATTTATAGAGAAATTTGTATAGCGTATTATAACTTAGCAGTGATTTACAGAAGAACGGGCGAATATGGTAGATCAATTGAATTTGCAGGGAAATCTCTTGAGTTTAGTAAAAGATTTAAGTATTTGAAATTACAAATTGATAATTATTTAGTCTTAGGTAGAATAAATGACGAATTAAAGAATTATCTCCAAAGTTTTAGAAATTACACTCAAGCTCTAAATGTATTTAGAACTATATTAGATAAGATTTCTACAAAAGAGTTAAGAGATTTATATCAAGAAAATTTTAAAGAACTACCCGAAACCTTGGAAAAGATTAACAACCTCATTGATTCAGGTTCCGTTCAACCTGAAATAAATGAATTAAAAAATCTTAAAGAGATAGGAATTGAAGCTTGTAAGACAGCAAACAAACTAATTGAAGATTTCAACAATCAAAAATGTAAGGAGCAACAGGAAGCTTTAGAAATAAAAATTATTAATATTTTGAAAGAACAATTAAAAGATATCAAAAAATTGTTAGAAAAACATTCCTTTACCGTTGTAATAAATGATTTTGACGAAGCATTAGAATTATATGACTCTAAACGAAAGGCACCTCTTTCTTTAATTCGTAATGTGTTAGAAGGATTAGTGAAAGGAATTGTTACAAAAGTAGGAAAAAAACCAAAAAGCATGATAAAGAATCTCGAGATTTTAGAACTCCACGAGGTATTAAAATCTACACCAGATAACAAACAAGATATCCATATTGAACGAACAACAGTTTACAAAATCTACGGAATATTATCAAATTACGGTTCACATTCCACACCTCAAGATTCAGACATTACTGCTAATATATTCATAAATACACTCGGTTGGATTCACTTAATTTTAAAGAGATATGAAAGTTCTCTATGAAGTAGCGAGAGAAAAGACACACCTCGGCGATAATGAGTGTAACATCGCTTTTTCCAAAATAATTAAGACCACTATGGCATAAGACCCCAATTATCAAGATATCAAGTGTCGGGTAAAATGGTAAAAATTTGATTATTTTTTGTTGCAATTAAAGGTCCCGGACCCAAAAATATATATATCCAATTAAATTTTAGTTTTTGGACTAATTAATAAGATATTTATGAACTAAAAAAAAGTTGATAAGAATAATGAACACATTCGACAAAATTTTTGGAATAGTAATATTTCTATTTATGATTATTTCTATTATTTGTACTTTATTGATTGATTGGATATATATTTTTATGATACCACCTGGTTTTTTTAGTTTTTATTTAATATATAAACATTCATTTGAGGGTAGATTTCACATTACAGCATTTAAAAATTA
>CAYOFL010000181.1:0-4760 GCA_964403165.1 uncultured Ignavibacteria bacterium
GAATGGATTCACCGTGAACGGATTCATCCTGAATGGATTCACCGTGAACGGATTCATCCTGAATGGATTCACCGTGAACGGATTCATCCTGAACGGATTCACCGTGAACGGATTCATCCTGATCCCCCGCCAAAGGCGGGGGAGAACGGACGAGGGCGTCCGTTACCAACACTGAGGTGGACCAAGGGGGAGAGGTTCTTAATTAAGTTGTAGGTCGAATATGTCCCGCCAACGGCGGGACTATCCGACATTTGTTCTTGCAAAATTCTTGCATAAGCTGAAGATTCTGTTTTTTTTAACCGATAAAATAAGTTGGAGATTAAACTGAACATCAAGGGAAAGCAGTGGAATCAAAAGTCTTTGAACCTCAAATTTTGAATCAAAAACCGTATGGCTCAAACTAATCAGATATTGATCGTGGATGACAATCCCCATATGTCCAATCTGCTTTCGGAAATTCTGGATTTTTTTGCCTACAAGGCAACCGGGGCACAGGATGGGGAGGAGGCTTTGAAAATTCTGGGTAACGAATCGTTCGATATGGTGATCACCGATCTGAAAATGCCTAAGATGGGGGGCATGGACCTTTTACGCACCATCAAGGATAAGTTTCCTCATCTGCCAGTGGTGGTCATCACCGGGTTTGGCACCGACTCCTCCAAATCCGACGCATTTGCCGCACAGGCTGATGGATTTCTATCAAAACCTTTCAAGGCAGATCAGATAAGAGAGCTTTTGAAAAAGCATCTGGGATATCGAGAATAACCTTACGAAATTTCTCTTTTTCTAATTGGACCGTCTCCTTTTTTTAGCCATCTTTTTATCTTTAATCTATCCTACTCCAATCCGCCAAAGGTTTGTCTAAAAAAACCTTCCCGCTTTCCTGGGAAAAGTGAATTTTAGTGAAAAAATTCACAAAAGAACAGTTGACTTCAAGCAAATTTCATGTTAAATTTATTCGTCAAGCCAAAAGTTTGGGCTATCAAATGAAACTGTAAATGAGAATTTGATTCTCCGGATAAGGGAGCAACACTTGAGAGGTTAGGAAAAAGATGGGAAAAACAATAGCCGAAAAAATAATAGGTAGTCATGCCAAAAACGAGGTGAGTGCAGGCGAGATAGCTCTGGTTGGCGTAGATGTCTGCCTGACCCAGGATGGGACTGGACCTTTGGCTATAAGACAGCTTCAAAAGATAAACTTAGAGAAAGCGGTCAATCCCAAAAGGACGGTTCTATTTTTAGATCACGCCGCCCCCTCCCCCCGAAAAGAGCTGGCCAACGATCATATCACCATCAGACGGTTTGCCCAAAAGACTGGTGCCTGTCTTTCGGAGGTGGGAGAGGGAGTATGCCACCAGATCATAGCAGAATCATATCTTAATCCGGGTGATATTTTGATCGGAGCGGATTCGCATACCTGCACTGGTGGAGCACTGTGTGCCTTTGCCACCGGAATGGGTTCCACCGATGTAGCGGTGGGTATCGCCCTGGGCAAAACCTGGTTAAGAGTTCCTGAGACGTTTAAAGTGGAGGTGAACGGAAAATTTCAACCGGGTGTTTATCCCAAGGATCTGATCCTCTCCTTGATCGGCATGATAGGAGCAGACGGGGCCACATATAAAGCGTTGGAATTCTGTGGCAGCACCATCCAGAAGATGTCCTCAAGCGGAAGATTCACCCTTTCTAACATGGCGGTGGAGGCTGGCGCAAAAACCGGGCTTATTGCTTCAGATGAAACCACCAAGGAATTTCTGAGGACACAGGGAAGAGTGAGCAAGTTCAAAAGAATTGTCCCGGACAAGGATGCAAACTATGAGAGGGTGATTTCGATCGATGCGTCCAAGCTTACTCCAGTGGTGGCATTTCCCCATACTGTGGATAACGTCAAATCCATCCATGAAGCCAAGGGAATAAAGATTGACCAAGTCTTCATCGGTACCTGCACCAATGGGAGACTGGAGGATCTAAAAATTGCCGCTCAGATAATCAAGGGAAGAAAAAAACATCCTAAAACCAGAATGATAATTGTTCCCGCCTCTAAGGCAGTGTTTTTAGATGCCATCCGTGCAGGTTACATTAAAACCTTTGTGGAGTTCGGAGCGGCAATCATGGCTCCCGGTTGTGGTCCCTGCGTGGGAGTGCACGAGGGAATCTTAGGTGATGGGGAAGCCTGTCTTGCCACCATGAACAGAAACTTCAAAGGGAGGATGGGAAATACAGAAGGGTTTATCTACTTAGCATCGCCTGCAACTGCGGCGGCAACTGCCATAGCCGGCGAGATTGCCGACCCGCGAGAGTTCCTGGTCAAAAAGAAAACCAAAAGAAAAACTATTAAGGCAAAAAAACGGTAGCCGCCCATTTGGGCGCCTGATCGGGAGGGGGTTCAACCCCCTCCCGAACCGAAGTTGATTTTCCTCTGCAAAATATCAAGAGGATTTCAGGAAAATGGGTTTTCGAAGCTCGGTAAACGTTGGCGAAACTGGTATCGATGCCCAGACGGGCACGTCTGTGCTGGAGGTTCGAAGTTGGAAGCTGGAACACCTAAATGGATAAATAGATTTTCGAGTATCGAGTTTCGAAATGACGAGTTCAGACGAGCTCCCGTCTGGGAGCTTCGTTACGAGCCTCGACAACAACATCCGGACATCGAGCCTTATTAAAGGAGTTTCGTATGGTACTGACTGGAAAATCATGGAAATTTGGAGATGACATCTCCACCGATCTTATTGCTCCGGGAAGGTTGTTTCATCTGAGGTCAAATCTTCCGGAGCTGGCAAAGCACGTTTTAGAGGATGCCGACCCGGATTTTGCCAAGAAGATGCAAAAAGGTGATTTTGTAGTGGGAGGGAGCAATTTCGGATGCGGGTCATCCAGAGAGCATGCCCCCACCATCATAAAATTAGCAGGGGTCTCGGCAGTGTTAGCTAAATCCTTCGCCCGCATATTTTATCGCAACGCCATCAATGTGGGGCTGCCCGTGCTAATCTGCGATACGGACAAAATAAATGTGGGAGATGAACTGGAGGTGGACTTAGAAAAGGGAACGGTGGTCAACAAGACCCAAGGAGAGACCTTGAATTTTGCTCCACTGCCGGATGTGATGATAAAGATATTAAACGATGGTGGTCTTCTGGCACATATTGAGAAACATGGGGATTTTAAGATAGATTGACCTGCGGTAAAAGTAGCAAAAGGTTGTCATGTTCATTGTCATGTTGAGCGAAGCGAAACATCTTTTTTCTATGTTTACTTAACTGCGAGCCTTCTGGTCTCACTTATGGGACCCAGATTCTTCGCTACGCTCAGAACGACATAGAAGAATCATCATTGTGTTTGTATTAGTCGGAAATCTAAGATGCTTAAATTTAATAAACAACAGCAGGAGGAATGATGGTGAAGTTCGATAAACTTACCGTTCCCACCGAAGGGAAAAAGATAGAGATCAAGGCAGATAGATTAAGTATCCCGGATAATCCCATAATTCCGGTTATTGAAGGCGATGGCATTGGACGGGACATCATGAAAGCCACCCGCAGAGTGCTGGATGCGGCTGTGGAGAAGACTTACAATGGTAAAAAGAAGATAGTCTGGTTTGACATCTATGCCGGAGAGGCGGCTCAGGCAAAATATGGAGAGGTGCTTCCTAAAGATACCTTTGAAGCCATAAAGTACTTCATTGTGGCTTTGAAAGGACCATTAACCACCCCGGTAGGAGGAGGATACCGTAGTCTGAACGTAACCCTGCGTCAGGTTTTAAATCTTTATGCCTGCGTTCGCCCGGTCAGGTATTTTGAAGGTGTTCCCTCGCCGGTCAAGCATCCGGAGAGGATGAACTTGATCATATACAGGGAAAACACCGAGGACGTTTACGCCGGAATCGAATGGGCAGAAGGGACACCAGAGGTCAAAAAACTGATCAACTGGTTGAACCAGACATATAAGTTAAACATCAGGACAGATTCTGGTATCGGAATAAAACCCATAAGCGTCACCGGCACACAGAGGTTGATGAGAAAGGCGATAAAGTATGCCATAGAATATGGTCGTAAGTCGGTCACCATAGTGCATAAAGGCAACATCATGAAGTATACCGAGGGAGCTTTCCGGGATTGGGGATACAAACTGGCAAAAAAAGAGTTCCGGGATAAGGTGGTAACCGAGGAGGAGCTTTGGAGCCAACACGACGGGAAAGTGCCCGATGGAAAAATCGTGATAAAAGACCGAATCGCCGACAGCATGTTCCAGCAGATCCTCACCCGGACTGATGAATACGATGTGGTCGCCACCCCTAACCTTAACGGCGATTATCTATCGGATGCCTGTGCCGCACAGATAGGTGGTTTGGGCATGGCCCCGGGTGCAAATATCGGAGACTTCATTGGACTTTTTGAAGCCACCCATGGAACCGCCCCCAAATATACAGATAAGGATATGGTCAATCCCGGCTCTCTTATCCTTTCTGGCTGTATGATGCTGGAGTATCTGGACTGGAGAGAGGCGGCTGAGCGGATATACAAAGCCATGGCAGATACCATCAAGCAAAAGAGAGTAACCTACGATTTGCACAGACTTATGGACGGTGCCACCAAGCTTAAGACCTCTGAATACGCCTCTGCTATAATTGAAAATATGGGTTAGCCTGATAACGCAACAGAAGAATCAAGGGAGACCAGAACCTAACTTAAGTTAGGTTCTGGTTTTTTTTGCTGTAGGGGCAATTCATGTGGAACATCCCGCCGGAGGCGGGGAATCGCCCCTAC
>CAYOFL010000182.1:0-4756 GCA_964403165.1 uncultured Ignavibacteria bacterium
ATAACATTAATATTTCCATCAAAAGAGGTGAGATTTTTGGTCTTTTAGGGCCGAATGGCGCAGGAAAGACAACATTCATCCAAATATTAACCACATTACTCCATCCAACCAGCGGTTACGCACTTATAGACGGTTATCATCTCTTGAAAAACGCTAAGAAAGTCAAATCAAAGGTTGCTTTAATGTTAGAAAGCGACATGCTTTATTACAGATTAACGGCTTATGATAATCTACAATTCTTTTGCAAATTATATAAAGTGTCCAATTATCAACAAAAAATCAATGATATGGTAAAATTACTCGGAATCGAAGATTGGCTTGGTTAATATGTACAACATCTCTCAAGCGGAATGAAAATGAAACTCGCATTAGCCCGAACATTATTATTAGAACGCGATATCTTATTTCTTGATGAGCCTACGTTGGGATTAGATGTAAAAACTATTAATCTTTTTATTGATATAATCAAAGAAATCAATAGTAATATCATTTTCACGAGCCATGATTTATCAGTAGTCGAAAAATTATGTCATAGGATCGCCTTCATTAATCATGGTAAAATTCTTAAGATAGGAACTCAAGAAGAAATTAAAGATTTAGCAGAATTTGGAATAAAAGTTGAGATCTCCCTTAATTCCAAAAAAAAAGATTTAATTTCTGAATTAAATAATCAGAGTTATATCACTGAAATTAATGAAGAACGAAAAAATAAGATTATTATTCGTTTAAAAGAAAGAATGCATTATAAAGATCTCCTTAATTTATTAAGAAATTATGAAATTATGAAGATAAAAGAAGTAGGAACATCTCTCGAAGATTTGTTTATAAGATCATATTAGTGACAACTAAACATTTGTACAATACTTAAAAATTGCATAAAATAAAAATAACATATTTAATATATTCATCTAAATTAGATTTTTATTAGAGCGTCTTTAAATTGAACTTTCAAGATTTTTTTAAGGATAAAATTATACTTGTTTGTGGGGGGACGGGTTCCATTGGTTCCGAGATAGTAGCACAAATATTGCAGTATGAACCTAAGACTATACGAATTCTAACTAATTCAGAAAGTGAGTTATGGAATTCAAGATTAAGGTTTAAGGATTCATTGAGTAAACTGAGATTTCTATTAGGAGATATTAGAGATTATGAAAGAGTTAATAGAGCAATACAGGGAGTAGATTACGTTTTCAATGCTGCTGCGATTAAACACGTCCCTATTAGTGAATACAACCCTATGGAAGCTGTGAGGGTCAATATAATGGGTTTAGAAAATATAATTCAAAATAGTTTAAATCATAATGTTAAGAAGTTTATTCAGATCTCTACTGATAAAGCGATCAATCCAACAACAGTAATGGGAGCAACTAAGATGTTAGGAGAACGTTTAGTAATCTCCCGAGAATTCGCAAAAGGCACACAAAAAACTATACTTTCTTGTGTCCGTTTTGGTAATGTATTAGGTTCAAGAGGTTCAATCATACCTCTGATAAAGAAGCAGATAAGAGAAGGTGATGTCGTTACACTGACAGATAAAAATATGAAAAGATTCTTTTTATCAATAAATCAAGCAGTTAAACTAGTATTACAAGCTATGATCATAGCAAAAGGAGGAGAGATATTTGTACTAAAGATGCCTACGATCAAAATTAAAGATTTAGTTGAGGTTATTATCGAAGAATATACTCTAAAAGTCGGAAAAGATCCTACTTCAATTAATATCAAATTAATCGGGTCACGTATCCGAGAAAAAGTGAATGAAATACTAATATCTCCTTATGAATTCACTAATTGTATTGAAATTGAAGATATGTACTGCATTTATCCTGATCCAAAATTAGATTTGGATTTATCATCACGCTTTCAACCAAATAGTTCAAAAGTAATCCTACATGAAGATTTTCATTATAGTACTCAAAATTCACCAATCTTGTCAAAAGAAGAATTAAGAAAGTTCCTACTTGAACTAAAGTTAATTTAAAAAATGGAAAAAAATGGTGAATAAAAAATATCCACTTTTTGATATCTATTGGGATCAAAAAGAAATTGAAATGATAAAAAAAGTAATAAAAAGGGGTTCATATTGGGCGACTGGACCAGAGATTAGTGAATTCGAAGCTAAACTTGGTCAATATTTAAATAAAAATCACGTTGTAACATTTAATTCTGGAACTTCTGCATTGCATTCAGTATTATTAGCACACGGATTAACTTCCGGAGAAATAATAGTACCTTCTTTTAGTTTCATAGCAACAGCTAATTGCGTGATTTTAGCAGGTTCCAAACCGGTATTTGCAGAAATCGAACAAAAGACATTAGGTTTGGACGTCGAGTTTTTAAAAGAAAAAATTAATCCAAAAACGAAGGCAATTATTCCTGTGCATTATGGAGGTAAAGTTTGTAAAGATATCGAAGCTATTAAGGAAATTGCAGAAGACTATAATTTATACTTAATTGAGGACGCAGCAGAAAGTTTTGGAGCAAAAATTAATAATAACTTGGCCGGTACATTTGGTACATCTGGAATGCTTAGTTTTTGTCAAAATAAAATAATTACAACGGGCGAAGGTGGAGCGATCTGTACTGATGATGAAAAAATTTATCAAAAATTAAAATTAATAAGTTCTCATGGAAGAGTAGAAAATAAGGGGATAGATTATTTCTCAAATATAAATGAGATGGAATATATAGAAGTGGGATTTAATTATAGAATGTCCAGCTTAAATGCAGCAATAGGGATTGCTCAATTATCTAAAATAAATGAGATTATAAAAATTAGAAGGGAGAAAGGAAAATATTATGATAAAAATTTAGAAAAAATTCAAGGATTTCAAACTATACCGGAACTAAATGATTCAAATACTGTTTACCAATTATATAGCATTTTCCTCAATCATCCCGAAGATCGAACAGAGATACAAAATTATCTTCTGAATAACGAAATATATACAAAGGTTTACTTTTATCCAATCCATTTAAAATCATATTATAGAGAAAAATTTGGATATTCTGAAGGAGATTTGCCTATAACAGAAAAGATATCCAAAAAAATTATGACTTTACCTATGTCCTTTAATTTTACACAAGATGATCAGAATTTTATTATTGATAAATTAGAAAAATTTTACACCTAAATCTTTAATAATTCAAAAAATGGGGATATTTATGTATTTTGCAATTTTATTTTTGGACGTTTTCCTATTACCTTACAAGGAGTTCCTATATTTATAGTCCATGGTTCTATATCTTTTGTTACTAAGCTATTACTTCCAATAATAGCTCCTTCTCCTATTGTAACACCAGGATGAACTACCGCATTTGTTCCGATAAATCCGTCTCTTTCAATTCTCACAAATGCAATTTTTAAATTTTGCGTCTCAATTGGTGCTACAGCAGACATATGATATCCACCTTCATAAGTATTTGTGCCAGTGACAATTCTTGCACCAGCTGCAATTGCTCCATAATCACCAATATAGAATTCTCCTCCACCAATTATACTTACAAAACTAGCGATATGAACATATCTACCTATATATGCCCCTTTACCTGCATAAATGAAAGTAAAATCATCAATTTGAGTATGATCTCCAATTTCAATAACCTCTGGTTTTATTATCTTTGCAGTTCCGAAAATTTTAACATTCTCACCTAATTTCTTAAATTGACTCATAAGCTTAAATTGTTTAACAAACAATAAAAATCTTTCACCATTATTTATGTATGTATAGAAATTAAAGCCAATGAAATCGAATAGAACAAGGAAGATATAAATATAGAAGAGTAGTTAAAAGAGAGTAAGACTATTGAAGAATTTGATACAATAATTTTTTTTGATAATTTTAATGAAGATTTAAAGAGATACTTATTTTCCAAAACATATTCTTTTTCCACCATAAATAGAGATAAAATCATCAATTTGGGCACAATCATCAATTTATAAACTTCTGGCTTTATAAACTTTGCATTAACCATAAATTTTATCATTTCTACCTAGTTTTTTAAAGTTAGTCATAATAAAAAATTTTCATTTTAATTTTTTTAAAGATTTTCCAAAATAAAAAAATGGCCCAAATGGAAAAGAATTATTTTAATTGTAAATCAGTGAGTCCGTTAAAAGGTAAAATAAAGTGAAAATTAAAATATTAGCGATTAATATTATCTTATATCTAAAATGAATTTTTAGGAGTTGTTAGTTATGTCGAAAAAATATATAGCAACTGGTAATCGTGTTTCTGAAAGTGAAAAGGTTTCTCGAGAAAGATTTTTCGATTTATTTCAAAATAGTCCAATACCACCAAATGAAATTTTACAGAATTTAGGTTTATACATTAACAGACAGTTATTATCAAAGATTTTATTTATGCATGAATTATACCTAAAAATTATTAATATTCATGGTATCATCATTGAGTTTGGAACAAGATGGGGACAAAACTTAGCTTTATTCGAATCCTTTCGTGGAATTTATGAACCGTATAATTATAGTAGAAAACTTGTAGGTTTTGATACATTTAAAGGATTTCCTTCCATTCATGAAAAGGATGGAGATAGAAACGTTAGTAAAGTCGGTGCTTTTTCTGTAACTGAAAATTATGAAGAATATTTAACATCAATTTTAAATTACCACGAAAGTGAGAGCCCATTATCTCATATTAAGAAATATGAGATATTAAAAGGTGATGTAATGGTGACTTTTAAAGAATATCTGGATAAAAATCCTGAAACTATTATCTCGTTAGCTTATTTCGAT
>CAYOFL010000183.1:0-4755 GCA_964403165.1 uncultured Ignavibacteria bacterium
GAGTCAACTGAAACCAAGGATTTCCTCTGGATGGTTTGATTTGTGGTCTTCCCTAACTGGCAGTAGATACAATCATAACTGCAGTTTTTATAAGGGATGATATCCACTCCCAAAGAAATTCCCAGCCTTCTGGAGGGAACCGGTCCATAGACTATTTTTTTCATTTTCTTCTCTTTAGAATGCATCAGGACAACTAAGTGCTACGAGAACAAGAGGAATTTGTGGTTGATTTTTTTCTAACTTGCTACACTGGCATGGATTCTTTCCCAGATATTTTTAATCTCTTCTACAAGAGGTGAATCTGAGTGCTCTATTATTGTCTTTCCTTCTACCATAGCCTGAGTGAAAGCATTATCGAAGGGAAGTTTGCCCACGATTTCAATGTTTTCCTGACGGCAGAAGTCTTCAATCTTCTGAGTGTTTTCCATATTTACATCATATTTATTGATTACCACTGTCGACTGTATTTTGAAATGCTGAGTCAAGCTGAGCACTCGCTTCAAGTCCGAGATGGCGGAGAAGGTGGGCTCGGTTACTATCACCACCAGATCCACTCCGGTAACCGACGCGATGACCGGACAACCGATGCCGGGCGGACCATCAACTATAACAAGCTCTAAGCCATTTTTCTGACCAATTTCTCTGGCGTTTTCTCTGACCACGGCGACCAACTTTCCTGAGTTCTCCTGAGCAATCCCTAACCTTGCATGAACCATGGGACCATATTTTGTCTCTGAAACATACCATTGCCCGGAAACATTTTCCTCCATCTGTATGGCTTCGAAGGGACAAACCAGAGCACAAACCTGACAACCTTCACAAGCAACCGGATCGATAATCACCATACCTTGACCCTTGATTCTTGACCATTGACCCTTTGATACTTGACCCTCAGACCCTTCGACCCTTGACCCTTGACCCTTCTTCTCCCTGATGGCATCAAATCGACATACTTCTATACATTTGCCACAACCGGTGCATCTTTCTTCATCTAGTATCGCTTTCATTCCTCCTTTGAACTGGTGGGTTTCTTTTATGCGGGGATGGAGCAGAAGATGAAGATCAGAGGCATCCACGTCACAGTCTGCCATCACCTTATCTTTGGCTAAAGCCGCAAAGGAGGCAGTGATAACGGTCTTGCCAGTTCCACCTTTGCCACTGATTACGGTTATTTGCTTCACCTGTTCACACTCACTTTGCTTTCAATCGATTCCCACAACTTTCGAAAGATTTCTCGATAGTGCTCTCCACTGGTCCACATGGGGATACCACGGGAGTAAAGAACTGCGATTTCTCTATCATAAGGTATCTGGGCCATTATGGGAATCCCCTCTTTATCACAATAATCTTTCACCTTCCCGTCGCCTATACCTGCCCGGTTGATGAGCACACCATGTTTGATCTCAAGTTTTTTCAAAAGCTCAACCGCTAACTTCAGATCGTGCAGACCAAAGGGGGTAGGTTCGGTCACCAGAAGGCAAAAATCACTACCGTTAATTGATTCAATCACCGGACAGGAGGTTCCGGGAGGAACATCGATGATGGTGATGCCATCCGTACTAATAGCCTTCTTTACCGCCCGAATTACAGGAGTTGCCATAGGCTCACCAATATTGAGCCGTGCCTGAACGAACTTTATTGGACCTGCCTTTCCCTCCTCTAAGACTCCGATTCCCCTTTCTTTTTCGCTTATCGCATTTTCAGGACACAACAAACTGCACCCACCACACCCATGGCAGAGCTCTGGGAAAGTTAGCACCTCTTTCTTTAAAACCACGATGGCATTGTAGGCACACACTTTGGCACATTCGCCACAGAAATTGCATCGCTTTTGGTCAACATCGGGAATAAGCAGGTTCACCGGATGGGTTTTTTCGATCTTTGGTTTTAGAAAGATATAGGCATTCGGCTCCTCCACATCACAGTCCAGAAACTGTATCTGACGCAATTTTTCGCTAGATAAAAAAAGAGCAAGATTCGTGGCAACGGTTGTCTTGCCGGTTCCGCCTTTTCCGCTGGCAATGGAGATGATCATTAGTAAACGTTTCTCGAAAATATATTTTTACTTATTGGAGGTACTTAATGGCAATGGCTCCTTGTGGGCATTGTTTCACACAGGCTAAGCAGGCTGTGCATTTGCTTGAATTGATCTTGGCAACCCCATTCATTGAGATAGCCCCCACCGGACACACTTCATAACATAGCCCACAACTTGTACATTCCTCTTCATCCACAATAGCCACGGCTTCACTCCGAGACCTTTGTGGACTAACTTTCTTTTGACCTTCGATCCGTTGTCTAATTTGCTCCAACCGCTGGGAAACAACTTGGGCGCGCTGTCTTAAAAGTTTTAATTCTTCTTCTGTATTTAGACTTGAAGGGTTAGTTGGGGTTCTGTTGGATTCTTTCTCTCTTATCTGGTTTATGAATCTACCTCTTCTCCTGCCTCTTGTGCCAAATAGATTATTCCTTCTCACCTTTCCCCTCTTTTCTGGATGGTTGATTACCTATCGCTTCTACAGACCCCATCCTCAGAACAGGGAGGGGTGGAACATCGCTCCTCCCGACCACAGCATGTGGTTCCTTTGGGGGAGGAACCTCCCATCACGATGGAGCCAGGGGAGGAGATCAATCTTTGCATCTTAGTCCAACCACAGTCGGGACAGACGGGGGACTCTTTTTGTGTAAAGCTTTTCTGCAAAACCTCCACCACTTTCCCGCAGTTTTCACATTGGTACTCATATATGGGCATAAATCTTTCTCCTAGTAAGCCGCTCTGTGTAGGGGCGATTCATGTGGAACATCCCGCCGGAGGCGGGGAATCGCCCCTACTTCGGCTAAATACAAAGATTGTTTCTCAGATGCCGGGTATCGACTCAATATCAAGAATTGCCAAAATCACCCTATCTGCTTTTATTCTCTCACCAATTTACTTCCGCACTTGGGGCAGGTCATATCATAACATGGTGTCCCAGTCGAATGGGAGATTTTGGCTCCGCAAGAAGGACACACGCAATTTCCCGCAGGTCCTGCTCCTGGGCGGTTGCCACCCATTCTACCTCTGCCTCCACCACGTCCCATTCCCATACCTCTTCCGGTTCCGGGTCCCTGACCCTGAGGTCCTGTTCCATCGCCTCTTGGCATTTTTCATCTCTCCTTTCTTTGGGTTTTACGAAAGTCTTCAATTCCATATAGTATACTTAGGATTCATCAAGCGGGATCATCGTGATGGTGCTCCGGATGATCACATTCGCTCTTCTCAATTCCGTAACCTCTGCCCGCCCCGGGCTGGCACAGGGTTTCTCCTCCTTCGAGTGTCCCGGAGATCAGCTTTTCTATCACCTCGTCCACTCGACCGGTTACTCCCACCAGGGCCTGGATACTTTTCTCCGCAAAGAGAGCCTCAGCTCGTCTTCCCATTCCGCCGGCGATGACACAGCTTACCCCTTTTTCGGAAAGAAATTGAGGCAAGAATGCAGGTTGATGTCCGGGATTTTCCACCAATTCCTTACTTAGGACATTTTTCCCCTCTATCTCCACAATGGTAAAGGTTGGACAACGTCCGAAATGAGGGGATACATAATTACCCTCTGTTGAGATTGCCACCTTCATATTTTTTGCTCCTTTTTTAATTTTGACCACCTGGTCTTAATCCGAAATGGCCGGGCACAGAAGAGTTAGAGAATTCCTTCAGTTCTCCGCTTTTGTATTTTGCTAAAGTCTCCTTGACGGTTCCGGAGGCACCCTGATATATCCTTATGTTGGCGGCTTTTAGCGTCTGGAAGGCATTGGGTCCTACATTTCCAGTTATCACTGCCACTGCACCTTTGTCAGAAATGGTTTGTGCCGCCTGGGGACCGGCGCCTCCCATGGCATTTGTGGCTGGATTTAAAACAGCTTCAAATTTCTCTGTTTTCGGATCAATGACGATAAAATAGGCACATCTTCCGAACCGAAGATCGGTTGAAGCTTCAAGATTGTCTCCCTGAGAGGTTATGGCTATCTTCACAATTTCCCCTTTCTTTTTCTGTGAAGGGAGGAGGAAGATGATTTTTCCCTCCTCCCTTTTTTTTGTTTCTTTACTTCTTCTTCTCCTGCTTTCCCAGCTCGGCCATTCGCTCCTGGATGGCTTTCATCTCCTCTTCTAAGGAAGCAAGCTCATCCTGCAGGAACTTCTTTTCCTCCTCAGCTGTGGGCTGAGGATATGTTGGAGGATAGGCTGGAGGATATTGTGGGTAGGCTGGGGCGTAAGGGGAATAGCCAGAAAATCCAGCTCCCCGCCCCCAACCGCGTCCTCTTCCAAATCCTCGACCTCTGCCTGCTCCATACCAACCCCGCCCAGGAATAGGGTTAAGATATCCGGGCATAGAGTATCCGGCACAATACCCTGCGGCCCGACCAGTCATAGGTCCCAGACCCAAAGGACCAGTTCTGTCTCCACCTGGCATATCAGTCACCTCCTCTCTTTTAGTTAATAGTAACGGTTTTCATCTAATAGTATCCTCCATATGGCGGCATGGCGTAAGGATATGCCCCATATGGAACTCCCAATCCAGGTCCAAAGCCAAATCCCCACCACCCTCGACCACGACCTCTACCTCTCCCCAGGCCAAATCCCCCCCAGCCACGTCCCCTTCCAAAGAAGCGACCTCTCCCCCCACCCCGGGGAAAACCTCCTCTGCCTACTCCAAATCCACCCCGCCCAAAGGCGGGATTAAGATACCCGGGGACAGAGTATCCTGCACAATACCCTGC
>CAYOFL010000184.1:0-4730 GCA_964403165.1 uncultured Ignavibacteria bacterium
GGCTTATAAGAGTCTTCTTCCAATCTTTTAATGAGCTTGTCGATCAAGGTTTCCAAGAACTTCAATTGGGTGGCGTTTTCCCTTCGACGAAGCTCAGGGTCTGCGACCTTTTCGTCGTCGGTATCAATCAGATGGTTCATATGATTCTTCTTCTTCCTTAAGGGGGGGGTCTGTGCATGCAAAAATATTCGTCTCCCCAATAAACGGTGGACTATCCTTTTCACCATTAAAGATGTTGAGAATTTGCTATTTGTGGTAAGAGAGACTATGGGTTAGGTATCAGAATGGTTCGAAGCTCACCATAAATGGTTCGACGCTCACCATAAGTGGCGTGGTGAGGGGTGACCAGCCCGCCCACCGCAAGCGGCGGGGCAACCCGGGCTCGTCAGGTCACACCCGCCAGAGGCGGGCAAGACCTGACGGAAGATGAAGCCCCAGCAGAACCAGTCAGCCATTCCTCGCATTATTACGGGTTTTCATGTTTTTGCGAATAGCGTTTATCACTGGTCTAGTGCGTCTCCAATCATGAAGCGAAACTAGACCCAAGAGAATTGTCACAATAGCGATGGCAATCCATGTTATGAACGAAGGCTGATCCTTCGTCGCAATCAAAAGAAAAGCATAGCTGCCGATAAGCAGCATAATCCTTATATATGAGCCAAAGCTTACGTACGATGGGGAGCCGCCCCCAGAAACCACAGGATTCTCCATCGACTGCATACCGCGTACCGCTCGACGTTCGTAGAATTTCAATGAGACAACGTGCACATAGACAGCCAATGAAAACACTGACAACATAAGGTATGCTAGACTACGAAGGGGTTGTTCGAAGTTTGGTATTTTATCAACTCCTAAACCCAGGATGCCAACGTAGGCAAATGCGACGTACCAAAGCTGCGATGAATACCAGCGCGAGCGCTGGTTTAACTGTTCATATTGAGTATTCCATTTGTCATTAGACATTCATACTCACCTCTTTAATAATTGGTCATCAACTTCATACTATTGTGCAACGTAACAACGATTATGCTGTCCGCCGGGGTGCCCCAGAGCACAGCTGCGGGCCACCCGCCTTTACCACCGCAGCTCAGGACAAGCGGCGGCTATTTTATTAACACAAGCCGACACATCCCTTTTTATGTCGAAATCCCAAAACCGTAGAACCTTCCACCCATCTTGCTTCAATCGGGCGGTGACTCTTTTGTCTCTTCGTATGTTATCCTCGATTTTCCTAAACCAAAAGCCTTTTCTCACCTTTATATCTTTCTTTCGCTCTAACCAATTGTAACCGTGCCAAAAAGACGAATCACAAAACACAGCGACTTTATGTTCTTTCCAACAGAAATCCGGCGTTCCGACAACGCCTTTTAGGTTCCTTCGGTATCCGCGAAATCCAGCACTCCACAAAGCACTACCCATAATCTTTTCAATACTCGTACCTTTTGCCTTAACACGTGACATCTTATAGGAAACAATTACCTTTTTGTTTCTCTTTAAATGAGTCATGTCTTATTCATCTTCATAGACAACAGAGTTCTTATCCTTCCTTTTATATTTTCATAAACCGTCGTTAATTTTCGTTTCGCCAAATCGGTTAAAAGAGATGTATGCATAAGAGCATCTCTGATTGGTTTATACGAGTTCGCATCTCTTGAGAGACAAGCTTCTTTTAGGGGGTCTTTTTTGTCAACTAAATTTGCGAGATAGTCCATAGACAAATAACTAAGATTGATATTTTCTTTTCTAATATCTATACTTGTACCACCTTTTCCTTTGAACTGCGCTTCGTTCTTTTTCCGTATTTCTACCTCCGTTTTAGCTTCGGGGGTTATTTTAATGCTTTTTTCTTGGATGAATTTTCTAATTAAATTTTCGGAAATAAAGCATTCTGCATAGGATGCAAAATTATACCTGGCATCAGCACCCAAATCATTAACCCAACCATCGACCCTTTTCTTGTTTTCTGTATCTTTAGGAAGAATATATTCTTCGGAAACAGCGTTATATAGTTCCTCGGCTTTTCTCTCTTTTGTGGAGATACTTGTATTTTCCGGATCACCATCCTTTCTGTGTTTTCTTCTCCAAGTATCCCAGTCACTGAGAATTTTACTTATAACTTCTTTTCTTAAAGTATTAAGAAACTCTTTGTATTTTGGATCATCACTGACAATGTTTTCACGGCTAGTCGTAAATCTATCCACATCGTCGTCCAAGTCGTTAAAATGAATTTGTCCGTACAAGTAGTTTTCTACTACCCTTGCTGTGGGTATGTGATTTAAAATATTTCTCTCCCTTAATCTTCCATTGACAAAAAGATCGACACCAATCTTTTCGTCAGTAGTGATTATTTTGAGATACCGAGGATGCTCGACAGAGGCGATAAAGCCTTTAAAATTTCCTTCTATATCAAGTTGTTTTTTTTCCTTTGGAACAAATTTTTTTTGAAGATTCTTAATATATGGATCGCTGAGATCATTTATTATCCATAGAAACTGCGTTTTTGACGCAAGGTCATTCAAGTATTTATGAGTGATTTTATTATTGCCAATAAATATATTGAAGTCTTCATCCAAGAGAGAGAACCTAAAATATAGAGCAACGATCTTTTTCAAAAAATCTAAACTATGTTTTATCACGTCTTTCATATTTTCGAAATAAAGGATAGTACCTTTGTCGTGGTCTTTTGTGTACTGACTAAAGATAACAGGCTCCAATTTCCCCAACTCATATTCCTTTGGCGTTAAATCTTCGGTTATGGCTTTATCCAAACCCGAATTATCAATGGCTCCACCAATATAATCCCCACCTTTTATTTTCGATATGACTGAGATTTTGTATGCGCATGATAACAATGCCAATTTTCCTATTCCCTTTCTACCGATATATGGCCTGCCTTTTGGCGAAGCTTTTCCTTCTTTTCTTTTGGAATATCCGATCTTCAAGAACTTATTTTGAAAATCATCCGCCGTCATACCTACACCATCATCCTTTATGAAAAAGCTGTTCTTTCCCTTATCTATATAAATGTATACATTCCTGGCATCCGCATCCCAGGCGTTAGAAATAGCCTCCCCTAGCACGGTTGCGAAGCTTCTGTATAGATTTCTTCCCAAGTGATTTAAGACACTCAAAGAAATCTCGAACGAGAATTTGCGGTTTGATTGACTATTCATAACACTGCCTAAAATGCTTGATAATGCTTTTTCCAATTATCTCACCCAATCGAACAGGCACAGCGTTCCCAATATACCTTCCCAATGTCTTAAGTTCCACCGGTGAACTGGACGGTGTGAATTTGTATTTCTTGGGAAAGGTCTGTAAAATCGCACCCTCTCGTATCGATATGGCTCTGTCTTGCTCAGGGTGTCCAAATCGCCCTGTTCCAAAACTAAAAAACTGTGTGGTAATAGTAGGTGACGGCTTATTCCATTCCATCCTTGCATAAACGGAACCATACGTCCCCCCGGATTCTTTACGATGGCAATCCGCTCTTAGATCCTCATCCCAATCCCGCCATGAAGCGCCAGGCGTCGATTGTCTTATTCTCTTAAGATTCACTTCCGATAGACCGGCCGATTTGTGTAGCCTATCCTTCCTTGATGATGTCCCAGCTTCAATCAATTCCAAATTACCGATAGCCATTTTGACTGTCTTATAATTCTCTGGTTTGTGTGTCGAAGCGATCAAGTCTATTTCTCCTAACTTCGAAGCTAACAGCACTAACCTTCTTCGGTTTTGCGGAATTCCGTAATCCTGACAATAGACATTTCGCCAATTCACGCTATATTCCATCGATTTGAGGCCTTCGACAAAATCGGAGAAAACTTTATGCTTGGTTATCTGCGGTACATTTTCCATCGAAACAACGATGGGTTGTACTTCCTTGATCAATCTGAGAAAACGATAAAGCAATCCCCAATCTTCTTTGGTATCTCTATCTTTCTCTTTTTGAGTATGTTTGGAGAACGGTTGGCATGGAGCACAACCCACCAAAACCTTAAAGCTTTCGGGGGGGTATAGCCTTAGGATTTCTTTTGATGTGATTTCTTGGATACTCTTATGAATAAACAGGGCATCATTGTTTTCTTCAAATGCGAATTTACATCTATCATCGACATCGACTCCGGCTACAACATTAATACCGGACTTTATTAAGCCACAAGTCAAACCCCCAACACCACAAAAAAGATCCACCGCAACTATGCGGAATTGAGCCCTTTTGTGAGTAACTCTTTTCATTTTCCCTCCGACAAGGTCTCGTGCGTAGAATGCGTGAGGCATTTGACAAACTAATAATGTGAGGAGCAAAGGGCTCCTGGCCTACGTACTGCCAGCCTCTGTTTCGGCCACTTGGTCATTCATCATGACCCCTCATAGAACGTCAATTTAAACTACGAGCACAATATAGCGATGCCCGCTAACCGGTCAAGCGAAATTTACCCGTTTCCTGTACCCGTTAGGTTAGAGAGTCTGTCAAGCAGGCTCCGCCATGCTTGACCTACGAGCTGATTTATCTTGGTCTCTTGTTCGTCACGGACACCTTTCAGACGGATCTTTGATGTGCGTGACGTTTAGCAAAAAGGTAACGGATTCATCCTGGACGGATTCACCGTGAACGGATTCACCGTGAACGGATTCATCCTGGACGGATTCACCGTGAACGGATTCATCCTGAACGGATTCACCGTGAACGGATTCATCCTGGACGGATTCACCGTGAACGGATTCAT
>CAYOFL010000185.1:0-1242 GCA_964403165.1 uncultured Ignavibacteria bacterium
TTGAGCGCAGCTTCCTCGATGCTCGGAGAATAATCAGCGGCCATATCCTCCAGGTCCCGCTGAGTAATCTCGATGTCGGCGACCTCGCCAGCGAGAAAGCCTTTCCATTTTCCCGCGCGGGCGATATCCCACCAGCCCTGGTCGATTCCCTGGTCAGTGATTTCCGGCATTTAAATCCCCCTCGATTCGGGCGAGCGGCGGTCGCCCTTTGGTAAGGTTTTCAGGCGACAAGTTTATAGATCAGATCCGCAGCGGCGAACTGCGCGGGCGGGCGGTCGAAACCCGGGGCCGGAGGCAGCAGACCTCCGGGCAGCTCTGTGGGCCGCACGTTGTCGAGCACCGAGACCTCGATCACCTGGCATTTACATCGGTGATGGAGCGGCGGATAATAAGTGCTCCAGAATCCATCATCCCGCGGATGCACCTGACCATCGAGCGGCGCGCAAATATCGCACGCCTGGTCGCCCACAGTGAGAAACTGGAGGCTCGGGAAAAAGTTTCTCAGACCCGCGGTGTCTCTCTGCAGTTCATTCCACCGGGCCGCGTTGGCCGCGGAGTGAATGTTCGTGAGATAGACAGTTTCCAGGTGCCAGGGCGCGGCCTTGGTTACGCCCAGGACAGACCAGGCGTCTTTCGCGGCTTTCATAAACTCGTGCTTCGTCATCTGGCCGCGCACCGCCTCCTCGACCAGGCCCTTCGCGGCTTTGACCAGATTGAGATTCTCGGTGTTCGCAATCGTGAACGCCGCGGCCTGGGCTGACCTCGAGGCCGCTTTGAACTCGTCTGCGGTCATCGGAATTTTTTTGCGGAACCAGCGCCAAGCTTCACTGTCCGCGGCTATCGGGGCCTCTGTCCAGTCCGTGAACTTGAGCGCTGCGGCCCGCTCGGCGAGCCCGCTGACCTCTCGCTTTTCCGCCCACTCGAAAAACCCGCGCTGATGCGCATCCCGCCAGAGGAGCGCTTTGCCGACTAGGCGGCTCGAAAGCAAAACTCCGTGAACATGCTCGACCAGATATTTGGGAGCAGGCGGGTTCCAGCCGGTCTCGATCCAGTTGAAGCTCGAGGCTCCGGAGAGACCGGCTTCGAGTTTTTTCAGCAGGCTATCATAGACTCTGATCCCCTCCGCGCGCGAGCGCGAGTAGTGCCTGTCTATTATTTTCGCCCGGCGGCTGCCGAGATATTTTCTGCCCTGTTTTTTCATAATTTTTCTCGAAATTGCCCTCACAGAACGCGCTCAGGCGC
>CAYOFL010000185.1:1342-4668 GCA_964403165.1 uncultured Ignavibacteria bacterium
TGTGAAAAAGATCGGCGATTACAGGGCGTCTGTAGGGGCGAAAAATTTTTCGCCCGGCGGCTGCCGAGATATTTTCTACCCTGTTTTTTCATAATTTTTCTCGAAATTGCCCTCACAGAACGCGCTCAGGCGCTCTGTAATCGATTTTATCAGGTGTGCTAACCTAACACACACCCACGATATTTATACTAAGTCGTTATATTGTTACAGTTACAAATTGCCATGCTGTAATTTGTTTTCGCTGTTTGTAAGTTGCTATATATCAATAAGTTACAAATGGCTTTATGCTCAAAAAACGTAAATTGGCCTTACAAAACTCGTTTTGTGAAAAAGATCGGCGATTACAGGGCGTCTGTAGGGGCGAAAAATTTTTCGCCCCTACATCAGATATTAATTGAATTTCACAATCCGCTGGCCTCCTCCTGTTTTTCATCCAGCTCAGAGTCGCCGGCGTCCATCGCGGGGAACCGCACCGCGGGCATCTTTTTTCCGGTGAGCGGGAGGTCATCCTCTGCCGGGGCCGGGATCCCGGACTGCTCGCGCAGCCAGTCCTCACCCACGGGCAGGCCCAGGTTATTGACCGCGAGACCGATCGCGGTGAAATACGCGGCCAGGTCTTTCTCCTCCTCGTAGGCGATCCGGAAGTGGGGGTATTTCCCGCGCGGCTGAGCGCCGAAATTAATATCCACTACGATCCGGATCACCTCGTTCAACTGCTCTTGCTGCCAGCGCGAATCCTCCTCGACTATATGCTGCTGGCCTTTGCTTTGGAATTTTGCCAGCGCGTGAGTGCCGCTCTCGGACTCGGTGGAGAGGGTCTGCCCCAGGATCGCTTTCGCGTACTGGCGGTCCACGTACTCCTCGATCAGAAAACGGAACACATCGATCACGCCCGTGCGGTTGAAATCATTGACCACGAAATCCGTGCCCTGCGGGCCAATCCCCACGCTATTGCCGATCATCTGTTTAAGCGCGTTGAGCAGATTATCCTGCTCCTCCTTCGATATGCCGCGCGGGTAATTGGCCCATAAATACGGCGAGCCGAATTTTTCGATAAATCGAACCAACTCCTTTATTCCGTTGGCCTTGAAAAACCAGAGCGGGTAAATCTCTCTCAGCAAGCCCTCGCCGTAGGGAGTTTCATCCGAGCCCCAGGTGTTGAGCATGAATTTATCAGCCGGCATCTTTTCCCCGCCAAAACCGCCGGCGCCGGTCAGGAGCAGCTCGTTGTCTGCGTCGAAGCGGAACCGCTCCGGGTTGCGGTTGGCAAACCGCTCGATGCCGATTTTCCCATCATCCCGGAGTTTGTAAATTATTTCCGTGGGCTGGAACCCGAACGCGATCGCTCTGAAAAACCTTTTGCGTGAAAGATCAAAATTGCGGATATCCCCGAACACATCTGCGGCGAAGGCCGCAAGGCCGGCCTGGTCCTCGGGGTCCTCCGGGCCCGGCTGAACCTGCCAGCCCTGGGCCATCACCGTGAGCGCGCGCAAGCGGAAACACATTGAGAGCTGGGTGTCTTTGCGAAGCATCGTATTATATAATTCGTAACCCTCGGTCGAGTGGTCCTCGAGAGTTTTGTCCGGCACTACCTGCTGTTTCCCCATCAGCAGTTTGGCAAATTTATCGGCCAGAGGGCTGGATATCTCTTTGCCCACCTGGACTGTTAGTTTCGGTTTTCTGCTGCGAGTTCGGGTCATCCGCCGTAGACCTTATCGAGTTGAGATTTAGTTATGCGCGGCCCCGCGCTCTGGTAATTCTCCGGGGCCCAGATAGTGAGCGGCCCCAGCTCCTCCGCGATCCGCGCGGAGTTGGCGGCCATCCCATAATGATTGTTGACATTGCTTTTGTACACCGCGACCGTGGCGCCATTGGCCCGCTGAACCAGGTCTTTGACCAGAGTTTTTAGCTGGCCGCGGAGGTCCTCGACCCGGGCCAGGGACTCCTCCCAAAGGCCGGCCATCGCGGGGATCTCGATGTCGCGCTGACGGAACTCTCCTGTGGTATCGTCCAGGCTCTCGGTGCGGTCCACGTGCACGACCGGGACCTCCTTTTCAAACTCGCCCTCTGCGGTGATTTTTTCGCGCTCCTTGAAATACTGCAAATAGCCCCGGCCCGGGAACGCCCTCACCAGAGCCTTGGCGCTGGCTTTGTAGGGCATCGCATCGATCACAAAAACGGGAACCTTGAACTCCACCGCGATCTCTCCCAGGCGGCCCCAATCCTCGGTGGACTCGATCCAGATAATCCGGGCCCGGCCGGAGACCGGGTCCTGACCGCGGACAACAACGTGGATCGTATCGCCGACATCGATTCCCATGCCGGTGGCTCTGCCGGCCTCCAGGCCCAGGTCGTAATTGGCCTCGCAGTTATCGAGCACGCGGTCGGTGATCGGCTGACGGTCCCCCGCATACGGGTAACCGAGGCGTGAAATCGTGAACCTTTTTTTCTCGCTTGTTTTGCGCGCGGAGCGGTGCTCCGCCATAATTTTATCTGCTGGATCGGCCACGTTCTGCGGGCAAATCTCAGTGTAGAGCTGGCTCAGGTGGTAGCCTCGCTTGTCTTTGCCCGGATATTTCGGCACCCACTCGCCCGCGGCCATATCGAGCGCCGCGCCGCATTTGAGGCAGCCGCGGTAATAGCCCTTGCGGTCCCGAGCGCGCAGGAAATTTTTCGGGAAATCCTCCTCGAGCGAATTGTGTTGACCGCAGGCCGGGCACCTGAGCAGCCAGAATCTCTGATCCGACTCGTTGAAGCTTTTGTCGATCCCGTAATCCTGGAGAGAGGGCTGCGATAACTCGCTCACCCACTGGAGCCAGGAATGCATGATCCGGTCGAATGCAAACTCACGATTTTCCTGGTTGGCTTCATCGAGCTCATCGAGGATCAGATAGTCGCCGTCAACTGATTTAACCGAAGTGCGGGTGAACATCCCGCGCATGTAGATTGTCGATTGGCCCAGGTGCTTGAGTCCGCGATTAAAAGCGCCGCCCTCCTCTTTGGCCTCCTGTACCCGGTCGTTGAGATATTCGGTTTGTTTGATTATCGGATCGAGACGGTCAACCGAGAAATCGGCGATAGCGTCATCGGTGGGGAAATAATAGAGAGATTTGAGCACGTACTGATCGGACATCCAGAGCGCCTTGAGCACGTGGTATATCGAGATCCCGACCTGCGCGGCCTTGCGATAGACCTCGTGCGGGTGATGGTCCGTGTAGATTTCTCTCAGGTACTCATGTCCATCGAGGGAAAACGGGGTCCCCTTTTTGAGCTGGATATTGTGATGCGCAATCCAGTCGAGCAGGTCTCGCTTCGTGCGCTTCTGG
>CAYOFL010000186.1:0-4605 GCA_964403165.1 uncultured Ignavibacteria bacterium
GTCTGAAGCTAATTTTTTTGTTAAGCAATTAAAAAAAAACTCTTGACAATGGGGAATAAAGTTGCGTTATTGTTTAACTTATTACGAGAAGGAGAAAGTTAATTTCCTTATGATAAAAATAATCTGGACGAAATTGCAATAAACGTAGAAAGGAGTGAATCAAATGATGCGCTTTTCTAAAAGGGAGTTGGCTATTTTTATTTTGGGGCTGGTTTTCTTGGTTCTGTCGGGCGTTCCAGCCTTCGCTGGCCTGACCGGTAAGATATCAGGAAAAGTAACTGATGCTCAAACCGGCACAGAGCTTCCTGGCGCCTCCATCCGGATTGATGAGACCACCATGGGGAACATGGCTGGTCTGGATGGTTCCTACTACATCATCAACGTCCCTCCCGGCACCTATTCGGTCACCGCCTCCATTATCGGCTACATCTCAGTAACGGTCAAAGATGTAAAGATAACATCTGATCGCACCACCGAGGTCAATTTCAAGCTGAAAGCTTCTGCCATTGAGGTGGAGGGTGTCACCGTGGTGGCCAAAAGAAAAGTGATCGAGAAGGATGTTGCCGCCAGCGTCAGAACCATCTCTACTGAAGACATCCAGAACATGCCGGTGCAGGAGATATCCGAGATACTTGCCACCCAGGTGGGCTTCGTGACCAAAGCCAACGAACTTCATATCCGGGGGGGAAGGGCAGGCGAAGTTTCATATATTATAGATGGGGTGGAGACTCGAGACATTCTGGGTGGTCTGGGAAAGGTTACTGGAGGTATGAACGTCTCCGCCTCCGATATTGAGGAGATAACCGTCATGAAAGGGGGATGGAGAGCTGAATATGGAGACGCTCAATCCTCGGTGATAAAGGTAGCAACCAAGGAAGGTTCAAGCAAGATCACCCGGGGTCACCTGGAGATAACTACCGACGATTTCGGTACCACCAAGCTGAATAAATACTCTCTTAACAGTGATCGGGTGGAGGTCTCCTTAAGTGGACCGGACCCTTTCTTCACCACCCAATTTCTACCTTCCATCGGAATCAAGTTCTTGGGAGAGAGGTTAGCCTATTATTTGAAAGCCATGGCTTATAAGACTGACACCTATTATGAGGTGAACAAGTATGCCACCCCCACAACCCAGAAGAAATTCAGGGTGGACCGGGTTTTGGGGTTTGATGTTCCTGAAAGAATGACCAATGACTATTCCACCATTTTGAAGCTAACCTATAAGGCTTCACCCGACAAGAAGTTGCTTCTTACTTTTCAGAAGAACTGGGAGCGGTATTCTCTCTACTTTGACCCATCCGGCGGGGATGCTTTAAAGGAGACCAGGGGGGCGGTAAACATATGGCAATATCGTTATACTCCCTCCACCATCCCCCAGATCGAAGCTTACAATAACTCTCTAAGCTTGCTTTTCACCCATAACGTGAGCAAAAGCTCATTTTATGAGCTTCAGATCAGCCGGTACATTACCAGTTATTTCCAGAGACCTGGAGATCCGAACAACCCCGGTGGGGGGGTGGATCCTGGTCGTTTCACCCTGATCGAATACTGGGAGCGTTTCACCAGCAGTCAGGACGCCAATTATAATGGGAAATGGGATGATGCCGAGCCTTATCTGGATGTGAACCAGGATGGTCAGTATAATTTAGGGGAGCCTTTTCAGGATATAAACAAAGGCAAAAACGGGGTCTGGGATCCGGGAGAGCCTTTTGTGGATCTGGACGGGAATGGAGTCTGCGATCCATGGGACAATTTTGATCCTGACGTTGACGATCTTCCGGGAGAGGGGAGATGGAACAATGCAGAGAAATTTGACTGGGACAGCGACGATCCGGATGACCCCAACGATGGGATGGGCGGCTCTGATGGCAAGTTTAACGAATGGAAGCAACCCCAGGCTTGGGGATCTTCGGGAATAGATTATGCTGAACCATACGTGGATGGTGACATAAACTTAGGTGAGCCTTACGTTGACATCAATAAAAATGGACTTTATGATTTTGGAGAAGATTATGAGGACTTAAACTACAACGGAAAGTGGGACGGTCCTAACGATCCCTGGAGCCCTGGAGTTCCCTTCATAGACAGAAACAAGAATGGAACATTCGACTACCCCAATGGCACCTGGGACCCTGGAGAATTTTATGTGGATTCAAACAAAAACGGCAAATGGGATGGGGTGGATGGTTTCTATGATAGAGGGAATGAACGGCGATGTTACTATCACAATAGAAGGGCTACCAGGCTCCAGATAAAATTCGATTTCACCAGCCAGGTGAGCAAGGAACATGGGATCCAAACCGGACTGAAGTTAGAAAGAGCCAAGCTCTCTTTTGCAGACCTGCGCTATCCCTACTACACCTACGATGGTCCACCGGATGAAGGTCCCTGGCCCAATCGAGGAGCATTTCGAGATTTTTACACCCGCCGTCCAATTCTGGGAGCCTATTACATCCAGGACAAGATAGAGTATGGATCCATGATCGCCAATCTGGGGTTCCGGTATGATTTCTTCGTCCAGTCCGGTGACATCAGAAAGATGAAGGAAGAAGAAACCCCTACAGAGGAGGAGCCCATAGATACCAAATCGAAGTTTTCTCCCCGTATCGCCGTTTCATATCCTATCGCGGAGAAGGCCAAGGTGCGTTTCTACTATGGACACTTCTATCAACTGCCTGAGCTTCACTGGATGTATATGCAAAAGACTCAGACTGGAGTTGCCCAGTATGGTAACTACAATTTAGATTACATGAAGACGATTCAATATGAGTTGGGAGTGGAGTATGCCGTCACCTCCAACTACAAATTGACCTTGGCCGGATTCTATAAAGATTATTACGGACTGTTGAACACGGATGTGCTTAAGATTGGACCCAAGCAGTTCGACTACTGGGAGAACCTTGACTATGGACGAACACGCGGTTTGGAGATGGAATTGAATAAAGGATACGTTGGTTACATTGGGGGATTTATAAATTATCAGTATGCTTTCGCTTATGGCAAAAGCTCATCTGAGGCATCCAATTACTATGCCAGATTTGAGCAGGGAGAGATTCCCATTCAGGAATTTCCCTTAGACTGGGACGTAAGGCATCAGCTAACCTTAAATCTTGATTTAAGGGTCCAGAAAGGAGAGCATCCCAAACTTTTCGGCTTCAAGGTGCCGGATAATTGGGGCGTAAATGTGGTATGGCAATACAACAGTGGATTCGCTTTCACCCCTTCTGAGAAATATCCGGGTATGCAGTTGCGCATGGGTGAGAGACCCTTGCCCAACTCCGAGCGTATGCCCGCCATCAGCAACGTGGACTTAAGATTTAACAAGGATTTCAAGGTCTGGAAGCTTAGTTATTCCTTCCTGGTGCGGGTCACCAATCTGTTCGACACGAAGAACATTGCCACCGTGTATGGGAACTCCGGTCGTCCTGATACAGATCAGAACTATTTCGACGGAGCCTTCAATAACAATGTGGTATACAAAGGTCGAGAGATCGAGAGTAATCCGCTTTATTATGGACCGGGCAGGAACATCAATGTGGGTCTTTCCGTGAACTTCTAAAACAGTAAAGACTATTGGCTTCGGTTCTGAGGAGTGAAGGGCAATAAGAGTGGTTGATATTGAGCTGTATGTGTCAAGCATATGATCCAAATGCTGATTGGGAAATATAAACTTAGAAAAGAAAGAAGACATAAGGAGAAGAGATCTATGAGCAAGATTAAGCTTTTAATCGGGTTTTTATCGCTGGTTGGGATGACCCTCTGGTGCTTTTCTGTCTCCCCTTCTGGTGCAACCACCATGATGCAGGAGGAAGGAAAAGAAAAGAAGGATTTCCTCCGATCGGCCAAGCTGACAGCAGACTTACCCAATGCCCAGCAGAGGGTGCATAGGGTTGGTCTTATGAATCTGTGTGTAACCAACTGGGGATTCTTTGGGAGTCAGACCAGAGACTTAGATGAATCCCCGGGAGGTTGTTTCAATCCCAATCCGGATGAGGAATTACCTGCCCCCTCATGTGAATATCCTCCGGGTTCGGGTCTGGAATACCTTTTTCAGGGTGGATTGTGGATCGGGGCTATGGTGGATGATTTTCCTTATACCAGCGTGGGCTGTGATGGTTGGCAATGGATTTACGAGTTTTGGCCTGAAGCTGGTGAGGCGGGTGCTATACGAGAAAGGAGCATTCGGCCAAATGTCTCCTGTTATTCACCGGATGCCATCTCAGAGCAGGATATAATTGCAGTTTACACTGACACCTCCGCTGATATTCCTCTTTCTCCCTGGCAGACGGATCCTTTTGATAACCGCAAGCACTTTCCCCTCGGTCTGCAGATCACCCAGCAAAGTTACTCCTGGAGCTATGAATATGCTGAGGATTTCGTGCTGATAGACCTATTTGTAAAAAACATCGGAGTGAGGAAAATAAAGGACATGTATATGGGACTTTACATCGATGCGGATGTGAATCATGAGGATGAGTACCCTTATGGTCCTTTTGGCTCCCAGGATGACATCTGCGGGTTTAAGCAAGTAGTCACTCGACCCAAAGGAGACTGCTCCGACACGGTGAATTTAGCCTGGATAGCGGACAATGATGGTCACGGTAT
>CAYOFL010000187.1:0-1749 GCA_964403165.1 uncultured Ignavibacteria bacterium
AGTGGCAGACTGACTGTGCTGATGCGAACAATATCTTCACCATCTGTCTGGAGGCTACGGATAGTTGTGGAGCCAAAGACACCTGCTATTTTGAGGTGACCGTATATAACGATCCACCCCAGCTTACCTGCCCGGACGATGGCAGCGTCTATGCTCCACAGACTTTTGTCAGTACTGACTTCTCTGTGACCGATCCGGATGGAGATTCTGCTCCGGTTACCTTCCTTAACATCACTCCCTCTGCCAACAACAATCCTACCATAGTTAGCAATCATGTGGAGTGGGTTACCACCTTCAGCGAGGATGGAGATTACATAATCCGTCTGGTAGCAACCGATCCTTGTGGGCTTGCGGATACGTGCGAGTTCACGGTAACCGTCATCAACGAGCCTACCGGAGACTTCTCCTGTCCGGAAGACGATAGTGTACATGCGGGGGATACTTTCGTCAGCACTTACTTCACCGTTACTTATCCAGAATGCGATCCCTCGACGGTAGCGTTCTTAGACATCAATCCATCAGCAACAAACAATCCAACTGTGGTGGGCGACCATGTGGAATGGGTAACCACCTGTGCTGAGGATGGAGATTACATTATCCGTCTGAGGACAACTGAGGATTGCATAGTCGAGGATACTTGTGAATTTACGGTAACTGTTTACAATCGGCCTCCCCAGCTCATCTGTCCAGATTATGGCATTGTTTGTCCCGGTTTCTGGTTTGTCAGCACCGATTTCTTTGTGACTGACCCGGATGAAGATTTTGTTTCGGTCACCATTTTGGATATCGATCCACCTGCCACCAATGATCCCATGATAGTGGGAAGCCACGTAGAATGGTTTGCCACCTGCGCTGAGCTTGACATAAGTTATGTCATCCGACTGGTGGCGACCGATCCTTGTGGACTTAAAGATACCTGCGAGTTTACGGTAAGCGTTTCTTGTCAACCCACCCCTGATTTCCTCCTCTCTGTTGATCCTAACACTCAGTATGTGGTTGCTGGACATGCTGTGGGGTATGCGGTCGAGCTTATCTCTCTGCTTGGATTTGCTAATCCTTGTTCACTGTTCGTCTCTGGATTGCCAGATCCACCAGACAGTGGAGTGTTCGATCAGGCAGTCCTAATCCCACCTAATTCCACCACCTTGAATATCTATACCACCACTGAAACCGACACCGGCTGGTATACCTTGAGCATAACTGCAAAAGAGGTGTCTGGCCCGATTCATCACACCGTGCAGGTTCACCTCAAGGTTCAAATAGCTAGCGACGCCGGAGATTGGGCTGATAATACTAATACTCCAAAGAGTTTCGCCCTGTTCCAGAATCAGCCGAATCCTTTCAATCCTGAGACTAAGATCAGCTACCATCTCCCCAGAGCCTGTCAGGTCAGGTTGACCATATACAACGTGCTGGGACAAAAAGTGAAGACTCTGTTTGATGGTCATCAGGCTGCTGGACTGCAAACCCTGTTCTGGGATGGAAGAGGCGACAATGGTGTTCAGTTGAGCAGTGGGATTTACTTCTATCGGCTGCAAGCAGACAGTTTCCAAGAGACAAAGAAGATGACACTGATGAAGTAGTTACCCAGATCATCATACTATGAAAAACAGAAGCCCTCTGGTTTGGCACAAACCAGAGGGCTTTTTTATATGGAACCCAAATTGATATTTGCTGTTCAAAATTTATACAAATTCTTTGGACGATTATCTTTTTGGAGGGACAAAAACGCTTGACAAATAAGTGAAA